>AGAU01000066.1 GCA_000224765.2 SAR324 cluster bacterium JCVI-SC AAA005 | reverse complement strand
GTAATCGGAAAATTATTTTTTAAACAAATTATTATGTTTTATTATATCCATAAATTAAATATATAAACCTGTTAGAAATCGGTAACGAAAGTGAATCTAGTAAATCTGCTTGAATGAGATATTGGTTTAAGGGAAGTTTAAAGAAATCAATCTAATTATTGAGGAAGCAATCATAGAAAAAATCTTTTTATATATAATCTTTATAAAGAGAAAAGCCCTTACTGTATTACTTCAATAGAGAATTCTTTATTATCCCAGTAAACGAAATTTTTTGAAAAAGCATTGATGTTGTTGAAATAGATATAAAGGGGTCCAGACTAAATACGCTCCAAATATTGAAATTTTTAATGAAAATTTTTTTTCCCAAACTAATTTAAATCGAATACACTCTCACAGTTTGAATTTTAAAAGATAATGGTCTTATAAAGATTCTGAGACAGAATCAAGAGTTTCAAACTTCTTCATTTTGTTATCCATATAGAATCCCAAAAGAATTCGTTAATATTAATAAAAGACTGGAATTGGGTTTCTGCCTCAAAGTTATCTTATACAATTTAGGAAAAGCTGAAGAGACTTCTAAGATGGATAGTTATCTGACAAGTTATAAAGTTAAATCTACCAACAATATATGAGGTTAATAGATTACATTTTCAAACTAATCCCCAGAAACTGGCGAATGAGATTCGTGTAGTTAGAAGAGCTGTATAGGAGGTTGATCAAATTTGCTTCTGATGTTTGGTTTTCCATTCCTCATATGTCATACCGTAAACGTGTTCCCGTGCTTCCTCATAAGCTAGTGTAAGCCCTTTGGATTCTGCAGCAGAGACAATCCATTTTGACAAGCAGTTTCTGCAAAAACCTGCCAAATTCATCATATCAATATTTTGTACATCAGTTCGATCTCGCAAATGACTGATTAGAATTCGAAAAGCAGCCGATTCTAATTCAACTTTAGTTTGTTCATCCATTGTGTTCCTTTTAGGATAATAATGTATTAATCAAATGTGATCTGCCACGGAGAAATTCTTCTCCAGTCATAATTCTCTTTCCTTCAGGTTTAATTCTCTTTACTTTCACAGAACCATCTTTGCAGCCGATGCTAAAATCATTTTGAATAACACCTAATTTAGTGTGGTGACTACTTAATTCTATTGCTAAAAAATTAATTCTTTTACCATCTGAATCATAAGAATAAATACCTGGCCATGGGTCATAAGCTCTTAATTTTCTGCTAATTAATTCTGGGGTATCTTCGATCCAATTTATTCTGCCCATTTCCTTTTTAATTAATCCACAAAATGTTGCTTTAGATTCATCCTGCTCAACAAATCCTTTATTAGCAATAATCTGATGAATTGACTCTATCAGTAAATCTTTACTTTGTGCAGAAAGTTTTTCTCCAAGTGTTTTAGAAGTGTCTGATTTAAGTATCTCAATAGATTTTTTTTCTGATAGTATTGGTCCTGCGTCCAATTTCATTACCATTTTTTGAATTGAAATCCCCGTTGTGGAATCTCCAGCTAAGATGGATGCTTGTACTGGACTCGCCCCTCGAAATTTTGGTAAAATAGAAAAATGAATATTAAAGCTGCCAAAACTCGGAAGGCCTAATAATTTCTGGGGCAGTATCTGACCATACGCACAAACTATGATGAGATCTGGATTTTTCTGTTTAAGATGACTAAAGACATCCCTGTCCTTGATTTTTATTGGCGAGAAAACTGGTAAATTCCTTTGAAGTGCGAAAGCTTTAACAGCAGAAGGTGTCAGGACTTTTTTTCGACCTGTTAATCGATCAGGTTGAGTAACCACCATAGATACTTGGAACCCCTCTGAAATAAGGCCTTCTAGTGGAGGAATTGCCCAATCTGGAGTTCCAAAGTAAATAATATTCAACTTTGTGACTCAGATAAATTCTCTAAAAAGTCAATTAGTAGCCTTACCCCAGATCCACTTGCACTATTTGCTGGATGATAATCGATACCTTTTACAGCCCATGCAGTTCCTGCAATATCTAGATGCACCCAAGGTACATCATTTACAAAGTGTTGAAGAAAGACTCCGGCAGTAACAGTACCTGCTTCTCCACCTGGACCAATATTTTGCAGATCAGCGTGCTTTCCTTTGATCAACTCAGCATACTCAGGATAGCTTGGCAACTGCCAAACTCTATCGCCACTTCTTTCACCTGCTTGTATTATGGATTTACAAAGATGTTGATCGTTGGAAATCGCCCCTATACTTAAATGCCCAAGTGCAACAATGCATGCACCGGTAAGAGTTGCTAAATCTATCATACAATCTGGTTTATAGTGATCTGCAGTATAACTGAGTGCATCTCCAAGAACCAAACGTCCCTCTGCATCAGTATTTAAGATTTCAACGGTCTTACCATTGTACGCTTTGACAATATCACCTGGCTTTTGGGCTTTTCCGTCCGGCATATTTTCTGCTGCAGCCAAAACACCTACTACATTTACAGGTAAATTCAATTCAATGAGAGCTTTCATTATTCCGAGAACAGCACCAGCGCCACACATATCATATTTCATCTCATCCATACCTTTTCCTGGTTTAAGAGAGATCCCACCAGTGTCGAACGTAATGCCTTTACCAACTAAAGCAACCGTATATTTTGCCTTTTTTGGAAAATATTCAAGAAACACCATACGACCAGGTACTTCTGATCCTTTTGAGACTCCAAGAAACATTTGCATTCCAAGTTCTGACATTTTCTTTTCATCTAAAAAACTAAATTTTAGTTTTCCATTTGAAGCCTCTGCTAGATCTTGAGCAATTTGCTTTAAGTCATCTGGGGTCAAATCATTTGGAGCAGTATTTCCGAGGTCTCTTGTAAAATTTGTTCCTTGAGCAATACTTGCTCCTCTTTCTATATCGTCTTTTGAAGAAACTTGGTGAGGGTCTAAAATGGTTACGTTAATTTCTGAAGTACGTGAATCATCCGATTCATCAGTTTTATATTTTTTAAATTGATAACTTCCTAATGAAAGTGCTTCCGTAATCAATTTCCCGGATTCAAATTCTTCAGACAAATTATTGGGTATTAGTACTGAGAGTGATTTGACTCTAGTATCCATAATGCTTTGGATAGCCTTTGCAGAGATTCTTCGTAGTTTCTCCGGGGTAACATCTTTCAATTCACCAAGTCCACTCAAGTGCACTATTCTTGGTTGTGAAGAGGAAATTGCAAAAGTCTTTTGTTCGTTATAATCTCCAAAAAATAATTCGCTATTAATTCCTAATTCAATAGAAGCAGAAATATCCGCTGATAAGTATTGGTTACTTGAACAAGTTTTCAGATCATCAGATGAAAAAAAAATCAATACTCCATCGGTTTTTATCTTTTCAGAAGAGCTATATTCAAAATTCAAATTCATAAAATTCCTAATTCGAGTTTTTAATATCAATAGTATTGAAGGATCACAAATTCAAATCAAGTCGCACTCTGCGATTTTATTCACTTAACCATAATTCTATAGAATATGGTAAGTGTTTTTTTATCTTTTGGGGCTAACCTCATCAGAGTCTCTAAATCTCCCATCATGTAGAATTACGGAATACAGTATTAACGCATCAACTAAATAGGAAAAACCGCCTAGAAATAGATTTGAAGATCAATAAATTTTGACAATCACCATAAATTATACCTTTAATAGATAAAAATAACTAAGAAGTGTTCTAATAATGTTAAATTACCAGATAATTTATAAGTTTGATAATATCAGATATGGAACATATCTGATATTATCCTCTTATATTTTATCTATTTATCTAATTATATCAGTAAATTAAATATTTAATTCCACGAGCAGTCTATAACCTTTAATCAGGATGCTGATTTACAATTAGGAGAGTAGACTGTTCTTAGTCTTTCTCGGGTTAAAAGGTCTATTTGTTTATCAGATCCAACAATTTGCATATATTCAACTATTTGATCTAATTCCATTTGAAGATTCATTACACGTTGAAGATCCTCCTCTTCTCTCAATGTTATTCTACACAGTTCTGACTCCAACTCTATAATTCTCGGGTTCCAAAAACGACGAAAATCAGAATCGGATGTAATGTACTCATACTGGTTATTTTGTTTTAACAAGATCAACTTGCCATCTCTTAATGGAAATAATTGCTCATTTGCACTGTACAATTGATAAGTGCTATCCGGTTTCAACATCAAAGTCAGTCCATTTGGCATCAAAATCGATTCACCTTCAAAATACCCATAGCTTTGATCACTCTGCAGCATGAGGATTCTTCCATCTTGAAGTCTGATATTTCTTTGACCAGTTTCAGTAAATTCATAAGTACCATCAATCTTTAGTTGTACTCTTCTTCCATCATTTAGATCAAATTCTTCTTCTCGATTCTGAAACTGAAATGTTCTATTTTCCTGATTAAGAACCAAGTAAGCTCCTTCGTCGAGTGTAAGTGCACTTATAGATTTTAAAGAAAAGCTGAATAGCAGAGGTATGCTAAGAAAAAATCTGTTAGAGTAGTTTAAAACTTTTTTTGATTTCATCAGTTGATCTCAAATCATTTAATAAATTCTTAGGATAAAGTATGAGTCAAAATTCTAATTTTGAAGTTTTTGAAGATTTAAGTGACCAAGATTTGAATGCTTATAGCGCTAATAAACTAATTGCTGTTGATACTGAATTACATGGCTTAAAAATTAATCGTGATAATATTTGCCTTGTTCAACTAGGCGACGATGCAAGGAATGTTACTCTGATCAGACCAAACCCTGAAAGACCTCCAAAAAATCTCAAAAGGCTACTTCAAGATTCTTCTGTTCGTAAGCTTTTTCATTTTGCATTGACTGATGTAGCTTTCTTTGAAGTATCAATGGGAATTATTGTTGAAAATTTTAGATGCACTAAAGTGATGAGCAAGATTGTTAGAACATATACCGATTCCCATGGATTAAAAAATCTTTGTGAGGAGTTACTGAGCATTGAAATCTCTAAACAGCAGCAGCAGACTAATTGGGCATCACCAAATCTTACACAAAGCCAATTAGAGTATGCTGCTAGTGATGTTTATCATCTGATTGATATTTATCATCAATTGGAAAGCATGATGAGATATCGTCCGTCTTTACCCTCAGGAAAAACTATAATTGAAATTAATGACATAGCTCAGAAAATTCTTCCAGGATTGATCCAAATTCTGATCCATGGGTACGGTGACCGTGATCAGGGCTGGGAGACCAGCTTATTTACCCACTAACGATTTCTAATATGAGACACTGAGAATTTTCTTTTGAGTTTCTTGTAATCGGAATCAATTAAAGATTTGAATCGGTGAATTTTCTTTAGATTTCTTAGCCTTTGTACAGATCGAATGTCAGCACCATTTTTTTGAAATTGCTGTGTAGCAATCTCTCTAAGTTTTTTGAGATCTAAGCCTATTGGCTTTAATTGTTTTCTGAGGATGGTTCTAAGCTGATTTAGGTTAATTTTTTCATTATTATTATTTATCCAGAAACATTCTCTTTCATACAAATTAGGTAAAAACATCTTGTATTGTTCTAGTCTATCCTTATTGATTCCCAAATGAGGAACCTCTTTAATTTCTAATTTAGTTTTAATTTCTAAAAGTTCTTCTTTTTTTAAAATGATATCCTGAATTTTTGCTAATTGACTAATTTTCCAAACTGTAGAATAAGCTAATTCTAGTAAAATTCTATTTCTTAATTCTTTAAAGTTCTCTAAACATGGTGAATTAATTAAACTATTAAGCTTATCAGGTAAAATATCATGCTTATCAATGAATTCATTATGATTTAGCAATTCACGAGTCTTAAAGTTTTTTAGTGGGTTTTTATCAATAAATTCTTTAGCACTCAAGAAATGGAAAAATGATCGGATTGATTTTTCATAGGATGAGTAGGTTGCATCCTTCCAGTTTCTATGTGTAGAATAATCATCAAGAACAATTTGTACAATTCTTCCAGTAAGGTCATTTAAAGTCCATTCATTGTGGAGGTATAGCTTTTCAGAATTATTAGTAACGTATTTAATGAATTGTTCTGATATTTGTTTATAAAGCTGACATGTCCCATGTGTTAGCCTTTTTTCATGTTGTAGGTACCACTGATATTCCAGATGGATTTGCTCCAAATTTTTAACATACATTATTGAGACTCAATGAAAAAAGTCGAAGCTATTATTAAGCCATTTAAACTTGAAGAAGTTAAAGATAGCTTACATGCAGCCGGGATCCAGGGACTGACTGTAAGTGAAGTAAAAGGGTTCGGCCGACAAAAAGGTCATACTGAATTATACCGTGGAGCTGAATACATCGTTGATTTCTTACCAAAGGTGAAGATCGAAATAGTTTTATCCGATGATCAGGTTGAAAATGCTATTGAAGCTATTCTGAATGCAGCCAAGACAGGTAGAATTGGAGATGGTAAAATATTTGTTGTTAATCTGGATCAGGCAATAAGAATTAGGACAGGTGAAAAAGGGGACTCAGCTGTTTGACTTTACCCTTTTTTTTCCAGATTTTGATTACATAAACATCTTAACAACTAAGAATGTTTATGTAATTGACGTTTTTTATTTAACAAAACATAATAATTTGTTCTTAAAAAAATATTCATATAACTTAATTCACAAATGATACATTCTATAAATTTTCGATCAAACCAATATTGAATATCTTTTTATGCTTCAGTATTGATAACTCAGTTTATAGTTTATATTTCTTTATTCTAGTTAATAAGTTCTAATAGAATTTTCACTTAATTTTAAGTCTTTTGATTATCTGAGCATAAACTAATTGGTTTATAGACTCCTTATTTAAGCAAGTATAAAGATAAGCACCGATACCAGTTTGATAGTGCTCAAATAAGGTAGATTGAAGATTAAAAGATTAAATTTTTTCTAAAAAATAGAGAATCATGAGATATCAAGTGTAAAACTGCCAAAATATCATCTAGCATAATTATTTAAATAATTTTCTATCCTCTTTATTTTCATTCCAAAATTTTATTAGATCCTCCATAGAAAACTGCTCCCAAAGCTCCCCGGAACTGTTTACTTTGCATTCTACATATCCAAATCGATGAATAAATTTTGAATTCGCATTTCTAAGAGCAACCTCCGCGTCTAATCCTGACTTTCTTGCCCAATTACAAAGCGCAAAGAGAAGATCACCAAATTCTTCCTGCAAACTCTGTGGAGTTGATTCTTTACTTTCGAATTCGTCCTTAATTTCACATATTTCTTCTTCAACTTTCTCCCAAGCAATTGTAGAATTTTGCAAATCAAACCCAACTTGAGCAGCCCTCTTACTTAGCTTTTGAGCTCGCATCAAAGCTGGTAGCGCTAAAGCCACATCATCTAATGCCCCAGATTGGCCTCCTCGATCGGCTGATTTCTTTTTTCGCTCTTCGGCTTTATGTAATTCCCAAGACACTCCTTGGGAGTGAATATCTTTAACCACGTCTTTTTGAAACACATGTGGGTGCCTGCTAATCATTTTTTCACAGACCCCCATAGCCACTTGATCAAAGTCAAACAATCCTAATTCTCCAGCAATTTGCGAATGAAAAACAACCTGAAGAAGAAGATCACCTAATTCTTCTTTTAATTCTCCAAAGTCTTTTTTCCGGATAGCTTCATCTACTTCATAAGCTTCCTCAATCGTGTAAGGTGCCACAGTTGAAAAATCTTGTTCTATGTCCCAAGGGCAACCATCATCAGGATCGCGGAGGGTTCTCATAATTTCAAGGAGTCGCTCTGTTTGCTGATTTTTTCTCTCATGTTTCACCATGAACTTCTATCTAAATTTGAGTAATGATTTGTTGTTGGTGTTTGAAAAGTTGAGAATTTGAATTTTTTTAATCTAAAATTTATTTTTATTACTAAAATAGGTAAGATTTTTTTATTGATTTAATCTATTTTGAAAAATCTCTACTTATGGAAATTTAAAGTTTAATGAAAATTTTAGAAAAAATTTAGTTTAATTTTACTGAAAGTTAATCAAACCGTAAATCATTACAACGCTCATTAAAACTACGGGGGCAAGTAGCACCCATCTACTGGCTTTTCTTGGTTTCATTTCATCTGATTGATTCCAGTCAGTGTTGAGAACGCCTCGCTCTTTTAATTTTATTCTATGTGCTTCTTGAATCCTTTGTTCATTTTCACGCTTCCAAGTTTCTCTAAGCGAACGGATTGATTGTTCACTCTCTCGAATTTTCTCCTCTAACTGTTTGAGTCGATATTCCACATAAACTTCTTGTGCTTTACCCGGATCGCCTTCTGCAATTGCAAGAGCTTTTTGCCTTAAGTCCTGAATGTAATGATCATTGCCAAGTTCTTCAGCGATGATTGAATAGATTTGTTCCCGACTAACAGTTTCCAATTAACCTCCAATGGTATCTTTGTTTGCATCCTGCACCAAAAGAAATTCGGATAATCTCGAAATCTTTTTTTTTCGGTATCGTACCAATTTAAAATCTTATTTCCACCTTTAATTTTATAAGAATCGTTGCTTTTCAGGGTGTGACAATCAATTTGTTGTGATACCGTAGATCAATTCTTTGCGGTAGTCTGTGTTTTTCCAGAATTGGGTCATAAACTTTTTCAAAAACTCCTATTCTTTCTACAAAGAAATTACTACCAAAGTAGATCAGTGTCGGTCCCTCAAATAACTTCACTTTAACGTTGAGTGGTTCTTCCACATCGATGTATTGAACTTTCTGCCTGAAAGCTTCGTTTAAATGTAATGAATTCTGAAATCTCAAAGCCTGCCCCAACCTAAAGGAATCTGGCAGATCAACAATTTCCTGTCTATCAAAACCTCTAAGCACTGGAGCGTTGATGATTCCATCACTTTTGATTTCTCTCAAAAGTTTTCTATTTTCATCAATCAAGAAAAGTTTACCACGATGTTCAATAGTTGCTTCAGGGCCAAACTCCTCAATAAAGAAATGTATTTGATCAGGGAAGTAGCGCCTCACGTGGGACGTTTTCACAATTTTGTTGGTATTGGCCTTTCCAGATAGTTCATATGGGTCAAGTGATGATAGATTGTTTGATAAAGGTATTTGCACCGAACTTAGAATATCATCTTCACTTAACAAATGGATTCCTTCTACACTTAGTTGCTGTAGTTGCTTTTGGAATAAATTTGGAGCCATCTGAAAAGTTCCCCAAGCCAGCCAGGAAACAGCTAATAGCAGTACCGTCGAGGGGATCATCTTAAGGATTGTCAATGACAACCCACCCAAAATTTTGATTGAACTTTTAAATGAAACAGAATTTGCGGTTGCAATCTTATTTTGCCGCTTCATCCTCGTGGGGATCTGCTCGGGCATGACCATAATGCGCCGCCCGTCACTTTTTCTAATTGTAACAGGGGTAATTTTTCGACTAGTTTTTTGAGGGTTTCGTTTTGTAGGGCGTTTTTTTAGATCTTGCATAGCCTTGGCATCCATTCCCCGTCAATCCCACTAGAATCCTTCTAGTGGAGCAATCCCAAAATTTTCTCTAAGTTAGAGTATGAACTTCCGTGTTCAATTCTATTTTATGATCAATCCAAATTTTATCTTTAACAAATTCTATTAGTCTAAGAGCATCATCAGATGTGGCACCACCCAGATTGACCATAAAATTGCTATGCACTTTACTGATTTGCATGCAACCAAAGGTCTTTCCTTTTAATCCAGAAGCTTCAATGAGTTCAGCTGCAATACCATTTGGTGGATTCCTAAAAACAGAACCACAGTTGGGCAGCTTCTGTGGCTGTTTCTCAATCCTGAAAGTGTGAAATTTAGCCATTTTTTTACGAATTTCTTCAGGACTCCTTGAGCATAGGGAAAACTTAGCCATCAAAACCACCCTTTTTTTGCTCGTACTAAAAGGAGATGACCTGTATGCAAAGTACAGTTCTTCTCGATTTGATCTTCGCCAATTACCTTGCTCATCAATCCAATCAACGCTATGCAGAAAGTCACAAGTCTGAGAGCCATGTGCACCTGCATTCATACAAATAGCCCCACCAATGGTGCCTGGAATCCCAATCAAAAATTCAAGACCTGACCAACCTTTATGACTTAATTTCAGAGCGGCAGTAGCATCAGCTATCCCCGCTCCAAAAGTCGCGGAGAAATCCTGATCTACTATTTCAAATTTCCTAAATTTTTTTCCCAATCTGATTAAAATACCTGGCCAAAATTCAGGCATTAGCAAATTTGACCCCTTGCCAATCACTCGCCAGGGCACCCCGTTAAGATGACATTTCCCTATTGTCGAACAGATATCTGCTTCGCATTCTGCATTTAACAAAGCCAGAGCCGTACCACCTAATTTCCAAGTGTTCAATCGACTCAATGGTGGACGCACTGACAGTGTAGATTGCTTGAGGTCTAATCTTAAATGCTCTAAGAAAAGCGGATCACTCTTCATCCCATCTTTCTAATGGGGGTCCTGGCTGAAGCTCATCAAGTTTATAGTAAGTCCTTATGTCTGGATGAAAAATGTGAACAATCACGTCTCCATAATCCAGCAAAATCCAAGTTCCTTCCATTTCACCTTCAATGCCTAGAGGCCAAGTTTTGGTAAGTTTAAGCTTTTCCTGAATCTTCTCTGCAATTCCTCGACAATGTGGCTGTGAGCGTCCTTCACAAATCATCACGTAATCGGCCAAGCTGGATTTTGCTCGTATATCATAGAGAGCTATTTGACTTGCTTTCCCATTCTTTGCTCCTGCCACGACTAAATCTGCCTGCATTTTTGACTGCAAGTTCTCCTTTAGGTTAGGAAACTGTTTCTAAAATACGTCCCTGCCATGTTTCACGTTTTGCCAGTAAGTTTTCAATATACTGTGCGGGACGCATTTTTTCTTTATTCCATTCAGGTGCAATCAATTCATCCCAGCGAGGTGCGACAGCTGAAAGTCGATGAATTGATATCCTTTGATCAAGGTTTTCTAAAAACAGAACAACACGCCTAGCATAGTCTGGTAATTCAATTGGAGAAAAGTTGCCTGCGTTATACTCTTCTGCCAAGGGAGTATTCTTAAGAACATGCAAATTATGCAACTTTACCCCATCGACAGAAAGTTCATTGAGTAAATTTGCAGCTTCAACTAGTTGTTGATCTGATTCACCTGGAATACCAAAAATAAGATGCGTACAGATATTCAAATTTTGAATTTCTCTTAGTTGCTTAAGTGCTTGGATTGAAACTTCTCTATCGTGTCCACGTCGCAGAAAACTTAACTGCTCATCATTAAATGTTTGAATGCCTAGTTCAATGGACAAGTAAGTTTGCGAAGCCAGCTCTCCAAAAAATTTTAAAGCTCCCTTTGGTAAGCAATCCGGACGGGTTCCGATGACGATGCCTATGATGTCTTTTTGTTGCAAAGCTTCGTCACAACGTTTCTTTAAATCTGAAAGTCTTCCAAATGTGTTCGTATAGCTTTGAAAATAAACTAAAAATTTATTCGCCTTGTATCGCTTCCTTATACGCTCTCTATGATATTTTAACTGTTCTAACATCGTCCAATCAGCTTGAACAAATGCAGGCGCAGAACCCCACTCATCACAAAATATACAGGTTTTCATGCCAGCCAAGCCTTCTCGATTAGGACAGGTCTTAGCGATAGAAACACTTACCTTTTGTACTCGAAATCCAAATTTCTCACGGTAGTATTGACTAATCGGGAGGTATCTTTTTTGGTGATCAAATTTTGGAAAAAAGCTCATTTTACATACTATACTCTGGAAGAAATTCAACTTGGGCTCCTATCTCATTAATAACTTTGAACTCTTCAATTTGTCTGTACTTGTAACGGGCTCCCTTGACAACAATTTTAGGCTTTAGGCACCGGAAAATTTCACAACAGTCGTCTTCATCAAAAATCAGTACCCTATCTACACTTTGGAGCGATGCCAGCAATCTGGCGCGTTCCATCTCATCAAGTAAAGGTGGTTCTCCTTTTTTTCGCTGGATTGAAGCGTCGCTATTGATCGCGACTACTGTAAAACCTTTGAACTCTCGAAGTTGCCCAAGGAACTTTAGATGAGTTGAAGAAAGTTTATCGAAGTATCCATTCGTGATAACCAGAGAAGATTCATCATTAAATATTAATTCTCGTTGAAGTCTTTTTAATGAGACAATTTTTGTAGATGTATGTCCATAAACAAATCTTTTACGAATTTCTTCTCTTTCAAAAGAAACAACTCCAACGTGTTGAATTTCCATCGCTGCCCCAATTTGAGCCCAATGAGCAGATATAGACGGAGTGGCTTTACTAGAAATAAGCATTGCTAAAATACTAATTACCATATCACCCGCCCCTACGACATCAAAGACCTCAAGTGCTTCCGTGCCAAAAAAGATGAATTCTTCCCTCGATTCAAAAAGTAAAAGTCCATCTTTATCCAAACTAAGTGCGATTATAGCCCCGTTAAGCTTTTGTTGGAGAAGCCCAGCAGCTTTTATTGCACTTTCTTTGTCCGTAATACTTACGCCAGAAGCAGCACTGGCTTCTTTCCGATTCGGTTTAATCCAACTACATCCCTCATAAATCTCATAATTTCCATGATTTCTTGGGTCTACAAGTACCGGAATATGTAATGAATTTGAAATTTGGATCGCTGATTTGAGAAGCGAAGGGTGAAGAGTTCCCTTGTTATAATCGGATATAACCAAGGCTTGTTGGCCGGGCAGTACAGATTCAAGCCATTTAAGCAAGTTGGTGTAGTTTCGATATTGATAATATGCGGGAGGGTCATGATCTAAGCGTAATAGATGGTTATGTCCTGCAATCATCCGATGTTTCAAAACCGTGGAGAGATCACTTTCTTGTTGGACTCCTTTAGGGTCAAGTCCTTCATTTGCTAAAATTTCAAGAATTTGGTTTCCAATTGAATCTTTACCAATCAAACCTGAGACTGTGACACTACAGCCCAGAGTTTTAAGGTTCATCGCAACGTTTCCTGCACCTCCTAGGCGTTCTTCTTCACGGGCTAGTTTCAATACTGGAATTGGCGCCTCTGGTGAAATCCGATCAACTGTACCCCAAGAGTAACGATCGAGCATCAAATCGCCAAGTACCAATATATTTGGTGATACAACTGCATCCCAGGCTGCGAGGCACACCTGTGGTTCAGGAAATTGCATCAAGACTGATGATTTAAATACTTTTCTAAAGCTTGTTTAAAATCTTGAAAGGGCCTTGCACCAGAGAGTAATTCACCCCTGACTCTCCCACTCTTAGAATCAAATGTGCCAATAAAGAAACCAGGAGTTCCTGTCACTCCAGCCTTTTGACCAGCTTTCAAATCATCCAAGACTCGTGAGCGATAATTTTCTTCTATAATACATTTTTCGTACTGGTCTACGTCTTTCACTCCAATTTCGTCAGCATAGCCAACAAGGTTTTCTACAAACTGATTCTTCTGATTCTTAAACAGCAAAGAATGAAGTACTTCAAATTTCCCTTGATCTCTGGCGCATTCGGCAGCAATTGCAGCCTCATCTGCTTCTTTGTGAAAAGGCAATGGGAAATGACGGTATCCAAAAGCTACCCGACTTCCATATTCTTTTATTAGTTCTGTTAAAATATTTTGAACTCTAGCGCAGAAAGGGCATTGGTAGTCTGAGTATTCAAGTAAAATCACCTTTGCCTTCTTGTTTCCTCGGAGGTAACCCTGCCCAACATTAGTCTCCAACAGAAACTCAGATGGAGCTTGGAGATATGACTTTACCAGTCCTTTGGATAATGCCTCGTTGTACTGGCGGTAAACGCTTTCCTGCTTTAGTTGGTTTGCCAAATATTCACGAATTTGTGGTCTCAATTCATCAATGCTGCCGCGATTTTCTAACCTGTTCTGCTTATAAAACAGGGTTATCATGTCCTCGTTGATTGTAAATTTTGGATTTGGATCAATTTTAGAATCAGATTTGGCCAATTCATTTAAAACGAGATTTGGAAGGAGTCTCGCCAACTGATCATATAGTGCCTGCGCAGCATCCTGAGCGGCTTTATCACGAAGATCCTCAAATCGAATTATTTCTCCATTGATTTCGGCAATAATTGGATTTGCTTGAAAATAATTCTGCTGGGATCCAGCTTTCTCATCAGCCGCTAAAGGCAATCCTAGAATTAGGAAAAGAAATGTCAGGGCGCTGAAGAATTTATGAAATTTTTTGCGAATCATGTGTTTCTTTCAATTTAGTTCACGCATTCACTGGCTGATATCTGATCTGAATTGTCAGCTATCGCCATGCTGATAAGTGTAATGAGTGTATCCCATCTATGTTGGAGATTCCTAGTTTCCAAGAGAGCTTGTTTCTCCATACTATTAAAGTCTAAGTTCATGCATAGAATATTTACCAGATAATGAATTGGTATGGTTCTTAGTTTGTCCCATTCAATTTGGATATTTTTTTTCTCTGCGTAATTACAAAATTTCTCATAAAGTAATTCAGGATCTTCTAAGTCCTGATCACCTTCCTCCAAATCATTCACAAAGCTTGAGTAGTCGGAAGCTACTTTGCGATATTGTGTAGTAACTTCCAATTCTTTTTTAATTTGAAATCGTAGTACCCCGTTCAAGCGAATCAAATAATTTTCATTTGGAAGTTGTTGACATTGCTCAATCTTTCCTAGACAACCAATTTTATAGATCTTCTCCTGCTCCTGCTCAATTGGTTGCACTATTCCAATTACTTGATCGTGCTTCATAGTATATTCAATCATGTGCTGATAACGAGGCTCAAAAATGTGTAAGGGAAGAATCGTGTTTGGTAGAAGTATCGTACCGTACAGAGGAAAAATTGGGATGATTTCGGGAAATTTACTCATGGGATTAAAACTTTAAATTCGAATTTTGTAGAGTAAATCAACTGAGCTTTGCTCAAGTCTGTTTGCTACGCTCAAGATAATTTCTCGCTTGCTTAATATCCATAACGATTTGAGCTTTCAGTTCATCAGGACCTGAAAATTTCACTACTTGCCTCAAGAAAGCCAAAGGTTGAATTTCAATGATCTCTCCATATAAATCAATAGTTTCATCCAGCAAGTGGGTTTCCAACAAAGGTTTATCTCTCTGAAATGTAGGTCTTGTACCAAAATTGCTCACTCCCCAAAGTCGTCTTCCCTGCCAACACACTCTGCTTACATAAACACCTTTATTGAGAGCTAAATTCACACGAGGGTTAATATTTGCAGTGGGAAAGCCTAAAATTCTTCCCCTTTGATCTCCAATTTCTACTGACCCCCGAATCCCATAAGGTCTTCCAAGATACATTGGGAGTTGTTCAAATCGATTTTCTCTGATCAATTGCCTTATAAGAGTCGAACTGACGGTTCTTCCACCCAATTGTAATGGTGGAATCTCTTGGACCTTAAAACCTAACTGTTTACCCATTGTTTCAAGGGTTTTAAAGTCACCGGCACGGTTACAACCGAATCTGAAATCGTAACCCACTACTACTTGACTAAGGTTGTAGGGCTCTACTAGAAAACGTCTCACGAAACCCTCTGGTGAAAGCTCTGAGAACTCTTCAGTAAAAGATAGCGTTTTTACCTCATCAAGGCCAGCTTGAATTAGTAGTTGTTCCTGATGATAACGTGAATTTATTCTCTCGACCGGCCGTTTACCTAGTACTTCTTGAGGATGAGGATCAAAGGTAACCAAAGCAGATTTTCCTGCAAACGAATGTGAAGCCTGCAATGTAGTTTCAATAAGGGCTCTATGACCCAGATGAAGACCATCAAAATTTCCGATTGTAATTGCAAATCCAACTTTTGACATACTATTCAACAATAATTAATTTCATCTAAAGGAAAATTTGAGTAAAAATGTGAAGCAAGTTTTGAATCCTAGATCTCAGGCAAATAGGTTCCAATCATTCTATTCACAACGTAATCGTGAGTACCGAAATCTGCATATTTTTCCTAATTTTTCTTGGGATTATGCACGAAAGTTTGATTTATTGGTTACAATACAATTATTTTTTCTACTCAAATTGCTTCGGTTCTAGGGCTTTTTTTATTCACAGCATTCAGCTCGGGTCCAGCTGGCTGCTGATTGGATACATGATTTTAACCCTTCTCTTAGATCTTGTCGAAAATTATGAATATCATTACTCAAAAGTTTGGTCCATTATTGGATTGTCCATGGTGTGGCTCGGCTTAGTAATAATGTGGTTCGGATTTAGGGAACTTGGCTGGTTAAGAATGATGAAGATCAGGATATTTATTCAGCCTGAGGTGACTTGGATACATACCGGAATTTTCAAATTTTGCTGCGATCCAATATATCGAGGCTCTCAATTATCAATGTTTGGTATGAGCCTTCTATTGGACTCCTGGGTGATTCTGTTGTATGTTGCAGAAATGATTGTGTTGCAACAATTTTTAATTTGGCTAGAAAGCAAACCCGTTCCAACAGCTTTAGTTAAATATCTTACTCTGAATTCAATCAATCCAAAAATCTAGAGGTAGATGTACGAGACGCTTCTTTTCCGTAATTTTCCGAATGTCCTACTACTCTCACTGCAATTACCAAAATATTCACGTTTAGATATAGATCATTCTCTGGAAGAACTTCGTGCGCTTACCTATTCCCTTGGTGCAGTGGTTTGTGATGCTTTAGTTCAACAAAGAGATCAGCCACATCCTGCTTTCTTTTTTGGAAAGGGGAAACTTGGACAGATCAAAGACCTAATTCACAAACATAGTATTTCACTGTTGATCACTGACGGTCAACTCAGTCCTAAGCAAGCACAAAATTTAGAGAAATCTTTGCATAAGCCAGTTCTAGACAGGACTCAATTGATCTTAGAGATCTTTGGGAGAAACGCCCGCACAAGAGAGGCTAAACTTCAAATAGAACTGGCTCAATCAGAATACCTACTTCCACGTTTGTTGGGAATGTGGAAACACTTAGACCGCGAGAGAGGTGGAATTGGAGTTTCTAGGGGGACCGGTGAAAAACAGATTGAGAAAGACCGGCAAATTTTACGTCGCAAAATTGCTAATTTGAAAGAGGACCTCAAGCGTGTTGATCGTGAAAGAACCAATCAAAAAAAGCGTCGGAGTTCATGCTTAAATGTAAGCCTCGTTGGCTATACTAACGCCGGAAAATCAACTATCATGAACACATTAACCAATTCAGAATTGCTAGTTGAAAATAAGCTGTTTGCGACCTTGGATTCAACCACGAGATTACTAGAAGAAGAAAGCAGGCCGAAAATTTTACTCTCTGATACAGTTGGTTTCATCAAAAACCTTCCTCACGAATTGGTCGCATCATTTCATTCCACATTGGAAACGCTCCGTGATGCTGATTTGTTACTTCATGTTGTTGACGTGGGAGCCGAACCGGAAGAACACATCAAAACCACATTAGCTGTGCTTGACGAAATACAAGCGGTTGGAATTCCAAAAATCTTAGTCTTTAACAAAACAGATCAACTTAATCTGTTGGAACAAGCCATTTTAAGAAGAAATTATCCCGAAGCAGTTTTTATATCTGCAATTCAGGGTAATGTTGTGGAACTTCGACAAGAAATTGCCAATTTTTTTGAACGTAGAATGCAAACTGTTCAAGTCCTGCTTGATTACAAACACACTCGTCGCTTGGCAGAGATCTATGAATGGAGTCGAGTCAATAAGATCGACTATCGTGAAGAGGGAATATTTTTAGAGTTAACTTCCATCCCAAGTAATTTAAAGCACCTTCGCCATCACCTTCCAGAAGCAAGCTTTGAACAGATTGAACTAACTTTGCCAAATTGAACTTAATCATTCGAATTTGGGTAATTGCCGAACACGGAGATGCAGCTCCTCAAGAGCGTCTGCAGGTACTTCAGAGGGTGCTTCTGTCATTAAACAAGATGCGCGTTGGGTCTTTGGGAAGGCTACGACATCCCTAATAGAATCTGTATTCAATAGAAACATCATCAATCTGTCAAATCCCAAAGCAATTCCCCCATGGGGTGGTGCACCATAAGAAAGAGCTTGAAGTAAAAAACCAAACTTTTCTTTAATTTCTAACTCGTCAAGTTCCAACCACTTAAATACCTGCTGCTGAATATCTTGTCGGTGTATCCGGATGCTGCCTCCACCAAGCTCAACCCCGTTCAGTACAACATCATAGGCTACTGAACGAATACAATGGGGTTTAGAATTACCATACTGCTTAAAGTCTTCTAGATTTGGCATTGTAAAAGGGTGATGAACAGCATGATAGCGTTTATCAGTTAATGAGTATTCCAACAGGGGAAATTCGGTAATCCAAACAAACTTATATGTATGTTCAGGGATTAATTTTCTCTGGCGAGCAACTTCTTTGCGCAAATTACCGAGTGCATCATTTACTATGTTTGGATTGTCAGCTCCAAAAAGTATTAGATCACCCACCTCAACATCCAGCCTCTTTTCGATATCATGCTGATGTTCCATAGAGAAAAATTTTGAAATTGGTGATTGCCAACCTTTTTCATTTCTTTTTACCCAGGCCATCCCTTTGGCACCATAGACTTTGACAAATTCAGTCAGTTCATCGAGTTCCTTTCTAGAGAAGTCAGAACCTCCTTTGACATTGATTGCCTTGGCTATTCCACCTTGTGCAATGGCATCTGAAAAAACCTTGAGGCCACATCGACCTGCAACATCACTGATATCAACTAATTTTAAGTCAAATCGTAAATCTGGGGCATCAACTCCGTAGTCTTGCATTGCCGTTTGATAGGGCATTCTTTCGAAGGGAGTAGAGATTTCAATATCAAGCAATGTTTTGAAGAGCGAACTTAGTAAGCCTTCAACCAACTTGTAAACATCTTCGGGTTCGATGAAGCTCATTTCCAAGTCCAATTGGGTAAATTCTGGCTGTCGATTCCCCCTCAAGTCTTCATCTCTAAAACAACGAGCAATCTGCATATATCTATCAAAACCAGAGACCATCAAGAGTTGCTTAAAAATTTGAGGAGATTGTGGCAGAGCATAAAAACTCCCTGGATATACACGTGAAGGCACCAAATAATCTCTAGCACCCTCTGGTGTTGACTTCGTCAACATTGGTGTCTCAATTTCAAAAAAACCGCGGTCAAGAAGAAAATTTCTAGTCTGGTTCAGTGCTTTGGAACGTAGAATCAAATTCTTTTGCATTGTTGGATGTCTTAATTCTAGATAGCGATATTGCAATCTAAGGCGCTCCTCCACTTGTTCACGGTCATCAAGAACATACGGTGGAGTTTGAGATTCACTCAAAATATTAAGTTCATTAACAATGATTTCAATTTCACCGGTGGGTAATTTTGGGTTCACGTTTCCTTCTATTCTGTTCTCAACTTTTCCCTGAACGGCTATCACAAATTCTGACCGTATTGAATCCGCTACTTCGTGGGCTTCTGCACTAGCTTCTTTGCGAAAAACGACCTGGCAAATTCCGGTATAATCTCTCAAATCAACAAAAATCACCCCTCCATGGTCTCTTCTAGTTTGACACCAACCCATCAAAGTCACTGTTTCCCCAAGATTTTCGACACGTAGGGTCCCACAAAGGTTAGATCTTCTACATTCCATAATCTTCTCTAGCTTTGGTATTTTGTGATTTGATGATGACGTAAAGTCTAAAAGCTAGCACAGATGATTTAAAAATCAGTCTCGATCTTATTCGGAGGAATTATTTAAACCATCCTCTCAAAGATTAATGGGCCGAGTATATTTGACAAAATAACGATAGATCAGGAGCAATAGTACCCCAAAGGCAATAGCTGTAATGAAGAACACCAAATCAAAGGGTTTCTCGACAGCAAATCCAAAACGTATGAGTAATGTAGAGATGACATACCCTGCATTTCTAAATGTAAGCTCATAACTATCTGAATACATAAATGAAATAATAAGAATAAAGATGTCAGCAAAAATAATTACTGTGAATAGTTGTTGATAAAATCCCGTTTCAGCTACCCGCTGTCCTGTCGTGTAGTCATGAATTAAGAGGTTGTTGATCCAATCAGAGAAATGAAAAATCGATAAGGCTAGAAAGATTATTGTCAAAAGAAGAGAAATGATTTTTTTAAATTTTACGAATTTCTCCAAGCTCTTAACTATGGGTAATCCAATCTTATCTCTATTGAGGTGGTAGAAGACACCAACAAAAAGAAACATTATTAAAGCACCGACCATATCGATCAACACTGGATAGAGAACATCTGGGTGAGCCATATCAAAAGAATTCTCACCGAGGTAACTCAAATCTTTGAAGACATCTCGAATTATAATCAGTGAAATAATTTCAAATTGTTTACCTATAGCTTTTGTAATTGAATTAGGGATAGCAAGGATGAGGAGATAAACTTCGTAGTAAAGCAAAATGCTGAAGGGCGTATAGATCGCAGAGAGATAATTTTTGCTGATCAAGTCCTCCATAAATGGAATGAGGATAGGTAAATTTCTATTCCATGCAATCATTCCAAGGTGCCCCATAAATGCCGTAACAGCTAAAAGGACACCAATTTTTTCCAATGATATTAGATTTTTTGTTGAGTTTAGTTTGTCATAGAATGATGCACTACGATCAAACGAGTCAACTAACATTTTATTCTAAACAATTATGGTGGTCAGAATCTGTGACTGAAAACTGGAAAGGTTCTAAAGGAAGGGTAAGATGGCCTTTGAAGGTATTTCACCTTTGCGAATAATCTTAAAGTCTGGTTCAACCGCATCTACTATAGTTGAGGGTAAGCCGCCTTTCGTCAGTCCTCCATCTAACCAAAACTCAACTAACGGACCAAGTTGCTTAGAAGCCTCATCAACCGTTCTACAATTTGGATGCCCACTAAGATTTGCGCTTGTCCCAATCAAGGGTTTGTTCATGATTCCCAACAACTCATCAACAAATTTTGAAGGAGAATGACGAACCGCAATGGTATCCCCTGGACCTCTCAGAAAATCCGGCAGTCCTTTATTTGCAGGCATAACAACGGTTAGTGCACCTGGCCAGAACTCATCCAATAGTACATCTACCTTTTCTGTTACAACCGCAAAATCCAAAAGCCAATCTCGTTTAATAAGAATCAACAAAGATTTTTCAACATGTCTTTGCTTGCAAGAAAATACGCGCTCAACGGCAGATTCATCCAAAGCATTTCCACCCAAACCGTAGAAACTCTCAGTTGGAAAGACTCCTATAGCCCCCTCCATAACCAACTGCTTCCAGGTTTGGGCTTTTTCAAAATTTAAGGGGAGTTTTGCATTCATCAAGGACGCAACTTGATCTCCTGGCCCTCATTCAAAGCAAAGGCTTGTTGAATCTGACCATTCACTCTCAGAGAGTAAGTTCCAATAGGCAACTCAAGTTGAGCAATCATATCTTTGCCCGTTGTGTAGGACCGCCAATTTTCACCACTTCTACGAAGTTCGAAAGAAACTTCTCCAGAGTTACGCCATGTGGCTAACCGATCCAACTGTAGAAACAATCCCCCTGTGGTTGGAGCTTTCGAAACTTTTTCAGGTGGCAGAGGAGGTCGTACATCTGGGTATGGTTCAGAACCACTCAAGACACGCTCAATTTCAACGAGCATTCTTCTGCGGAATTCAGGCATAGACAAGTGTCTAAAATCTCTAATATCAAATAATCTTGCAAGACTCCGAACTTTTTCAGCAAATTCGGCCGGCGGTCTAATTGAGTAGAGTTCTTTAGGAAATTCGATTTCTTCTAACTCGGAACTACAATTTATTAGATTTATCTCCAATTGTCCACCTTGCCTTCTGAAAGAAGGGTCAAGAATTTGGTCGATCCAAAAGCTGAAATTCCTCTCAACTTCGATTAGATCATCATAATCGTACTTATTAGCATACCACCTCGCGTCTTTACCAATCATGAGACTTAGCATCAAAAAAGAGAGGTCGTTATCTGTTGCTGCAACCTTTACAAGAGCATGCCAAGCCGCTTTGTCATTTGGAGTAAATTGGATTGATTCAACAGCTAATTGATAAAGATCATCTTTATTCTGACAACCTTGATTTCGCTTAAGCAATTCATTCAGCATCAACTGACGATCCCCACTAAAATCCTTTGTTTCTTCAACATACTCTGCCAGGTATATTTTTCGCTCGTCTACATTAAAACCATTTCCATAAGTTGAGCTTGGCGACTCAACTAGATTTTCAATTGATTCCACAATGCCTTTTTCCTCTGCTAAACCGGATAATCCTTTAGCTGTTTTTTGTTCTGGTTTAGGGATTTCTTTGAGAATCCCACTATAGGTACCTGAAGCTTGTTTTTCCAAATTAAACAACCCAACTTCTCCACCAATCTCACCCACAGCGAGCAGTTTTTTATCAGGATCAACAGATGCCGAAAATAACGCAGTTTTAGCATTTCTAACGATCCTTAAAGGGCTACCTGAAGAAACCTCCCAAAGTCTTACAGTCTTGTCTTGTGAAACAGAAACTAGTTTCTCTCCATCTCCAACAAAAAATATCTGATGGACAATATCGGTGTGACCAACAATAGCATGTAAAAGGTTTGGTCTTTGAGAATTGGTCAAATCCCAAATCTTGACTAATCCCTCTTGGCCTGATGTAGCTAACAAAGGTTTGTGAGGATGAAAAACAATGTCAGTTAAATTTTTTTCATGTGCAGATACACTTGTGACCAAAGTGGCATCCTTTGTACGCCATATCTTGAAGGTTTTATCAGCTGATCCTGTAGCCAATAACGCACCATCTGGTGAGAGAGCAACGGCAGTTACTTGATCTTCATGTTCCTGCCTTTGAAAAATCATCTTTTTAGAAATTGCATTCCAAAGAATCCACTTTCCATCTGAACCACCACTCACTAAGGTGGAGCCATCTATCCCGAAGGCTATCATGTTTACCTTCCCTTGATGCCCTAAAAGCTCGCTTACTGGATCAGCCTGATCTAGATCCCAAAAAAGAATCTTAGCATCCGCTCCAGCAGTTACGAAGCTTGTTCCATTTGGTGAAAACTCTATTGACTGAACTCTATGGTTTTTGGTGTCGAAGTTTTTTTCTTCTAACTTGCTCTGAAGATTCCAAAGCTTCATGGTTTTGTCCAATGAAGCAGTAAGCAGTCGTTTTCTGTCTGGGGTTAAGGCTAAGCTAGATATTGGTCGATCATGAGCCTTTATTGATTCCCATTGTGACAAACTTCCAACTTGCCAAATTTGAATTTGACCTTTTCGGAGTGCAGCCAATACGTTTTTTCCGGTTTTATCAAATCGCACCTGATTAGCTGGCGATTCTAGTTGAATACGTTCTGGCAAAATACCACCCACACGAAAATTCCAAAACTTTATCACTGGTTCTTCAGACGCTGTGATCAAAGTTTGCGCATCTGGATGCAGGTCTAAGTCATAAACAGATTGTCCAGTTTCCAAACGGAACCCCATTTCTTGCTTATCCCAATCCCAAACGATCACGGTTCCGTCAGTAGCACCCGATAATAACCGATCGCCTAATTGATTAAATCGAAGAACAGTAACTTGCCCATAATGCTCCCGAAACTCACGAAAAAGTGAAAAATCTGGAAAGCTCCACAGGCGTAGTGTTCCGTATTGGTCTGCACTCGCCAGCAAATCACCTTTTGGATGAAGTGCTAGTGCAACCACCTTTGCTGGATGAGCTCCGATCACTTGTTTTTCGATGATCCCTTGTTGCTTGTTCCAATAAATTATCGACCCGTCATCGCTGCCACTGAATAATTGATTGCCATCAACATTTTGAGCAAGGGCACTGACTGCAGTTAAATGTCCTCGCAAAACATCCTGCTCAATACCGCGCTCCAAATCCCAGATTCTAACTGTCGAATCTGAGCCACCAGTTAAAAGTTGTTGGCTTGATGGATTTGACAAAAGTTCTTTCGGTTGATGATTCGCAGCATTAATATTTTTTAGTCGTTGTCCTGTTGAACCTTTCCATACAGTTATGTTAGATCCATCATCCAAGCTTACAATGAATCGATCTTCTGCACTGTAGATTGCCTTTTGAATTTTCAGTCCATCCTGATCAATCATTTGAAAAAGTTGAAATTCTTCAGCTTGTGTAAAACCGCCGATAAAAAGCAACACGACCAAACAAAGCTCTTTGCGAATATTCATGAAGAGCGTGCAAAGTTTATGAAGGCATGATATTGAATTCGTCTTTTGCATAATTAGATCTAAATTCACGAACTTTAAGATTAAGCTTCCTGATTTCAAGTAATAATGTTTATGACGCTTCCAGCATCACCACTTCCCGAAGGCCCCGAGAAAGATGTGGCTATGCCACTGACCGATCACTTGACAGAACTGAGACGTCGGCTCATTATTTCTGTCGCTGTAGTTTTTGGTGGCTTTGTAGTCGCGACATCTTGTGAAATGGAGTTTCAACAGCCAATTTTAAGCCTCTTCAGGCGGCCACTCGATGCACGGAATATTCCTCTGGTCTTTGATGAATTGACTGAGCCATTCTTCACTTATTTGGCCATCGGGCTCTACACATCTCTCTTTTTGACATTTCCTGTAGTTCTCTCCCAGTTATGGTTGTTCATTAGTCCTGCACTGTACAATCATGAAAGAAAAGCATTTTGGCCATTCCTTCTAGTTTCTTATCCACTTTTTGTTGGTGGTGGAATGTTTGGTTATTTTGCAGTTCTCCCTTTTGGGTATGATTTTTTCCTCGGGTTTGAGAACCAATTCACCCTTCCCTCTCTTCGGATGGGTGCTTATTTATCGCTGACGGTAAAATTACTTTTTGCTTTCGGTCTCATTTTTGAGTTGCCAACTATAATCTATATCCTTGCGAGGATGGGTCTTGTTGAAGCGGATTGGCTTAGACAAAACCGCAAGTACTCCCTTGTAATTGTATTTATTCTAGCTGCAATCCTTACCCCGCCCGATGTGGTGACTCAGACTCTAATGGCCGGCCCATTGATTATTCTCTATGAAATCAGTATTTGGGTCGCAAAAATGGCATCACCAAATGAAAAAACATCTGATACCCAAACAGATTCGCCCTAATGTGCCGTAATGAATTGGCATATCATCTTTCATCGAATGCAGTGGATTTTGACAGGAATTTCAATTGTTTTACTCTTTCCTGCAACCTACTCACTTTTTGAAGATGCTAAATCAACTCCCGCCTATCTAATCCCATCAGCTATCTGCATCATTTTTGGCATTACTCTAAAAAGATTCTACCCAGGGGTTGGAAACTTTCGACTGAGGGAAGGCTTTGTTTTTCTAGTTTTGAGTTACTTATTCACAATCTTCATTTGCGCAATTCCAATCAGGCTGATTGCAGGTATCAGCTTTTACGAAGCTCTTTTTGAATCTACTTCTGGATTGACGACTAGTGGGGTAACCATTTTTGAAGATGTTGAATCATTGGCACCCCATCTTCAATTTTGGAGAGCATTCATTCAGTCAATTGGTGGCCTAGCGATTATTCTCCTCTTCCTCTACATCCCCCCAATCATGGGGGTATCAGGGCTGCAGCTTAGTCGTCAAGAAAACCTCCGTATTCAATTTCCAGGAATTCAGTTTGGCAAGAAAACTTGGGGGATCCCTCAAATAATTCTCAAAGTCTTATTCCTTTACATCTCTCTTCATGTCTTAAGCTCTATCTGGATGGTTCTAGGTGGTTTAGGTCTGCATGATGCGATTTGTCATTCTTTTGGGATATGGGCGACCGCTGGATTCAGTAATTACAATGATGGGTGGGCTGCTTTTGGAACACCATTCCTAGAATGGGGTGCCATCTTCTTCATGACCACTGCAGGAACAAATACTCTTTTTCTGGTACGTCTTCACTGTCAAAGCTGGCGAAACATTCACAATGAATCTGAATGGTTATCATATTTATTTGTCGTATCCCTTCTTTCACTCAGTTGTGCAATGTTTCTGAATTATTCTGAAAATTTCTTAAATTTTGAAGAATCTCTTCGCGAGGGTCTCTTCCAAACAATCTCAATGGTCACTAATACTGGAATTCAATTCAGGTATTATTTAAATTGGCCGGTGGGGGCTCAAGCCATTCTCTTTTTAGCTTTGTTTGTAGGGGCTTGTACTGGTTCCAGTGCGAGCGGGATGCGTATGCAGCAGCTGGTAGTAATGTGGAGATATCTATATTCATTGAGCCGAAGGGCCTTACAACCAATGGCGATTATACCAATGAAAATCAATGATAAAGCTGTTGGAGACGATGTCTTTCAGGTAATTCTTGGTTTGTTTGGAGTGCATCTACTGGTTAGTTTGCTGGGAGGATTCCTACTGACGATTCTTTCTGACTTAGATATTTTCAGTTCTTGGCAAATGGTATTAGTTTGTCTATGGAATTTAGGAACTGGCTTTGGTTTATCTCAAAATCCAGCACTTGCAGCCACTTTACCGGATTTAGCTAAAGTTTTACTTATGTTTTTCATGTTGATAGGACGCTTGGAATTATTCATTTTTTTATTACTGTGCATGCCCAGTTTTTGGAAGAATTGAAGATTGTTACTGTTCAAGGGTTTGTGATAATCGCGCATAAATCCCATTGAGCGAGACTAGTTCTGTATGATCTCCTCTTTCTGCAATGAAACCATTTGATATTACAAGTATGTTCGTAGAGTGGCGGATTGTGCTCAACCGATGAGCAATCACGATAACCGTCTTGTCTTCAAAAATTCTTCCAATCGCTTTCTGAATCAAATTTTCAGTAAATGAATCAACAGAGCTTGTTGCCTCATCCAATACAAAAAGATCTGATTTTCCTGCAATTGCCCGTGCAAATATAATCAGTCTCGCTTGCCCCTCCGAGAGGTTTTTTCCGTTTTCAAGAAGTTGAAAATCAAATTTTCCAGGTAATTGCTCAATGAATTTGTTGGCATAAACATAACGTGCCGCTTCCTCAACCTCCAAAGACCCCACAGATTCCCTACCCAGTGAAATATTGAATCCAACTTTCTCTTCAAACAAGTAAGTTTCCTGTTGCATCATAGCGATTAGGCGTTGGAGTTCTCCTCTAGGAATTGCAGATAATTCGACCCCATTAATTCGGATAGAACCTTCATAATTTGTATAGGTTCTGGTCAAAATTCGAAGAATGGTTGATTTTCCTGATCCAGTTGTACCAACAATCGCAATTTTTTCACCCTTGTTGACCTCAAAGGTTATTCCTTTAAGGACATAAGGGGAGTCTGGTGAATAACGAAAACAAACATTTTCAAATATCAGGTTTTCAAAGCCATCCAATTTTCTGGTGATTCCATTTTGTAATTCAGTATCTGTAAGAGCAACATCTGTTTTTTCCCTAAACAATTTTTCTATATTTTCTAATGATGACATTGCTCTTTGAAAAACAGTCAATTGTTGCGTGAACTCTCTAATAGGAACAAAAATTCTGTTTAATATATTGATGAATCCTATCAGTGTGCCCACTGTCACATTTCCATCCAAGATTTCATGAGCACCATACCAAATCATAAGTGCCATGGCGGTAGAGGTAATTCCTTCAATTACAGAGAAAAGAGTTGCATCGTAGAAATTAGAGCGAGATTGAGCATGCAGGAAATGCTGTGTTTTTACCTCATACTGTTTCTGGACTTTCCTTTCAGATGCATAAAGCTGGACCGTTTTTACCCCGTTTAAACACTCCTGTAGAAACCCCGTTGCCAGAGCTAGGGCCTCACGTGTAAGGTTGTAATAGAGACGGAGTTTTACTCTTAGATAATTGCTAATGATATAAATGGCAGGAAGGACAAGCAAAATGATCAATGTAAGCTGCCAGCTAAAATAAATTAGAACTCCAAGGAGCGCGATAGTTTTGAGCAGATCCGTAAATACTGATAGAACTCCCGCAGCCAAGGATTCCCCAAGCGCCTCCAAATCAGTCGTGATTCTTGTAAGAATTACCCCAACAGGTTTTTGATCAAAGAAAATTCGTGGAAGGGAAAGAATGTGTTTGTAGAGTTCTTTGCGAAGTTCATAGATTGCGATTTGTCCTGTTTTTTGTAGTGAAAATGTATAAACAGCATCTGCTACGTAGCCCAAAAGAATGATACCTGCCGAAGCCCAGACCAATTCACTAAAGCCTTTGAATTGGTCCTTCATCAGATGATCATCAACAATTCTAATTACTAACCAAGGAAGCACTAGAGTTGCTCCAACTGTAATTGGAATTGCCATAAATCCTAATATCATCCAACGCCAGTTTGGCCACCAATAAGATAAAAATCTTGCAATGGCCTGAGCATCTTTATTTTTTGAAAAATTGGTATCGGAAGTTTTTTTGCTGAAAAGAACAGAAATGAATTTGATCAAAAGATGATGACAATCGTTGTTGAGTTGAACTTAGCTAAACTGTAATTCAGTTCTTTTTCCTTGTGGGTCGATTCGCCAATATTCTCTGGTGTTCAGCCAATCGGGAATAATATGCAGTTTTTTTGAGGTGTTTTTTTTATAATACGAAAATCTCTCGTGAAAATGTCCCAGAAAAAATTCATCAACTGCTTCCATAGAAGTCTCAGCAAATTTCTCTAGGTGTTCTTTTGGTAACTGGATCTTAAATTTTTGATTCGATTGAGCCATTTTTATCTCCAAGTGTTCTGCAAATTTATTTGCAAGTGAACTCGGTAGGCCTCTAAAAAAAGTCTCAAATGCTCGAGAATGAGATATTGCGTACCACCTGAGATAATTCTTGTCATCTATATTTACCTTGTCCCCATGTTCAAAACCAAATCGCTTGCTTCCCCAAGTTAAATAAAACTTTCCCAAAACAACTTGACTAAATGGTAATTCTGACTCTCTTAACTGATCTTGATTTCTTGGTAGTAAAAATTCACGGTTTCCAGCCACAAGAATTACATTATTTGCCCTGTCGCGCAATCTACGGAAAGCTTTTAGGACTTCCTTGTGTAGATTAGTCCAATATCGAGGGTCGGCTAACCAAAGCTTAAAAAGATCACCTAAGCATATCAAAGTATGAGCATCATTCAATGAATCCAAGAAATCAATGAATTCACTATAAGGTGCAGAATCGTAATCCAGGTGAGAATCGGTAACTAAGTAAAGGTTTCCGACTGGATCAGGTATCGAAATGCTAAGCATTCTGTGTGCGGAATTGGGAAAAACTTGCTTCGTGGAGTTTCCTAATCTCAAAATCTGGAAACTGGAATAAAATTTTTCTGGCTTCGCCCAGAAATTTCTGCATCACTAATAAAGTTTTTTCTTTCGGGCCTCTATTCAATTTACCTTTCAAATCCAAAATCACTTTTTCACTCGGTTTATCGATTTTCTTTTGCCATTCTTCAAGTTCAGCACCTTTTAAGTCCCCTAACCAAACAATCAACGGGAAAAAACTAAGTTTTGAACTAATTTTCTCATGTAGCCGCTGGGGATCATCAAGAATTTGAAGATCGTTTTTAAGAACTAGGGCAACACCCCATTTTTCCCCAAAAGTCATTAATTGCTCTTGGAAGTTCCTGTTAGCTCCTCCCCAGATAGCACCACATTTTGCTGCTGCAGCTAACAAGCTAGCATCTTTTTCACTGTAGACTTGCAAACATTTTTCAGGATCACCTTGAACCGCTCTTTCGGAAACTTCCAGTATTTGGCCTCTAGCAATACTTCTAGTAGCCCATGAGACGCATTGCAAAATATCAATTTGCTCTAGTCTTGTAAGAATCTGAAATGAAATTGAGAGTAAATAGTCCCCGAGCAATAGACTTGCTTCATTGCCCCACAAACTATCCAAACTTTTCATTTGCCTTCTAGTCTGGTTCGTTTCAGTAATATTTCGGTGAAGCACAGATGCTACATGCAACAATTCAAGTGTACTGGCAGTATGATAGACTGCCTCCGGCTGTTCAGATTGAAAAAGTTCAAAACACCTTAGGAGAAGGAAAGATCGGTGTGGGGTGTAGTGTGAGTCGATCAAATAACGTATGATATCAGATAAGAAGGGAACAGGGCCTTGCAGATTAGTTTTAATCGCAGAATTAATTTTTTGAATTTCTGAATCAAACAACAATGGAGAGGAATCCGACATAGTTTTTAATTTTGTAGAATTCCTGGACGACTTAGATGATGGGCTTCAACAAAAACGGCAGCCAGTATAAGTGCAAAACCAATGATTGGCCAATAAGGACTCCATCTGCTGCGAATACTTTGTAAATGATAGTCTAGGAGAAACATTGCATAAACAAACCAGACACCTACTGAGAGAAGTAGCCTCACAGAGGTTTCGCCAATCAAAATACTTTTGCTGAGCATCACACCCAAAACTACTCCAATGCTCAACAGTAAAAATCCCCATTTGATTGCAACATAACTTGTTTTTTCTAATGTGCCCAGAGCTGGTATTTTTAGTCGAAGCACTCCCTCCAATTTAGTTTTAAGTCTGTAATTTTGGTAAACAAACAAACTACTTGCAAGACAAGCCAGACTAAAAAATGTGTATCCACCAATAGTACTGATGATGTGGGTCAAGAGTGCAGTTTGATAAATCCAAGGCTCTTGATTGCTCAAAGCAAGTGCAGGGATACCACCCTGTGCAATACTGATTGAAAGGATAAGAATAAGAGCTGCAAAAATTGGCAGAATTTCTACTTGTATCAGCTTGGACATTGGTGCATGAAACCAGATAAGCCCCCCTATGCTGATCCATGCTACGAAACTAAGGACATCACTGATAAACATTGTAGGCCAGAAGGATTCCCACCACCATAATCCAATTAGTAAGGTAACAGCATGCAGCAACCAAAAAACAAAGAAGATTTTTTCACTCCATCTCAAAAGCTGTGAATTGTGATTTAGTGATTGTGACAGTCTCACCCCCCAACTGAAAAGATAACCAAATACACAACCCCACATGCCTGTTTGTAGTAACCAGTTCACGATACTGGCCTTAAATCAAGCACTCTAAATTGAAGAGTATTCTGGTTAAACCTGCTAGTAATTTGAGGACTTAACACCATATCAAAATATCCTCCCAAGTGGGGGTACCAATCCGAACTATCCCAGGCAACCACTTCATATTCCTGATCATGACTAATGAGATTAAATTTTAGGTGATTATTACCAAACAATGAAATTGAATGAGGTTTAGCCTTCCTAATTCCTATTACTGGTTCAGGATTATTGGTACCAAACGGTGCAAAACTTAGTAAATTGCAGGTCAGTTGGGGGCTGAGGTCTTCTTCATTTATCCAAGTCTCTATTTCTAAAAAATTTTCACCAATTTGTTTTTCTGATTCTTTTTCACTCATTAAATATTGAAATTGTTCACAAAAAGCTTCCATGTTTTTCGCCATCAGGCTGAGTCCAGCAGCTGCCTGATGACCACCAAATCTTTCTAAGACATCTGAACAGTTTTCAAGTACTGAGCGCACGTCAAAGCCATCTAAACTACGCGCACTCCCTCCAAGAAGCTCACCTTGGTTTCGTGTAAGGGCTAATGTGGTTTTTTGAAATTGGCGAGAGATCTTAGTTGCTATATTTCCCATTACACCTGGATGCCAGTTCTCATCAAATACAATGATTGCGTTGAGGTGTGTCTGCTCTGAAGCCTGTCTCAGAGCACTGTGGAAAATTTCCCTCTCAATAGTTTGCCGTTCGCTGTTTAATTGAAGTAGTTTCTCTACATAGGGTTTGGCTTCATTTAAAGAATGTGACAGAAGGAGGCGGGCTCCAATCCGCGGGTCACTGAGTCGCCCCACCGCATTTATTTTTGGAGCAATTTTAAAACTGATTGTGGTAGGGGTGATTCGACCTCGCTGGTGACTTGCGCGCAGCAATGCCTGAAGTCCAGGTCGGGGCTGTTCGTTAAGCACTTCTAAACCAGCCTGAACAAAAAATCGGTTTTCACCTGTCAGAGGCACTCTATCAGCTATCGTGGCAAGGCATACCAGATCCAAATCTCTCATTAAATTTGGCCTAATGAAGCTTGTCTCTTTCCAATAGCCTCTCTCTGTCAAGGTTTGATCTAAAGCTTGTAAAAGTTTATAAGCGACACCAGTACCACACAAACCCTTGAATGGGTACTTGCAATTGGGTTGGTGGGGGTTGACCATTGCCGTAGCATTTGGAATCTTATCACCCAAAAGATGATGATCCGTGATTAGCAATTCCATGCCGAGTTCACGAATAATTAGAGCTTCATCTACTGCAGTTGATCCGTTGTCAACGGTCAGAATTAGATCTGTTTTTCGGCTTTTGAGCTCAACTAAGGTCGTCTCAGTAAGCCCATAGCCGTCTTTCAAGCGCTCTGGTATGAAATAATGAGCTTCAAGACCGATTCTTTTGAGATATCGATAAAGAATGACCGCACCAGCAGTACCATCAACATCATAATCTCCATAGACAACTAATGATTCCCCTTGGCTAAGAGCCTTTAAAATTCTCTCGACAGCTATTTCCATATCAGCCATCAAGAAAGGATCTGAACAATGCTCAGAGCGGGGATACATAAAAGCTTCAATTTCTTCCAACTTTTCGAGTTGACGAAGTGTGAGAAGCTCTGCAACTACCTTTGACAAACCCAATTCTTTGCGAATCCGGTTGACAATAAAAGGGGATGAGTGTGATTTCAAATCGTGCCAAGACAGGCCCCGAAAACTAGGGGACTTTGTCATGTGAAGACCAATTAAGCCATTAAAATTTTTATCGAAAAATTGAAATTATAATAACAATTAAAATGCAATAAGTCTACTTTGCCTCTTGTAGTCTTTCGGCTTAGTATATAAAAATTTATTTTCATAATTTTGAACTAAACCTGCCTGGGATCATTATTTGTAGGGTTGCAGTCTGAGGCGCCATTTCAGACCATGAAGGGACATTCAAGGCCAAATGAACAAACGAACTAGTAGTCATCTTCAGACGATTTGGATTTTTGGAACCCATCACAGCCCAAGAAATAAATTCTTCTAAACCAGGATTATGGCCAACAATCAGAAGTGATTTAATATTTTCTGGAACTTTATTAATTCGACAGAGAATTTCTTCTTTAGTGGCGTGGTAAAGTTTCTTTTCTTCCACAATTGTAAAGAGACCCGGAATTCCTTGACAAAATCCTTTTACTGTTTCAAGGGTTCTCTTCGAAGGTGAAGTAAGTACCAATTCCGGGGGTGGATTAAGCATTGCAGCAAGATTCGCTAGGCCGGAAAGATTCTCTTTGCCTCTTTTATTCAATGGCCGATCAAAATCAGCAAGATTTGGATTATCCCAAGAAGATTTAGCATGCCTGAGTAAGTAAAGTTTTTTTAAATTATACCCAGAGATTTGATCCATGTTGCCCCAAAACTAATTCCGTTAACTATTTTGAAGAAAATTTACTATTCTTGATAAAACATATTTTTGAGAAGTTTGTTCCAACATCGGGTGATGACCTGCTTCCTTAACAAATATAGATTGAACTTCAGATCTTGACGCTCGCTTCCGCAAAAGATTACTTACCTCAGGACTGATCACATCATCATGTCCGCCTTCAAAAACCAGAATCTTTTGCTGCATTTGTGGGAGAATTTCCAAAACTAGGTTTTGTAGATCAATCAATTGCAATATTGCTTTTAAGGAGTGTTCTGAGTAACCCTGCCATTGTAAACTTCTGGTTTTTTTTGCTTTTGGAAAGCTACTTTTGAATAATGAAAGCAGCCAAATCATTTGCTTTTCCCAATTTTTGAGATTTAATTGAAGGGCAGGGGCTACAAGAACCATACTTTTTGGACGAATAGTCTGTAAACATCCAAGCCAAAGTGCAAGCAGACCTCCAGCAGATTCCCCAACAATGAAAGTTTCATCACATTGTTCATTTAGTTGATGCCAGCATTGTTCGGTCCGCTTAGCCCAATCTCGCCAGGTTGTTTTTGATAATTTTTCAAGACTGTCTCCATGACCCGGAAGCAAAGGTGCAGATGTAGTCCAATTAAGTTCACTGAGTGAATTCGCTATGGGACGAACAGAGTTAGTCGTCGCAGTAAGGCCGTGCAGGAGGAGAATACCTCTACCTCCCCTTTTTTCAAAAAAACTATCTCCATCCAGATGGGGATTTACTAGGTTTTTTGGATCAAACACTTCTCAGTCTTTCTTTCAATTAATCTTGCAAAATTAGCTAATTACTGTGTGGGCTTTATTTTTTTGGACAAAATCCATTTAATTATAACTGCTAAGCAGTGTAATTTCTCAAAATTCAAATTACATCCGTAAACGATGCTTTCCTGAAAGAGCACCACATTATAAATGAATTGTACTGATGATTGAAGTTGTTGAAATATCAAGAAATTTTGGAAAGTTTCAAGCTGTGAATCAGGTTTCTTTTCGAGTTCAAAAAAAAGAGATTCTTGGTTTCTTGGGACCAAACGGTGCAGGTAAATCTACAACCATGAAAATGTTGACAGGTTATCTTCAACCAAGCAGCGGAGATGCTTCTATCTGTGGCTACAGCATTACCAAAGAAACAATCAAAGCGCAGGCTGCTATTGGTTACCTTCCAGAGAGTGCACCTTCGTACGGTGAGATGAAGGTGGAGGAGTTTTTGAGATTCGTCGGGAAAGTGAGGGGACTAAATGGAAAAAGACTAAAATTCCAGATTGAAAAAATTTTGGAAGACACCTCATTAAAAACTGTAAGAAATCAACTTATCGATACTCTTTCAAAAGGCTACCGCCAGCGTACATGTCTTGCTCAATCTCTACTTCATGACCCACCCGTCTTGCTGTTAGATGAACCTACTGATGGTCTCGACCCCAATCAAAAACACGAGGTTCGAAAACTAATCAGTCAACTCAAGGAAGACAGGACAATTTTAGTTTCCACCCATATTCTCGAGGAAGTTGAGGCCATTTGCTCCAGAGTAATCATTCTCTCCGAAGGGAAAATTGTTGGTGATGGAACTCCCGAAGAACTTCTTTCGAAGTCTACTTACCACAATGCAATTAACTTGAAAATCAGTGTGCAATCCAATCAGGATGCTCAACAAATTTTGTTAGAAATTCCCTCAGTAGACAAAGTTGAAATCAGTAGTTCTCAGGACCAAACTTTGGGATTTGTTGTTTTTGCAAAGCAAGGAAACTTTATTTTGGAAGAAGTCAAGGAGTGCCTCGATCAAAACAAATTCAAAATTGAAGAAATGTCTGTAGAGAAAGGTCGTTTAGATGAAGTATTTCGTCAAATGACAAAAGTGGAGGTTCCATGAGCGGAATAATTCCTATATTTGAACGCGAATTATATTCGTACTTTCGGTCACCAGTTGCGTATGTTTTTATAATAGTGTTCTTGATGGCATCTACCAGTTGCACATTTTTCTTGGGAGGTTTTTACGATTCACAACAAGCCAGCCTTGAGATTTTCTTCTTGTTTCATCCCTGGCTCTATCTTTTCCTAATTCCTGCAGTGGGAATGAGGCTCTGGGCTGAGGAACGTCAGGCACGAACAGATGAATTATTGCTAACTTTCCCAATACATCCATTCTCAGTAGTTTTAGGCAAATTTCTGGCTGGTTGGATTTTTATTGGCCTGGCACTACTTCTGACTTTTCCAATGATCATTACAGTCAATTATCTTGGGCAACCAGATCCCGGACCAATTTTTACCGGATATTTAGGGAGTTTTCTGATGGCAGGAGCTTATCTAGCAATATCAATTTGTACTTCCGCTCTCACGAAGAATCAGGTGATTAGCTTTGTTCTGAGTGTCGTAATTTGCCTGATTTTAGTGCTCTTGGGGTGGGGAGTTTTGAATGAATCTTTAAATAATTTATTTCCTGTTTGGATTGCAGATTTAATCAATCAATTCAGTTTCACTACTCATTTTGATGCTATCAAAAGAGGTGTGATTGATTTTGCAGATGTAACTTATTTCTGTTCAATTATTGGAATTATGCTGTTGCTGAATGTTCGAATCATAACAACCAGCGAGGGACGTTAAATTAGTGCGAAGTAAAATGAAGAGTTGGTCCTTGAATGGTATCATTCTGCTGCTACTGCTCGTTTGTCTAGTTGCTATAAACGTGATCGCTCATCATGTTCCTCTTCGACTAGATGCGACAACTGACAAACTCTACACAATTTCAGATGGTTCAAAAAAAATATTAACAAATCTAAAAGATCCGGTCCTCGTTAAGTTCTATTTCAGCTTTCAAAATGAACAATTGCCCCCAAACCTAAAAACCTATGCTCAGCGAGTTGTTGAATTGTTGGGTGAATATCAAAAGATTGCCTCTGGGAAAATAACTTTGGAAGTCTTTGATCCGAAACCTGATACAGAGGAGGAAGAGTGGGCAACGCGTTATGGAATTAAAGCACCAAAACTTCCTAATGGGGATAGCATATTTTTTGGAGCCACGTTTGTACAAGTTGATCAAGAAGTGACCATTCCTTTCTTTGATCCAAGGCGGCAGGAATTTTTAGAGTATGACATCACTTTAGCAATCCACAGAGTTAACGAAACCAAATTACCAAAGATCGCTATCTGGACTGATCTTCCAATTAATGGTATTCCACAATTGATGATGCAGCGACAAGGTGGCGAACCTTGGGCTTTATCAGAGGAAATTGAAAAACTCTTTAATGTAGAGTTTTTACAATCTCCATCAGGATCAATTCCAGATGATATTGATCTCCTAATGCTTCTACATCCTAAAAATCTCTCTGATAAACAACTCTATCAGATTGATCAATACGTGCTGAAGGGTGGAAACCTTTTTATTGCTTTAGACCCCAATGCTAGAACCGAAGCCGCCACAGGAGGTCCAGCTCCACAAAGTTTTGCTAGTGATTTGCCAAGATTACTTGAGAACTGGGGAGTCAGTTATAATTCAAACCAAGTAGTTGGTGATCTCCAGCTTGCTACCTCAGTCAACAGTCAGAATGGAGTTTTAAGATACCCTCCATGGATTTCACTTGGTGTAAGCCAACTCGACCAACAGCACCCAATTACAAGTCAACTAGAGCAATTATTGTTCGCTGAAGCGGGAAATTTATCGCCATTAGATAATGCTACCACTATCTTTGAAGCCTTGATCAAAACCTCACCGAACAGCGGCAATATCGATGCGTTTCAACTACGCCTTGGAACCCCAGAGCAAATAGCTCGCAACATTCAGGTTGATGGGCAACAAAGAACACTTCTGGCCCAAATTCAAGGCACTTTTCAAAGTGCGTTTACTGAGGGAACACCTGAAGGAGTAAATGATGAATCCTTTGTGAAGGAATCGGAAGTAGTAAGAACCATTTTGTTAGCTTCAGACGTTGACTGGATGACAGACAGTTTTTCAATTCAAAGACTGAACTTACTTGGTCAAAGTATTGTCCAACCTACCAATGACAATCTTAACCTGGCTTTAAATATCATTGAATATTTGAGTGGCAACGATGCCTTGCGTGAAATCCGTTCCAGAGGACAGTTTCAACGTCCATTCACTCGGGTACTAGCTCTTCAACAAGAAGCCCAAATAAAATACCAACAGGAAGAAAACCAACTGCAAACCAGCCTAGATAAAGTCCAAAGTGAGTTAAATAATTTACTTCAGGACGTTCAGAAAGGAGATAAGGAAATTCTCTTGCCCAGAGATGTTCAAGATCAAATTGCTAGCTTTCGAGAACAGGAACGCCAAACCCGGCGTGAGTTACGTGAAGTCAGGAAGATCCTTAGACAAGATATTGAAGAACTTGGTAATAATTTGCTTCTAGCAAACCTGTTAATCGTTCCAGGTTTTGTAGGCATCTTAGGTTTTTTGATTTATCGACGTCGGACAAACGGAGTTAGAACTTAACAAATGAATTTTCGAGGTTTTGAGAAATGAAAGGCTTCTCGCATTTCATGATTAGACTGCCAATAAATCAACAAAAGCTTTATCGCATGGCTGTCAAGAAAATTATAATACTTGTGGTACCACAATTTTTCTTGGGACTGGCATTCGCAGTCGAGCCAAATTGGGCTGTTCTTGAAAAAAGAGTTCAGCCGCACATACATAAAGGAGTTCTCTTAATTGCTAAGAGCGGTGAGCCTCGCTTACATTACACGAGTGATCTTGACAGAAATTGGATCCCAGCTTCGACATTGAAGGTTCCCCTGGCTCTATATGCTCTAGACGTGTGGGGAGAGGATCATCATTTCAAGACAGAGGTTTACCTTCGTGACAATCAAGATTTGTTAATCAGGGGCCTAGGTGATCCATTTTTTGTCTCTGAAGAGATACAAATTTTAGGTAGAGAGCTCAAAGGCAAAATCCCATCAAAGATGAGACACTTAATACTTGATAACTCAGCTTTTAAATTTCCACTTCAAGCAGATGGGGTTGAGAGGTCACGTAATCCCTACGATGCCCTAAATGGAGCTTTATTGGTCAATTTCAACACAGTATCTCTCGAAAAGAAAACAGATGGGACCCTGACTTCAGCTGAAAAGCAAACTCCACTTACCCCACTTACAATTTCTCTGGGAAAGCAAATCAACCCAGGCAAACATCGAATCAACCTAGCTCAAGATCCCTCTCTTGCACAACGATATTCAGGTGAATTGATGCAAGCCATCTGGAAGGAAAATGAATTAGAATTTACTGGGGAAATAAAAAATTCGCTAACACAGAAAAATGACAAATTTATCTTTCAGTACAAAAATTCCAAACCACTGAAAGAAATTCTCCAAGCAATGCTAAAGTATTCAAATAATTTTATTGCAAATCAAATTTTACTCTCTGCGTCACTGGAAAGAGAGCAATCATCGATTGATTTTGAAAGTTCAATCAAACCTTGGAAAAATTGGTGGCAAGATAAATTGGGAGTAAACCAAGAAAAAATAAGCCTAGTGGAAGCATCTGGGATATCTAGAAAGAATAGGTTGAGTGAGAAGGACATGCTGAAAGTATTGGAACTTTTACGAATGCATCCAAATCTACTTTCAGAGTATCAAGGATTAAAATCTAAGACTGGATCACTAAAAGGAATATATAGTTTGGTGGGATATGCAGGCAAGAAAGATGAGTGGGAATTTGCGCTATTCCTTGAGCAAGAAAAAAATACTAGGGAGAAGATCGCTAAGGAAATCTTTTCATTTTTCAGTCATGTTGCTGAGTAATTTTTCAAAATATTCAAGAAGTCCCTGGACCGTAGATTCTGACAATGTATTCAAGATAATCATCGGCAGCTCTTTGGTAAGCCCCTGGGGCTCCTAACATCTCACGTACACTCCCCATCTCATTTTTAATTGTTTGATTCGCAGCTTCATCATCCAAAATATGTCTAAGTTCTTTAATTAAATTTTCAGGGGTGAAATCGTCTTGAAGTAACTCTTTGACAACCTGTTTTTTTGCCAAGAGATTTAAAATTCCAAGGTAGGGAACAAGAGCAAGCTTCTTAGCAATCCAGAAACTTATTGGAGAAACTCTGTAGATCAAAACATAAGGTACAATGGCTAAACCCGCTTCCAGACTTGCTGTACCCGAAGCGACGATAGCTGCATCTGAGGCCTCTATACACTCCTCAAATTTCCCTTGCATGATTTTGATTGGCATTTCCCTCAACTGACCATTAATTTCTTGAAAATCCAAGCCATCAGCCAAGGGTAAAACAAAGTCAATATTCTGAAATTCTTCTCTCCTGACCGCTTCCAATATGATAGGTAAATGCTGGTGCATCTCACTTGGACGACTGCCAGGAGCTAGAGTTACCACCTTATTTTCTGAAGCAGTAAGGATGGTTTCCCTGAACCTTAATACTGTCTCTTCGGGTTGACGTTTTTTGACAAGAGGATGTCCCCAGAAATTTGCTTCAACACTAGTATTCTCATATAGTTCCAATTCAAACGGAAACAAAACAACCAACTTGTCAATGCAATCACAGATCTGTTTAAGTCGACCTTTGCGCCAAGCCCATACTTGAGGGCTGTTGAACATCATGACTGGAATACCCATTGACTTAGCTTTCTTAGCCAGTTTCAGATTGAAACCTGGATAATCAACCAAAAGTAGCGCATGAGGTTTTTCCTCTCGAATCGAATCAACTAGATTCCATAATATTTGATAAAGCCGAGGCAAATGACGTAAGACCTCTACAAATCCATGGACTTGTAAGGAATCAAGCATGTAGTAGGGTCTCAAACCCTGAGCTAACATCTTTTGGCCACCAACTCCGTAGATTTCTAGATTAGACACACTTGCTCTAAGAAAGCGAATTAATTCAGCCCCGTGTTGGTCCCCCGATGCCTCCCCTGCTACCATTAGTAATTTTAAGAATTTCAAAGATCCTTTTCATTGAATGCTAGGCCAACTTCTGTAAAACCCGAATTTTTAAATACCAGCATCAACTTGATCAGATATCCGTGTTCAACACGCCTATCCAACTGCAGATAAACCACCCTGCTCCGAGGGATTGACTTTTCCTTATCTAGATATGCTTCAAGACTGGCGATATCGTAGTCTTTTTCCTGAAAGAAAATTTTCTCATTCTGATCCACCGCAACGACCATATTTCCAGTTTGATTTTCTGGATTTTCCTGACGAAGATTACCCTGCGGCAGTTCAATTGGAAGTGAACGAGTAATTAACGGAGCAGAAATGATGAAGGCGATAAGAACAACAAGGAGGATATCAACGAAGGGTGTGACGTTTATATCTGCCAGCATTTGCTGACTTCTTTGGGAGCGTCTAGTTCTTCTTCTCATTTGTCAGGAGGAATTGCAGATGCAGGCGTTGAAGAAACTTTAATGACAAGCTCTCAATTTGTTCTATAGAATCACGAATGTAGGCATTGAAAAGGTTATAGGCAACTACCGCCGGAATAGCTGCAAAGAGCCCCGCACCAGTTGCTACCAGGGCTTCAGAGATTCCTGGCCCTACAACCGTCAATTCTACAGATTGAAGTTGTGAAATTCCTTGGAAGGTATCAATCACTCCTAGGACAGTCCCTAACAAACCGACAAAAGGAGCCGTCACAGATATTGTTGCCAATGTTGATTGACCCGTACGCAATTTAAGTTCTTCATGAACAACCATGGCCTCAAATGATCTATCTAACAACTCAATCAATTCAGAACGATACTCAATTTTAGAATGAGTAAGAGGTTTTAGCTGATCGATTTCTTGACTTGCATCGATAACAAATCTTTGAACTGGTCCTTCGGAACACTGTTTAGTTTGTTCAATGAATTGAAAGAGATTGTTCACTTCTTCAAAATTACGCAAAACGTCTTTGTTGGAGGATCGGTATTTTTTCCAAACTAGAATTTTACTGATAAGAATCGTCCAAACTGAAACAGAACAGATCAGCAGCAGCAGCAGGATGCTAATGGCAAGCGGTCCTGACTGCTGCAGAGATTGGAGCAGTGGGGACATTTAGATCATGGACGAAGTAGGAAGGTAAACTGAACTCGCCTGTTCTGACTCCAAGCTTGTTCATTGGATTGGGGTACTGCAGGGAACTCCTCCCCAAAACTTACCGTTTGAAGTGTACCTGGATCAGCAACGTAAGCTTTCAGCAAATCTTTTACAGAATTTGCTCGCTGATGTCCAAGAACCAGATTGTACTCCTCGTTCCCCCTTTCATCTGCATGTCCTTCAACTTGAAGAACCATATCCCCTCTTCTCTCGAGTTCACGGAGTAGATTACGGGATATTTGGAGAAGTCGGTCTTTAAATTCGTTACGAACTGCGCTTTTATCGAAATCAAAAAAGATTCTTGGCATCAGCAAATCTGCTCGCTCGTCGCGAATTGGAGGAATTCCCAGGTTTTGGTATTCCGCTAATTGAGTATGAATCGCGTCCAACAAGCGGCGTCTCTCATCATCACTCATAGAAGTGATCAACGCAGTGTTTTGACCAGGAGCGGCGAAGCTTCCGTCTGGATTTAGCAGAGCCCCGCTTAAAAGATTGTCAGAGTCATCTGTCTCTGACATCTCTTTTTGCTTGGCTTCCAGCCTCTTCATCAGTGCTTCTCGCTCCAACTGCCTTTGACGATAGGCTTCATCGGGATCTCCAGTTTCTACAGTTCCAGCTACCTGCTCCAATGCAGAAACAGGCTTCTTTGCAATTTCACTCAGATCGCTTTGGTCACTGATGGCGCTGAGTTGAGTGGTTTCAACACTTTCTGGAGGCTGGGGAGGGAAGAGATAGTCCGTACAACTAGACAAGGCCACCAGAAAACTACCCAGAACCAATGATTTTTTTCTTCTGGCAATATTTCGCATGCGCGTTCAGTTAGATCAATTGTTTGTCAAGAACCCACCAGTTGTGAGCTAATTCAAATTTCTTCACATCATGCAGGACCTGAACCCAAATATAAATCTACATTTTTGAAGTGCACGCATAATTTTGTGTGTTTAAAGATTTGTGAACTAATTTTAACTGTAAAATTAAAATTTATCTCTGCAAAATATCAGGATATTTAGATCAAGAAAATGGTGAAAAGATACGAAATGGATTTTTGAAATTTCATAAACCTTGCACGCGAAACTCCATTAATTTCTAAATCTCCAATCATTGTTAATAGTTCAGGATCAAACATGCTTTCAGATGAAGAAAGACAGGAATTAAGAGAACTTCCAGAAGTCAGAGAGACTCACAAACTTTTTGACAAGATGAGGATCGACCTGGAAAAACTTCATGGTCAACTGAGCTCATACAAGAAATCGATCCCTTCAAATCAGTTTCTTCGTCAGGTTGTGCAACGTAAGAGAGAACCTGCAGATCCAAATAATGTCAAAAAGCTTGAAATGACAGGTGCAAGGCTCGCTGCAACTAGCACTATTCAGAGTATGAAAAAATTTAGTGGCTCATTGGAGGCGGATCCATCCAATTCCAAGGTTCGAATCGAAATGGTCTCTGATTTTCTTAGGAAGGGTGCCCACGAAGGTGTTTTACAGTATCGAGACGCTTTCATGCTCTCGATGATGGAAGCTGATGATCTGATTCTAAACACCGAAAAGCTCCGTCTAGCAATGAAGGCGCAAAAGATTTATTTGGGCCATCTTCTCTTTTTTTTACAAGACGATCTTCATATTCAAAAACAGGATAAAGAATCAAAGGCAGATTTTATAGCCTTAGCAAACCATATCAAGTACTTAAAAGAAGTTATTAAGATTTTACCTTATCATAATTTCGACACAAAAGAGTCCATTGAGATGGATAAAAAGAAATTATTGAAACTCAATCGGGCACAACATGAAGAAATACTATCACCCATTTTAGAAGGTATTTCCGCCTTACCAATGGCTTCAAAAAACAAATCTGTTTTAGTAGAAGTCTTAGAAGAAACGAAAAAGTCTATTCCGCTTTCTGGTTACTATTTAAGTCGATTTTATCGTAGAACGGCTCAGATTAACTTAATTGGCACTATGACAGGCGACAAGGAACAAGCTAAAACTACTGTTGAGAATTTATCAAAGTCGATGAGAGCAATCATGGAAACCCTTCCAATGATGAAGAAAGCTACAAGGAAAGATCTTAGTCCTACGGTTAGAGAATTTGCTCTAATTTGTTTAATGGTCTACCAATATCTACCAAAATTAGGAGGCTCTTTAAATTCTGACCACTTTAAACGAATGGAACATGCTAAAAAATTGTTGACCAGAATTCATGACGAAAGAGGAGTCAGTACTCTTCAACAGCAGCTTCACAACGCAATTGAATATGTAAAGACTAAACCAATACAAGCCCCGGATCGTGGCAGAAAGTCTCGTGAGGAGAGAGAAGCCGCAGAAGCAGTACCAACCTTCTTTAAGGGCGATGTGCCTGAGGAGAGGGATTTCAAATCAAACAAAGATGAAAAGGAAGTACAATCAAATATTTTTTCTCGAAACCTTCCTAAGGACAAAGAATTTTAAAGTCAAACTTCTGAAAAAATTGGTGGATTTGATTCAAGGAAAAATCTTATTCATCTTTTCAGAAAGGGTTTTTGCGTCGAACGGTTTGACAATGTAATTGTTAACACCTGCCTTTGCCGCGGCAACAATATTCTCCTGAAGTGCTTCAGCAGTCACCATTAGAATTGGAAGGTGCTTAAGTTCTGAGTCAGAACGAATCATTCTCACAAGTTCTAGTCCTGTCATTTTAGGCATATTCCAATCCGTTATAACGAAGTCGATCTTCTCTGATTTTAATTTTTCTAGTGCTGTGGTTCCGTCGTCTGCTTCGATTGTGTTACTAAAACCCAATTGACGAAGGATGTTCTTAACAATCCGGCGCATTGTCGAGAAGTCATCCACAACCAAGATAGTCATGTTTGGATCAGTAGACATAAGATCAATCTTTCACATCGTGTTGGTAAACTGCTCTACATCATGCAAAGCGAGTTAGAATCGTGTGGAGTGTCAGTAGTAGACTTCAGTGAGATTAAGGTTGGTTCATCCTCGGTATTCCCCCTTCAAATATCCTCATCTTTTTTGAACGTAAGGGTTCTGGGTAAACTTTGAAACGAAAGTACTTATTTGGTCCTGCTTCGTGCACAACCTGATGTAGGCCCTCATAATCAAATTTTTTGTTTGGAATCGGTTCTCGATCAACTATTTGAAAAATCAAATTTTTGACAATCCTACCAGTTTTTGGTTGAGATATGTTAGTAGTATTTTGTCCGAATAAATTTGATGAAAAAATCAACAGGACCACATAGAGCCACATTTGGCGTAACATGAACAACTCCTAGAAGAAAGAGTTAGTCTTGTAGCGCCCGAACCTCCATGTACGGTCGCGGTTAATTCATTTTTTAGTAATTCATTTTCTGTTTCAGGCGAACTCTTGGGTTTGGCGGAGTTCTTGGTGCAAGAGCCCTGTCGCAAAGCCCATGGTCATTGTAGTTAATTACCCTTCGCAGTGGTGGATCTGCTGATTCGAAAGTGCAACTGTCAATTTGATGTTGCCAGTGAGTTGCACATCCGCCAAGCACTATAACTGAAAATATTATAGGGACGAAGAAAGAAAAATTAAATCCGAATTTACTCATAATTGATTTCTCAAACAAGGAGATTTCTCGAGATGCTTGTGAGTTTGAAAATCGCTGCGACTCTTGATGGAAAAATTGCCACTAGTTCTGGCGTTTCAAAATGGATCACAAGTCCAAACTCGAGGCGACTGGTACATCGATTGCGTCATGAGCATCAAGCCATACTGATTGGAAGTGAAACCCTGTTAAAAGACAATCCCTCACTCAACACACGCGGTATTCAACAAGGCATTTCTCCGACTAAAATTATAATGGACGGACGTGGTAGAATGCCAAGACAAGCAAAATGCTTGCGAAATGATGAATCTAAAACTATTTGGGTCGTTGGTAGAAATGTGCCTAAGCAAGATTGGGAAACTCTATCAAATCTTGTTAGGTTAACAAGCCCAGGTGTTCATGCAGAGATATCATGGCTATTGCCCCAACTCGAAAAATTAGGGATCCAATCAGTTCTTGTTGAGGGAGGGGCTAAGGTACACGCAAGTTTTCTCAAGTCAAAGCTTGTTGATAAAATTTATCTTTTTTTAGCTCCACGCATTCTTGGTGATGAGGGTCTCTCATGGTGTGGTGCACTTGGAATTGAAAAATTGATTGACACCCTGAATTTTAAAATTGTTAAAACAGAAATACTAGACCCTGATTTGTTATTAGAATTAAAACCAATTGAAAGGTTGAATGACTGAAGTTCTAAGAATTGATCCAATTGAAGAAGCTATCGCGGATATTAAAGCTGGCAAGATGATTGTTCTAATCGACGATGATGATCGAGAAAATGAAGGAGATCTCGTTTGTGCAGCACAGATGGTAACTCCTCAAATAGTAAATTTTATGGCAACTCACGCCCGAGGATTAATTTGTTTAGCATTGGATACTCAACGAACAAAGCAATTGGATTTACCCCTGATGGTGGCACATAATCAAACAGAACATGGCACAAACTTTACAGTAACAATCGAAGCTGCAGAGGGCGTATCTACGGGAATATCTGCAGCTGATCGCGCACAAACGATTCTAACTGCAATGAAATCCGATGCTTCTCCAAAAGATTTAGTAAAACCTGGTCATGTATTTCCCTTGAAAGCCAATGAAGGTGGTGTTTTAAAACGGGCAGGCCACACTGAAGGTGCTGTTGATCTTTCTAGAATCGCCGGATTTAGACCAGGGGGGGTAATCTGTGAAATAATGAATTATGATGGTTCCATGGCTAGATACCCTGAGCTTCGTCGCTTTGCTGATCAACACGGATTGAAGTTATCAACTATTGCTGATCTGATAAAATATCGTACCCATTATGATAGTGTCGTTAAAATTGAATCAGAGGCGAAAATGCCTACTCAATTTGGCAATTTTAAAGTAGTAGGATTCTTCAGTGAAGTTGACAATAAAGACTATGTTGCCTTGGTAAAAGGACAATGGTCCAAAGAAGATGCTGTTTTAGTTCGAGTTCATTCTCAATGTTTAACTGGAGATGTGTTTGGATCTCAAAGGTGTGATTGTGGACCTCAACTGCAAAGTGCTATGGAAATGGTAGAGGCTGAGGGCAGAGGTGTCATTCTATATTTACCGCAAGAGGGAAGAGGAATAGGGTTGCTCAATAAAATAAGAGCTTATCGGCTTCAGGAAGAGGGAATGGACACTGTGGAGGCCAACCATCATCTGGGTTTTAAAGACGACCTTCGTGATTACGGACTGGGTGCTCGTATGCTCAGCTTGTTGGGGGTACGAAAGATGCGCTTGATGACAAATAACCCCCGAAAAATCGTTGGTATTGAGGGGCATGGGCTTAAAATCATTGAAAGAGTTCCTCTCGAAAAAGGGCAGCATCCTAACAACGTTAATTACCTAAAGACCAAACAAGATAAACTTGGACATTTGATTAAAAAAAATGGTGGGGCAACACCATGATAAAATTGTTCGCGACCCGGGTAATTATTTCCCTAACGGCTACCATAATCTGCTTTGGTTGTTCCACAACGGACTACTGGGCTCTGCACCCCATTTATGAAAATTTAGGGGAGACACCCCCACAGCTAAGACAAATACTGTCAGATTCATATCGTAAAAATGAAATCTATCGAGACTATAATACGAAAATGATTGCTGCTGGATTGTTTCGTAGTGAAGACTACAGGCAGTTTTTAAACGATTCTTTAAAAAGTTCATATCAATTGGATGAAGCTGCGAGTCTAGAAATTTCACTTGAGCATAAGCAACAATTTGCCAATCAATTTGATTTTTTATTGATGATTTATTCAGGAAGTAACAAGAAAATTAACTTTGGTAAAAAAGATTCTCTCTGGCAGGCACAACTTTATGACGATGATGGAGATAAAGTGGTTCCTATGGAGATTCAAAAAATAAAAAACACTGATCAGGAGAGATTACTTCTAGGCAGATATCTAAAAGATTTGGACCGTTGGATAGAAGTCTTCAAAATCAGTTTTCCAAAATTAAACAAACTCACAACAGGGGTAAAATTGGGACCAAAGCCCTTCAAATTGGAGATAACTAGTCTTGAGGGTCGATTGGAATTTAGCTGGGAAGACTCCAAGAAATTCTATTAAAATCAAATTTCCAATAGAGGAGAAATAAGCTAGTGTTTTTTGTATCCCAATGCATTGTTTATTGATTCTTAAATATTTTGAAAGATTTTCATTTTAGTGACAACTAAGACAAATAAGAACATATTTAGACTTATTTTGATATTTAACTATTCAGTTTTTCAGATTAACCTCCTCCCTCGACTTCAGAATAAATGTTTAAAAAAATTGTAATCTGGTATCAATGCTTTATGGCTTAACATCTGATATAATTTGTAAAAAAATCGTTTGATTTCAAAATTCGATTCTCGTAAGGTTTCTTCCAATGGTTCAACATGAATCAAAACGTTGCTGAATTGAGAGGCAGCAACGTACCCTCCTCTCGCACTAGATTACTGCTGGACGCAACACTAAAGGCTTGATAGAGCCTCTTCCATCGACGGATTCAAATCTTTACAAATTACCTGCTGATTTGACCAGCAAGACTGCCACTCATTATTTGGCCAGCCTCAAGCTAGTCAATTGTTTTCATTAGGAAACTCCTCCAAATTTTGAGTTTCCTAAATTGATCAGAAAAAATTTGCTATACGAACTTATCCTGAAGGATTACTCCCACGGCATTACTTTTGATAGGTGCAGAGTGATCCTCCAGCTTCTTCGGACTCTGGGGGAGTTCGGTGGGGCAATATGGATATCCAATTGGACTTGGATGCTGAGTAAAAGATGGATCTTGACAACAACCGATGGAAAATCTGCAAGTCTAGGCTGAGGGAATTGCTTCCTTCAGGTTGTAGATCTAATTGGTTGGATGCCCTACTACTGGTGAAAATCACCTCCAAAAAGGTAGTTTTCGCCGGAATCCCCCACGAACTACATCGACTTGATATAAAGAATAATCACGAAGGTCATCTTAAGTCTGCACTTGCAGACTCCTACCCTGAATTCGGTGAATTTAGTCGAAAGAGATTTGAATACCTAGTTGGTTCTAGAGGAACACAAAAACTAGCTGTTCAAGAAGAATTTCTCTTCGAGAGTCAAGAAGGCGAAAATTTCTTTAAAAATGATGTGCCAGAGGTTGGCGCCTACAAAAAAGCCAGTCCATTAAGTATTATTGCAAATTTCGAATCCTGCCGATTCAAGAACTTTGTAATCTGTGAATTTAATCAATTAGCTTTTAAAGCTGCAGAGCAGGTCCTTCTGAATCCTGCCAAAAGCTTTAACCCCTTCTTGATTTATGGAAAGGAGGGTACTGGAAAAAGTTATTTGCTCCAAGCCCTTGCTAAAGAGTGGCTTATAGAGCATCCTGAAAACAAGCTGATGATGTTGAATGCTGAAAGTTTTCTTAATCAATTCATTCAAGATATTCGAAGCAATCAGATGTCTAAATTTCGTGATAAATTCAGAAACACAGACATTTTGATCTTGGAAGATGTCCAAGTATTAAGCAGCTCACCCCAATGCCAGCAGGAACTAAAACACACTATAAACACCCTGAAGGAATCAGGTAAACAGATTATTCTTTCAGCAAACAATCTTCCTAGCAGAATAACAGGGCTCAATTCTAATCTTGCCAACAGATTAGAATCTGGGCTATCAATTGATTTACCATCTCCAGATCGCAAATCTTGCCTCCAGATACTTCAGAATAAAGCGAAAAATTCACAAATTGAACTAAACGAAGAAATTTGTCATTATATAATCAATAATTTACCTCCTAATATTTGTCAGTTGGAAGGGGTTTTAATCCGTTTGGGCGCACACTCATCACTTATGGGAGAGAAAATTTCTTTGGAACTGGCAAAAAAATTAATACCCAACGCAGACGAAATGAGCCGTGGTCACCAGCAAACTGTTAACAATGAAACTTACACTTTCGATAGTTCAGAAGACGAAGTTATTAAGCATGTCTGCCATGCATTTCGTTTGAGTTTGAAAGATGTCAAATCCGGTAGAAGAGACCAAAGAGTAATAAAAGCTCGTCAATATATAGTCTACATATTGACAAAAGATTTCGGGATGTCGTTAAGTCAGATCGGCCAGTTTCTGGGTCGTAGCCATTCAACTATTCACAATGCTTTGAAGAATGCCCAAAAAAGTATGGAGATTGATGAGGTCTATAGGCATCAAATAATTTCGATTCGTAAAGGAATCAATTCTTTAAGTAACCAATTAGTACCCCCACAAACTTTACAATCTTCAGAAAAAACCTTATTCAACTTACCAGATTTTACTCTTAAAGCTGGTTCAATCTAAGAAATCAATCCTCTACCCCACTTCTCTTTGGAGAAACAGACTCATCTCGATTCTCTTTCTGCGATATTACTGCCTTTTTTACCAATAAGATTATATATTTAACAACTGAAATCAGCTTATCATTGCCCATTTTTATCTCTATCTAATCTCTGGAACGATTAAGCCTTCAAACTTGTTCATTTCTTTCTTCAAACACCTTCCATATCTAACAGGCATTTTTTTACTTTTTTTCCTATTTGGAAGAACAGTTGAAACTAAGGCTGATGATCAACTTCGATGGCTTCTTCCCAGTAAAATTAGAAATCTTGACCCACATGCATATCAAAATTTTGAAGAAGAAATTTTGCTATATCAGATCTATGAAAAACTTTTTTCTCAAGATGAAGATTTGATTCCCAATCCGAACCTTATAGAAAGATTAAAACAACTGAGTCCGACAAGATGGGAATTCACTTTAAGAGAGAATGTTCGGTTTCACAGCGGGTCATTGCTGAAAGCTGAAGATGTAGTATTTAGCCTCAACAGAGCAATGGGAATTGGATCTTCAGTTCGACCGCATACAACCAGTTTCGGTAGTATTGCTTCAATAGATGATTTTCGTTTCCAAATTATATTAGATAAACCGAACCCGTTGCTACTTGTTCAATTGGCTCAGATCAACATCGTCTCAAAATCTTGGATTGTTGAGAGGTCTCTTACTGAGATTGATACTTCGAGTGAAAATCATTTCTTTGAAACAAATGGTACGGGGCCTTTTAAGCTTAACCAGATGGAAGGTAAACCTCTCAAACTTTTCAAAAACATGTCCTGGTGGAAATCTTCTGAAAGTCTAGTTGAAATTATCGAGATTTTGCAGGAACCTAAAGTAGTTCGGCAGAGGGAGATGCTCGAAGATAATTTGGTCGACTTCTTGGTGCCCGTTTCAACCCAACAAGTTGATTTACTTAGTCAGAACGAAAAAATTATCATGCATGAGCGCCCATCTCTTAGAACAATTTTTCTAGGTTTTAAAATTTCTTCGGGGACCCATAAATCAGTCCTTTTGAACCCATTTGAAAGTATCGAAGCGCGAAGATTTGTTAAATCTAGCCTGCAATTAGAGGAGTTACTTTCTAGGGTCTATAGTCGGCAAGGTATTCTTAGTGAGCACATTGTTCCACCTGATGCCCATGGTGGCCCTACATATCAAAATCCAAATAAAATCAACCTTCTGGGATCTTCGATTCAAAATAGAAAGCATTCACTTGAGCTAAAAACTAGCAAATTAAATTTAGATTGCCCAAATGATCGATACGAGAACGTGAAACTGTTGTGCAGTGAAATTCAGAGACAACTAGAAAAATCAGGGGTTCCCATAAAACTGAATCTGCGCTCAAGTGACGAGCATTTTGAAGATCTTCGTCAAGGAAAATCCAACCTCTTTCTCATGGGTTGGGGACTACCCACTTATGATTCCCACTACATGTTGAATTACCTTTATCGTTCTGGAAGTAGTTGGAATTTCACGGGCTACTCCAATCCTTTGGTTGATCAGTTGATTGGCGCAATTGATCAGGAATGGCAGCCAAGTTTACGTGAAAAAATGCTGAATTTAACATGGGCAATTCTAGATAAAGAACTTCTTTACTTTCCGCTTATCCATCCAAACTTCATTTGGGCAACAAGAAACAACTGGAGCATTCCTGTTCGCCCTGATGGAATTCCGCTTCTATATAAAGCTCAAAATGATCCAGAATCCTAACATTTGAGTTATCTGAAATGGATACTAAATCCGTTCAATACGACGAAACCAAAATTATTACACTCTCGTCACTGGAGCATATTCGGAAAAGGCCTGGAATGTACATTGGCCGATTAGGCAATGGCTCACAATCCAGCGATGGAATCTACATCCTTCTGAAGGAATTGATTGATAACGCAGTTGATGAATACATCATGGGCCATGGCAAGCGTATAGAAATCAATCTAAAAGAAACTGTAATGAAAGTCCGTGACTACGGCAGGGGTATCCCATTAGGAAAATTAGTGGAATGCGTTTCTAGCATTAACACAGGGGCAAAATATAATAGCGAGGTGTTCCAGTTCAGTGTCGGTCTGAATGGCGTTGGGACTAAAGCAGTGAACGCGCTTTCAGAGAGCTTTGAGGTAAGTTCAGTCCGTGATGGCGAAAAGGCATTTGCGAAGTTTACTAAAGGTGAGTTGGTAGATGAAGGCCGTACAATTTCCAAGGAACGGAATGGCACTGAGGTTCGCTTCATACCTGATGAATCTATTTTTTCAAGGTTCCATTTTGATTTCAGACTAATCGAAAAACAGCTTTGGAACTACGCATACTTAAACCGTGGTTTGAGCCTCATTTTTAACGGTGAAAAATTCAAAGCTGAGCGAGGTTTGCAGGAAATGTTGGAAAAAGAGGTTGGTGACAAAGAACTCTATAAAATTCTACATGTACAAGTTGACTTACTAGAGTATTCCCTTACACACACTGAACTATATGGAGAAACGAATTTTAGTTATGTGAATGGGCATTTTACAAGTGACGGAGGAAGCCATCTCAGTGCTTTTCGAGAGGGAATACTGAAGGGAATTAATGAATTTTTTAAAAGCAGTTTTCAAGGGCCAGATGTAAGAGAGGGAATTGTTGGTGCCGTCGCTGTAAAGATTCAAGAACCGATCTTCGAATCACAAACAAAGAACAAGCTTGGTAATACTGATCTTCGATGGATCGTCACGCAAGTCAGGGACAGCTTGGTAGATGCTCTTTTTAAAAATCCAGACGCTGCTGAAGCTCTCAAAAGCAAGGTTCAACTCAATGAAAAAGTTCGCAAAGAACTTTCCAACGTCAAAAAAGCAGTTCGTGAAAATGCTCGCAAAACAGCTCTCGCCATTCCCAATTTGAAAGACTGTAAGTTTCATAGAAACGATTCAAAGAATCATAATATTGAAAGCATGATCTTTTTGACCGAAGGGCAGAGTGCTGGTGGGAGTATGATCAGCAGTCGAAACGTTGAAACCCAGGGCATCTTCTGCTTAAAAGGCAAACCGCTTAATTGCTTTGGACAAGGTAAGGAAGCTCTCTACAAAAATGTAGAACTTTACAACATTATGAAGACCTTAGGAATTGAAGACTCTGTTGATGACCTACGGTATGAAAAGGTAATCCTAGCTACGGATGCAGATGTTGACGGCCTTCATATACGCAACCTGCTTATAACTTTCTTCCTTCAATACTTTGAAACATTGGTGCAAAGAGGACATCTGTTCATTTTGGAGACGCCTCTTTTCCGTGTCCGCAATCAAAAAACAACCAAATATTGCTACAATGAAGGTGAGAAAGATTCTGCAATTACTCATCTGAAAAGTGGAAAGCATTTTGAGATCACTAGATTCAAAGGACTTGGAGAAATTTCACCAAAAGAGTTTGGGCCTTTCATTGGGCCTGAGATGCGCTTACAAGCTGTACGCGTCGAGCACCTACAGGAAGTCGACGGATTGTTAAATTTTTACATGGGGGCCAACACAAATGAGCGTCGTCAGTACATCATAGAACATTTGGTCTAATCCTCTTATCACCTCAAAAGTTGAAAAATCCTCTACATGATGCTTCACTCCTATGGGACTATGGATTCCCCTTTGACATATTATCCTGCTGTCTTTCTTTGAGCCATTATCTTCAGATTCTAAGTTTTCATACAAAAAAATGAGATCGATATGAGAGAAGCACTTCAAGCACTTCTTGAAAATAGCACCAAGCGAAATGTTTCCGAGGAAATTCTTAGCTTTGATGAATACCTCCAACTCGTTCAACAAGAACCCTGGGTAACTCGAGACACTTTTCAGCTTCTCCATGACATGTTGCTATCTTCAGGGGTAAACCACGCTATCAGTCCAGGGAAACCAATTAAACATCATTATCAATTTTTTGAAAATCCTGATCGGGTTGGGGATTACATTGTTTTTGGCCAGCAAAAAGCTAAGGAAAATTTAGTTGAGAAAATTAACAATGCCAGTCGAGGGCTAGAAGCTTCGAAACGCCTTTGGATTCTTTTAGGACCACCCGGAGCCGCTAAATCAAGATCAATGGAAGGAATCAAACTAGCCCTCAAACAATACTCTCAATCAGAGGAGGGTAAAACTCATACCCTACTGCTGCCAACTATTGACAAAAGGCTCAGGGATCAGGCTCTATTTGAAGAGGAAGGCATCTTTTATCTTCAAAGTCCCTTGTTTGAAAAGCCTCTGCAAGTTCTCCCAGAGGAAACCAGAAAAGCATTTGCGAGTGAGATCGTAAGTGGAATGGATCAAGAAATCCTAAGAGAATGGTTGGCAAATCATCCTCATTATGACAAAGAATTCAGCATAACGATCAGTGGTAGACTTTCTCCATACAGTGAGTATGTTCTACGTGATTTCATGAGAACGATGGATGTTTCCTTCTCAGAGCTTCTACCTTATTTGAAAGCGAAGCGCATGGTTTATGATGCTCGCACCAAAAACGGGATTGGCTCTTACACTCCAAGAGATGAAAAAAGTCAGGAAGCTGGATCATTGGTTGGAAATATTGATTATAGCCTCCTACCACGATTTGGTAGTGAGTCTCACCCACTGGTTCATGATTATAAAGGTGAATTGTGTGCTGGAGCAAACGGATTAGTAGAAATTCATGAAATCTTGAAGCTGTCGGACAAATTTCTTTATGAATTACTTTTTGCAACACAAGATCGCTTCTTTAAACCTGAGGGGCAACCACCGATTCCCTTCAATGGGGTCATTATTGGACATACAAATTTTCATGAGTTCAATATGTTCATGGAAAATGCGACATTTGAAGCTTTAAGATCCAGGACCACATTCATTGAGATGCCTCTTTCTGTTGATTTCAAGCAGGAGCAGATGATTTATGAGTTCACCTATTCAAACAGCCATAGAAACTGGAAGAAGGAAAAGCAGCATCTCGCTCATGTAGCGCCGCACAGCCTTACCTTGTTGAGTCTGATGGCCGTCATGTCCAGACTCTACGAGTCAAAGCAGAACCCAAATATGACTCTTCTACAGAAAGCTTTGATCTATGCAGGTCGTGCTGATAGCGGTGTAGATAACAACATGGCCCGAATGATTTTAGATGAGTTTTCTTTCATTAAACCGTCCGAAGGGACCTTTGGCTTAGATCCACGGTTCATACAAAATGTTTTTGAAAATACAGAACATTTTCAAATCAATGAATTTGCTGCCAACCTTCAGCGACTTATGCAGGAGAGCGGTGATCACGCCATGTTAACTTCGATTGCCCTAGAAAATCCTTGCGTAACTCCGCTGGATTTGTATTTACGAACGGAGCATTCGATAAAGGAATCCTATGCCCAGCAAAAAACAAAACTGAATCACTACGTTGAGAAAATTTTACCTCAAGCCAAAAACTGGATTATGGGACAAATCGCAAGTGACGTGTACAGTGCAATCCTTAGGGATGACTCTGTTTTGGAGACAACCTGGAAGAAATATACAGATCATGTGCGTGCCTATGCTCTAAATACCAAAGTGAAGCATGAGGTCACACAGACTGATGTACAACCCGATGAAAAGTTCATGCAAACTATCGAGCAATATCTTGGAGTGCCAGATAAAGATGTCTTCCGTAAAGAACTTAGTGACGCAATTGCTAGTGTCAACCACAGAGTCATTCTCTCTGATGAACCTTCGTATCAGAATGCAATAAAGAAATATGTGTTCGAGAATGAGTTTAAATCTGGAGAAAACATGAAGCTTTTGGGGTGGATCAAGAGTGGCACCAGTACCGCTGTTGTGAATGATAAAGAACAATCCAGACTGAATGACACCATTGGATACCTTGTCGAAGTCAAGGGATACTGTGGTAAGTGCGCTTTCCAAGCCCTTACCATCACAGCAAATGCCTCAAGTATTGTCCTTTGATGCCTTTTCGGCCGATTAAGCATCGGCCAAATATTCAATAATATTTCTAATAATTCAGACAGATTTATGTCATCAAAATACAAAGTGCTTATCACAGGAGCTTTGCATCCTTTAGCACTTGAACTTCTTGAATCAGAACAAGATATTCTGGTCGAATATGCCCCGGATTTACCAATGACCAAGATTAGAGAGATAATTTCTGATTTTGATGGAATTATAACCCGCTCTGAAACCCCGGTAGATCATGAATTAATTGATCGGGCATCTTGTCTAAAAGTTATTGCGAGAGCAGCAGTAGGAATTGCCAACATCGATGTAGATTATGCAACCCATAAAGGTATTCTTGTTTTACACAGTCCCGGGAAAAACACTAATTCAGCTGCTGAATTAACTCTTGCACTTCTTTTAGCAACTGTCAGAAACCTAGTTCCAGCTCATCACAGAATGAAAGAAGGTGGTTGGGATCGGCATCAATTTAGTGGAACAGAGTTGATGAATAAGACCATTGGCTTGATCGGGCTTGGAAATGTCGGACATCGTGTAGCTAAATTTTGTAGAGCCTTCGATATGCGTGTGATGGCTTACGATCCCTACATTGCTGATGAGGTTTTTGAACGCCACGGAGTGTTGAAAAGTACACTGAAAGAAATGTTTCAGAAAGCAGATATCCTAAGTGTTCACACACCGAAGAATAAGGAAACCATAGGGATGATTGGTTCTGAGGAACTCAAATCTATGAAGGATGGTGTCGTGATCATCAACGCAGCACGAGGGGGAATCATCAACGAAAATGATCTCTTGAAATCTTTGCAAACGGGCAAAGTGGGAGGAGTTGGTATAGATACTTGGGAAAAAGAACCTCCTGTCAATAACCTTTTTGCGAAATTACGCAATGTCGTGATGACTCCTCATATTGGTGCATCAACTACCGAAGCCCAATTGAGGATCGCAGAATCAGTGGCAAGTCAGGTACCAAAAGCTCTGAGAGGTGAAGTAGTGGACTTTCCAGTAAACATGCCGAGAGTACAGATACTTGAAGGTGATCTTGTTTCAAGTTACACAACACTTGCAGAAAAGATGGGATCATTTGCTTCACAATATATGCGCTTTTCACCATCATTTCTGAACCTAAAGTATCGGGGCACCCTTGCAAAGCAAAACGTTGCACTACTACGCCTTTGTTTTTTAAAAGGTTTTCTTAGCCAACATCATGAAACGGTGAGTTTTGTAAATGCCGAGCAAATTGCTCAAAGAATTGGTCTACGGATTGGAGAAGAGAAAGATCATCATTTTAGTGACTACGAAAACGCTCTGAAGTGTACTTTAAGTAAGCACGAAGAAGAGTTTACGATTGGTGGGGTCGTTTTCAGTGGTCCTCACCCTAGGTTAACACTAATAAACGGATTTTTATTAGAAATGGCTCCCACTGGAACGATTTTGACCATCAAAAATAATGACAGACCAGGAATAATTGGAGCCATTGGAGACTGTTTGGGAAAACACAATGTCAATATAGATCAGTTCAATTTAGGTAGAGACCAAAAAGGCGGAGAGGCGATGGCGCTGCTGAGAGTCGATGAGGATATCGAAAAAAATGTACTTAGAGAATTAGAGAGTCTACCAAATATAAATTTTGTTTGTAAAATAAAACTCTGATCAGTTCAAAAATGACTGAGTTAAAAAAAAAAATTATTTTAAAATAAAGTTTTTTGTCACACTTATCTGTATATCAATGAGTTATCAAATCAATTATAACTTTAAATTTTTTATCTCTTGAGCAAATACCTGGAAAAACCATAAATAGGAAGAGTACATGCAGTTGATCAATTTTCTGTCAAAACTCATTCACCGAACTTAGGAGCTTTCACAGAATTGTTGCTGGCGATATTGCTTATGCTTAGCGCACTTACAGGCGCGAGCTTGATCGCTATTTTTTCTTCCGCAAAATATTTCAATTCCACCACCACGGATCTTTTTATTCATCCACATCAAGCCGTATTTCGCCTGAACATAGGCACGGGAATTCTGAACCTCATACCTAATTACAAGATTTTAACCATCCATGAAACCAGGCTTCGACTGGCTTCTCCAATCCAACGAAATGGACTAATTCCGGGTAGAGCAAGGCTTACCATGACCAATCCCATCAGTACCTGGGTCCCATATCTTTTATTGAATTCAATGAACTTTCTATGTGTGGCGTCCGGTAGAAAATAGGGCCAGACAGAACTTCCATCAAGGGGTCCAATGGGGAGCAGATTGAAGAGGCATAGATTCATGTTGATTAAAGAAAACCAGATAAGCAGTTCGCTTAAAGGGAAATTCCAGATTGTTTGCCATCCTCCCTGAAGGCTCATCCCTAACATCCAAGCTCCCAAGCCAGCTAGGATTAGATTGCTTAACGGCCCTGCCGCAGAAACATATAGATCTGCATTTCTGATCCTAAAGTTTCTAGGATTTACTGGTACCGGCTTGGCATATCCAAAGCCAGCAAATATGAGCATTATGCTACCAAACAAATCAAGATGTGCTAGCGGATTTAACGTCAATCTCCCTAAATCCTTTGCAGTCTGGTCTCCGCACAGATAAGCTATCGCAGCATGTGCGAATTCATGGAAAGTCAACGCAAAAAGCAGAGAGAAAATAAGTAACAGCATCAATTGTGGTTCAAGTTGAAAAATCATTTCAGATTATTTTCTCCTCAACAAAATCGTTGGTAGGTGCAATTGATCTGTTTTGTAATCTCCAGTTAGCAAATACATTAACAAATTCACATAAAATCTAAGGCCCGTTTCTATATCCGTTGGGTTGGAATTTATTCTAACTTGGTTTCGCATCATTGTTTCCCAGCTGAATCGCTTGGAGCGATTCCACAACATTATAAATCTTCCATCTTGATCCAAAAGTCGAATTGGTACTCCATCATTTCCCAATAGCATTTTCTTCTCAAGAAGATAAAAAGTGTAGGATAGAACATGGCTGCGACTTATTGTTTCCCAACTTGATTTTGGAAACAGCGACTGACTCCAACGAAACCAATCTTTTTCAATCGCTGTGGTTTGTGAAAAACAGTGGTCTAGCATAAGTGTTCCCCCTCCAGCAAAGAAATCTCGCCAGCGCCATTTTTCTTCAATAGTTAGTTCAGGAGGTGAGAAACAGATAGGAACATGTAGAAAGGGTTTTTCCCAAAGCGGGAATGTTTTCCAGTCTGACCACTGTTGCTGGGGAGAAATTCTGATAGTAGTTCTCCCTTCAATTGCTGTTCTGACAGATTCAATTTGTATGTTTTCTCGTGGGTAACCATCTAGGTAGAGAGAGTGCCAGTCCAAACGATCTCCGGGCAGCCATCTCTGAGGGTTGATGTGATTTTCTGATGCGGCAGGAAATGGACTCAGTAGAAACAATAGTGTCCAGAATACCAGTATTTTTTTAAGGTTCTGAATGAAACCTATCTCCAAACCCAATCCACTTATCGGATTTTATAGGGGCAAACTGGCTTACTGTGCCATCTTCTTTTTTTGGACTCTGACCTAAAAGCCAATCTCGAAAGTCTTGTTGGTCAGTTTGACTGCGAAAGGTTTGAGTGACCTGTATTAATGAATCGACCGTGTTTTCTTTGTTGGTTGGGAGCAGCATGAAAAATTTCTTCAGATTGGTTTTTATTTACATCTAAATGTCAGTGGATTTCATCTCAATGGATTTTAGCCAAATGACCGTATCGGGGGGCTGGCTAAACGTTCAGCGCCAAAACCTGCTGTAAGACGACTTTCAAACAAATTCGCGACCCTCAGCAGTAGAAACTGTAAAAAGGCATCGCAAATTTTGAGCTATACCATCATGTTCAGGATTTATCCATACCTGATTTCTTTTCATACCAGTAAAGGCCAATCCCTAATGCCATTGGGAAAAAGAAAACAAAGAAAAAAATTAGGAATACCAAATAAGCTGAGGTAATAGTCATACTGAGATCCTTTAACAAATTTCTAATTTCCGTATATTGATAATGACAAATTTTACCGTCAGAAACTAGCAAAAAAAGTCCCAAGGAGTCAAATTTGAAATATAAAAAGACTGATTGGTATGGATATGGTTGGGCTGCTTTTCGTTGCTCATCTTCAATCCCAATTGAGTACTTACCTCCTGTAAAGGATCGAGAACTACAGCTTGAATGGTTAGCTGGTTTTCTAGCAGCTAGGATTGATAAACCAGAAACTCCACATTGGAACATTTCACCTCCATCGTCAGTCTACAATGAATTAAAATCACGTTTTGAAAGGGAGCACCCTTGTTATTGGGAATTGTTTAAACAATTGTACAAAACTGACGAATTTCTGTGAATTCAAAGCCGCTAAAATATAATTGTAAGAATCTCTGGACATTCATTTATGACATTTTCGGCTCCTGAATGTTTCAATCTTACTTAATTACCAAAGTTTTTCAGTAAAATAAGTTTCAACTCAAAAGTGATTCTTTACATTTATCTTAAAATTTTTTTTAAAATTGAAATCAATACTTTATGAATCAATCGATTTTATCTCAATCTTAAATTTCAACAAATTTCTTGTTTCATAGATTCAGATGATAAAATTTGGTTTTATTATTCATAAGATCAAAAATCGATTGGTAAATTATTCATTCAATTTTGAAAGCTCCAACTCTGTGAATCCAAAAAAAATTGGGATCCGATGGCCATTTCTTTCACTGTTCACAAAGCTATTTTTGGCCTTTGTATTTCACGCTATTTTATTGATGGGGCTAATGATGTTTGCCGTCCACAACCAAGTCCGGTCAGAATTCAGGGGCTTTCTTCAGCAGCAAGAATCTGGACGACTTCGCTATGTTGTTGGAGTACTGGAAAAACACTATGCTATCCAACGCAGTTGGAATCTCCTCAACAATCAAAGGATCTATTGGTTGATGATACTCCAGGAATCCATCCGACAGGCAGTTTTAGAAGGAGAAAATTTTCCCTCAGGTATAAAAAGTCAAAAAAAACATGGTCCAAGAGATTTATTTGAGGACTTTAATGAACCTTTTGAACTTTTTGAATTAAGCCCTGATTTGTATGGACCCAGAGTTCGCAAACCACCAAGAACAAGTGAATGGGGAAGGAACCTCACCCTGGTCAGCACACAAGGACGTTTAATTGCTGGGAAGCCTTCTAGTAAAACTGTGGTCTTAAGACTACCTGTAAATTATGGGGGTCGTGTTGTAGCCTTTCTCCAATGGCATGGTAACGTTCCACAAAGCGGTCTGCGTTTTATAGAGAGAAATCTTCAGTGGCTTTGGTTTTTTGGTGGTTCACTAGTACTACTAGGTGCTTTGATCGCTTGGCTAGTTTCCAGACAATTACTGAAACCGGTACATGAATTAAAGAATGGAACTGAAAAACTGAGAGAACACAAACTCGATACACGAATTCCTGTGGCAACTTCCGATGAGTTGGGGCAGTTGGCACAAGCCTTTAATGAGATGGCAGGTTCTCTTCAAAATTATGAATACCAACGGCAGCAGTGGGTTGCAGATACCGCACATGAGTTGCGGACTCCACTTTCTATTCTGAAAGGTGAAATAGAGGCTCTTGAGGATGGTGTCCGTCCTTTCAATAAAAATAGCTTAGCCTCATTACACCAAGAGACAACTCGACTTCAAAGAATCGTTGAAGACCTTCGACTCATCAACCACCTTGAACTCGGCAAGCTAGAACTCTTTCTAAGACCACTTGATCTCAATGTAATGGTCACCGAATCTTTAAATCAGGCAAAAACCCGATTAGAAGCTGCCAATGTGAAAGTTAAGTGGACACCAAACCAATCTACACTTCCTATCAATGGAGATTACGATCGCTTGCAACAGGTTTTATTAAATTTGATAGAAAACGCGGCCAGCCATGCTCCTGAAAGTACCCTGGAAATCCGTAGCGGTCTTGACCTAGATGAAGTTGTGCTATTACTAAGTGATAACGGACCAGGTGTTTTAGAAGCAGATATACCACATTTATTCGACAGATTTTACAGGACTGAGCAATCAAGAAATCGCGTAAGTGGTGGAAGCGGACTAGGTTTGGCAATTTGTCAGAAACTTATGCAGGCACATCAGGGGAAAATAACTGCTCGGCGAGGATCATTCGGGGGCCTTGAAATCGAATTACGTTGGCCTAGGCTCCTGTCGAATCAGTATTGATAATGGGATGTGAATTACTGTATAAAGCACAGCCCACATTCGTGGTGATAAATCAACCAAACATGTCGTAAGTTATAACGTACTAACCTTGTGCATAGGTAGCTTCTATCTTGCGAAAAATCGTACTAGCATCTTTAGGGTTCTCACCACTAACCCCCCTTGACTCCAACGATTGAATCATCTTTGAAATGATATACTGCAGCAACTAAAATGTTATGATCCGGTGTAACACAACTATTGGAAGTATTGACTGATGAAGGTGAAACAGGATCTTCTCCGTTTAATAGCCAGATGAATGCTGCAACATTGACTTTTCGATGGCTATTGGCTGAAAACCCTCACTTTTTGGCATTTTTTTAGCCTTGCATTTATCACCAATAACATAAATATTAAGATCGCATATTCGATACGAAAGTGGTCTGATTTATTGTGCACGAGTCACTGGCGCCAGCGTGTCCAAACTTTCTCGCAATTGCATTATCATACTGAGCTGGAATGTAGTTAATAACATCCACCTCATCTTATCCAAACTATGTATTGAGACGAATACCATCTCCGTCAATCTCAGTCACAATACCACCAGGTGTTCCTGAAGCCCACCAGATCAATTCCTCCTAATGTCCGAATTCTCTACGCGTCAGCTTTGCTGTGATTTTTTCAACTTATTTGTTTAGTAATTGTCTTCCGAGTAAGGCGGAAAAAAGCCTGATTTCCTAACTTGAAACTTGCTGATTACAATAATTCCAGGCCTGAAACAGGCGGGCTCTTTCCTCAATTTTGCAACCAGGGAAAGAGTTTAAAGTACTCAGTTTTTTGGAGGTCGTGGGTACCTAGTAACTTTCCGGCAAGTTGACCCACTATTCACTCTTGATCTTAGCCAACGGAATCAACCAACTCGCGTAAAAGAGCTAAAAATACCTAGTTTAAGCAACGAAATCCATCCTCTTAGTGAAAAACAATTATTCACTGGTTGACCGGCTGGTGATGATGATGGGCTGAATGGATAGTAGCAGGTGCTGCATTTTGATGTAGATTATCTCACGTCTTCAATTCAGGTCGACACCTTAATTCCATCAAAGTTGAAAGTAGATTGGGCTTACAGTGAGGTAGGTTGGGACCAACATGCCTTTCACTACCATCCAAAGAGTCGACCATTAATGACTCCAATGCAGGGTTATGGAAAGTAATGGTAAAAATACGATGGTTACATTATGATTGAAGTGGGAACCGAGTTAGCTTCTTTAAAGTGACGTGGATAGATTTAACATGAAGAGAAAATAAGCTCAAAGAAAGTATAGTTTAAATGAAGAAGATTCAAGATACCTAATACTTAGAATGGAATTTGAAGAACCAACCCAAACGCACCATGTATACACTGTTTAATCACTGCTATTCAAACACCCCATGGGGACAATTTTAGTGAGAAACTTTTATAAGTGTGTTACCCATGAGCTTGCATCTCAGCAAGGCTATTTTCAGTACGAGTAAGGATGCTAACTGGGTCTCCCACCCTAATTTTGGCCTTGGAGACCAAAATCATGTTTTGACCAAACCAGATCTCTTGTTTCCAGAGACGGTATTTCTCAAGGGTATTCAAAGGTTCAGAGCCTTGTCGAACGCCAATGAAAGGATGAATTGTTGGAATTTGGCAACGTGAACACCATTCCTGACAGCGAAACTCTGCTTCACCAACTTTAATCAAATCCCACTGATCCTCATCGTAAGGTGCAAAGTCACCTTCAACGACAATATTTGGGCGAAAACATAGGCTAAGCAGATTCTCATTGACTATTCTGTTGTTAAGATCAATCAGTGATGGGGTTGTAATGAGGTGAAATGGATGGGTGTCAGCAAAAGAGAGACCTGATTTAGATTTCCCGCGGACCTCTCTTTTACTGGATTCTGGCATATAAACCAAGGTTACATTAATTCGCAAAAGTTCTGAGATCCACTGATTAGTTTCTGCATCTGCTGGAATGGCTTGAGTGACATCTTGCCAGATTTTCACATCGATTCTTTCTCTTGTAATGGGAACCCTCACTTTTATTCGTCTCATGGAGGGAGTGAAGAGATGTAGACCATCTTCATCGAACTCAACAAATAGTTGGCTAAGTTGCGGAAATTTTCTTTGTGTGAGAAACTCATTTTTCTCACCAACTAGCATCCACCTTCTGTCGTAAGCTGGTCCGAGTTCTGTCAATTCCATTTCCTGAACTCGAATCCCCTGTGTAGACTTGATGGGATAAATGAACAACTCCTGTACCCTTATTGACCCCATGCGTTATTTGCTCCTAGATAGATATTCTTTTTTGCTGAAGCTGACCATCGTTCTATTGATTCATACTTCTCAGGGTTGGGCTGCTAGAAGTCCACTCTCTGAGGAAGTCCAAGCTATGCTTGAATCAGAAAGAATAGACGCTCCCAAAGTTGAATTGGCCGCTGCAGACTTTGAAGGAACTCTTTTAAACGGGCAGCCTTTTCGGTTGAGTGAACAAAAAGGTAGAGTGGTTTTTCTAAATTTCTGGGCCTCGTGGTGTTCTCCCTGTCTCAAGGAAATGCCCGACATGCAGGAGCTTCAAAAAGAACTAGGCTCTAAGATCCTTGTGCTTGCTGTTGGAATGGGCGAAGAAGCAGAACGTATAGAAAAATTTCAAAAAAAATATCAGTTCGAATTCCAAATTTTTCCCGATCCGGAAATGACAGTGACCCAACTTTATGGGGTTCGCAATATTCCAATAACTTATTTGGTCGACAAATCTGGAATAATTGTAGGACGTGCGCTTGGCCCTAGAGAATGGACAAGGCCAAAACTCCTGAAATTTTTTGAAGATCTTGCTTCAGAACAACCTAGATTTTAATTTTCCTCATTTAGGCTCAAGACTTCAATGACTTTCGTCAAGCCCAATTATTCAAAAGGATTTTAAGAAACCATTACCTTGAATCTTTTCAGCACTGCATAAAAACGATTGTATGAGTGATCTGAGACCGTTACTTGATAAGAATTTCCTTGAATACGCTTCCTACGTAATCAAAGAGCGTGCAATCCCTGATGTGGAGGATGGGCTAAAACCTGTTCAACGTCGTATTTTGCACACGATGTACCGGATGGATGATGGCAAATTCAACAAGGTTGCAAACGTCGTAGGTGAAACAATGAAGCTTCACCCTCATGGTGATGCGTCGATTGGTCAAGCCCTTGTCGTCCTCGCCAATAAGGAATATTTCATTGAGAAACAGGGAAACTTCGGAAATATCTTCACAGGGGATCCCCCCTCTGCTGCCCGCTACATCGAAGCGAGACTGACACCTCTAGCCAAGGAGGTCCTTTTCAATCCGGATTTGACAGAGACCGAGGAAAGCTATGATGGTCGAAACCAAGAACCACTGGCACTGCCTTGTAAAATCCCTGCCACTCTTCTATTAGGTGCAGAAGGTATTGCTGTTGGCATGTCGACGAGGATCCTGCCACACAATTTTCATGAAGTTTTAGAAGCGCAGGTTGCATTTTTGGAAGGGAGGCCTTTTGAATTGTTCCCCGATTTCCTTACTGGTGGTCTCTTAGATATAAGTCAGTATCGAGAGGGAAATGGCAAAGTACGCTCGAGGGCTCTCATTGAACAGGTTGATGAAAAGACATTGGTTATCAGGGAATTACCTTATGGAGTCACCACAGAATCTTTGATCCAATCGGTTCAGGATGCTGTCAACAAAGGGCGTTTTAAGTTAAGCAGCATCAACGACTACACAGCTGGAAGTGTCGAGATTGAGTTAAAACTACCACGAAACAGTTCCACCGCGCAGGTTCTTAAACCATTGTATGCCTATACTCAGTGTGAGGTGTCTGTTTCCACAAATCTTCTCGTTATTCTAAAGAATCAACCGACCCAGCTATCAGTCAATGACATCATCCAACACAACAGTGAACAACTAGTAGATTTACAGGAACGTGAACTGAAGTTGGAATTACACAAACTCAATGAGCAATGGCATCACCGAAAGCTTGAGCAATATTTCATCACTGAACAACTCTATCGTCAGGTTGAGGAATGTGAGACTTGGCCTGAAGTCATGCATACGGTTGAAAAGGGTATGGAACCTTTGAAGATAGATTTGAAAAGGGACATTACCAATGAGGATCTGGAAAAGCTGCTTGGGTTACAAATTAAAAGAATTTCCAAATTTGACCGTCGCCAGGCAGAAAAAGAATTTAGGAGATTAGAGCGCGAAATTCGCCAAATTGAACGGCACCTTCGAGATGTGATAAACTACACTATTGTTTATATACGTAGTCTTCAGGATCGCTATTCCACTGAATTTCCAAGGAGAACAATTCTAAAGTCTTTCGATGAAATACAACTGAGAGAAGTTGCTGAAAGGCTTCAAGTATTCTGGAACAGGAAGCAAGGATATTTAGGAACCGATGTCGATGGAAAGGAAATCGCTGTCTGCACTCCATATGATCGTCTGGTGATATTTGGTGATAATCGTTGTTATCAGGTGACTAGGGTTCCAGAAAAAACCTTTATTGGGAAAAAGGTTTTGGGCATCTACCCCGACAACCCAGAAACTGTATACAATATTGTTTACCAGCCTGAAGAGGATGGGCTAGCTTATGTTAAGCGATTCAAAGTCCTAAAATTTATTTTAGATAAAGAGTATGAATTGTTTCCTGACCAAAAAGGTGCCAATATTCTTCATTTTAGTACTGGAAATGGTGTTTTCCTTGAATTTCAGTTTGTTCCTTCAGAACGCATCCGCAAATCAAGAGATTTTTTGCTCCTCGATGAAGTGTTAGTTAAAAATCCCCAGGCACGCGGAGTTCGTCTCGCCAATAAGTCCATTCTACCAAAAAGTCTTCGTCAACTGGCCAAAGCTCCTGAAGATCCTCAAGCAACTTTGCTGCAAAACAACAATCCTTGAGGATTTACTAGATCAATTCCACTAAATAAATTCAGTTCAATTCATCAAAAACTAATGTAGGGACATATGAATAGAATCGGCATCGATCTTGGTGGAACAAAAATCGAAGGCATCTTGACGACTGATGATCCGATGAATGTCATTGTGCGAAAGAGAGTTTCTACAGAGCAGGAGAAAGGATATGCACAGGTTCTAGGTAACATCGCTGGATTGATCGAGGAACTCCGCAACACCAGCGAAGAACCAATAAAATTGGGTATGGGGATCCCAGGAGTTGTCAACCAGTTAACGAAAAGAGTCCAGCAAGCCAATGCACAGTGTTTGATTGGTGAGGCGCTTGAGGATGATTTGACAAACCGGCTTGGGCAGGGAATTAACATTGAAAATGATGCAAATTGTTTTGTCCTCAGTGAGGCCCTCCACGGTGCCGGAAAGGGCTATCAATGTGTTGCTGGCGTTATAATGGGAACCGGTATGGGAGGGGGCATTGTGATAAACGGTCAACCCTGGAAGGGAAAAACCGGCCTTGCAGGTGAATGGGGTCATGCCTCTATCGAAGAGCCTGATGGAGTGCTTTGTTGGTGTGGACGCAAAGGTTGCGCAGAAAACTATCTCTCAGGAACAGGAATCCAACGGATTTATCGGGAAGCAACTGGTAATGATCGCAGTGTCGCTTCGATCCATGATGGTTTTCTTAGTGGCGACAATGCATGCAAATTAGTCATGGATCAGGTATTAGATTATTTTGCTCGATCGATGGCTAACATCATGGTTCATCTCGAACCTGATATAATTGTCATCGGTGGTGGGGTCTCAAACTTACCGATCCTTTATTCTGAGGGCTTTAGAAGAACAAACGAAATTGTTTTTGGGACACCATTGACAAAGATTGTAGAAAATCAACTGGGTGACTCAAGTGGAGTACATGGAGCAGCTGCAATTGCCATATAAGCTTTAAAAAAAACTTGCTAGCGATTGTTAAGTTGAATATTCAATTGAGCTTACCAAATAAAATTTGCTGAAGTGGTGGAACTGGTAGACACGCTGTCTTGAGGGGGCAGTGGGCTTT
>AGAU01000067.1 GCA_000224765.2 SAR324 cluster bacterium JCVI-SC AAA005 | reverse complement strand
CCCCCCCACACTAGGTTGGAGGAGTGCATACTTGTCTCGCTGGCAAAGTCCTTTCGATCAATCAGACCAACGCTGAGGCCTTGTCCTGCTAGTGCTGCGAAGGAGACCGCTCCGTTGATTCCTCCCCCTATGATGAGCACATCAAGTGGTTTTTCTGTAATTTTCTTTAACTGTTCATCGCGCTGCATATCTAAATCCTTAAAAAGTTCGCTTCCTCACTGGAGGTTTAAAATAACGATGCTATTCTCGATTGCTTTTGTCAAATAATTTTTCTATTGATAAAAAGTGATAATAGAAAATTACGGAACTGTTTTCATAACCGACGTGATAACCAGCTATTCTTTTAAAAGCTTTTTCAAAACATAGAGGAGCTTTTAAAGAAAAATTATGATAGCAATCATTGAATCGAAGTGGATTTCGATTAAGTAGAGGTCTTGAGTTAAGAGATATTTTTCAAGAATTTAAATGTTCAAATCTCGAGATAGGAGCGGACCTGTGAACAATAACTATAGTACTGTAGGAATTGGATTAGCTAGACTAAATTAAACTAGTCCCATTTGCAGGCGACCGAGTTCAGTCAAATCACTCAATTGAGCTCTATCGACAAAATCGACTTCGTAGTCTTCTGCGGCAAAGTCAGGAGAGGATCGCCCTTTTAGAAAGGCGTCAGCTTGCTTGGGGAGGAAAACTTGATTCTTTTCACAAACAGGAGCTGCACCAATGTACATGACATTGCTGTAGCCATTTCCTTGATGATGATTTTCTACAGCATGAATGACGTCTGGATGCCACCAGACAGTGTCACCAGGCTGAACCTTTGGAATGGGAACCAAGGCTTTCAGTAGCATTTGGTGGTAGTCAGGAAGAATGGAGAGAGCCCTACCAACTTTTGCTCCACAAAGATCGTCATCGGAGACATCATTCTGTAATGCCCTGAGAAGAATCCAGGCCATTCCTCTGGCGATTGGAATGAGTTGAAGTGTACCTTCACCAGGGCCTTGTGATGTCAAGGCAGTCCACCCTTGAAAGGTACGGAACATCTGGCACACGGCAGGAGAAGGAATCTCTTTTGTCTCCGTGCGATGAGCTGCAGCAAATGGATCATACCTTTGCCATTCCCCAGAGTAGACGTGTCGATAAACATTTTGGAAGCCCTCATCCAGCCAACGCTCCACCGAGCCCCCGTCAACATGTGGAGAAAGACCCAAAGTGCTATCACCCGGCTGGCGCCGACGTAAGCGATCGGCATAGGAACATTCTCGATCTGGGTTGAAGACAGATTTACCAGATTGATTGTGGTCCCAGAGCCTATTCAACCATCTTCTTACTACCGCTAGTTCTTGGGACTGGCGTGCTTCGATTTGAGGTTTGGACCAATACAAACCAAAAATTTGTGGTCGACCGGAAGTAAGTTGACTGAAGTATTGATCCAGCCCTCGTTTTTCAATTTCCCTGTTATAGTACTGATTTGATTCGATATACTCTACGATCTTTTCATTCCACTCATTGACTCGATCTGACTTAAAAACTTGTCGGATGACTGCACAGCCTCTTTTTTTAACAAGTTGAGTCAAATCAGCGCACACTTCTCCTTTTTGGATATCATTAAAATTTACTTCCGGAATAACCTTAGATCCCTTGGCTGCCAAAGCAATGATCTCTTCAACCTCCTCTTCCAGAGATCTGCTTAATTCAATGAAAGATCTGCTCTGGTCAGCGGTTTTACGTAAATTTTGTTTTTGTTGCTCAATCTGCTGACTCAGAATTTTCTGATCTGGAGACATTGACTTCTTCCTCGATAAATTGCAGTAAACCTTGATCGCCAATCTTGTCTTCAAGCTCTCGTATGCAGTCAGCAGGCTTAGTAAAATGAATAGTCTCGAAACCCATTGAATAGGCGGATTTTATATTTCTGGGGTCATCGTCGATAAAAATGCAATTGCTAGCTTTGAGCTGGTGTCGTTCCAGAAATATTTCAAAAATTATGGGGTTGGGTTTGGCTACTTTCTCACTCCCAGAAACGGTGATCGTTTTGAAGAGCTTCAGAAAATCGTATTTCTCCTCAGCAAAGTGAAAAGTTTCTGCGGACCAGTTTGTGATTGCGTGGAGCTCGTAACTTTTTCTGGAAAAATACTGCAAAACTTTTGGCATTGTTTCAATAGCATCACCAAGCATCTCATCCCAACGTGTCATCCAGGCAATGATCGCATCGCGATATTGAGGGCATGCCCTAGTGAGTTCTTCAACAGACACGTCCTGGGATTTTCCTGCATCCATCTGGTGATTCCACTTACTGGAGACCACTTCACGCAGAAAGAACTCCATGTGAGGTTCGTCAGTGAAAAGCTTCCTGTAAAGATAGCGCGGGTTCCAGTCAATCAAAACTCCGCCAAGATCAAAGACAATGATTGGTTTCATGAAAATTCAATACACTCTAAACTGACATAAAATCTTACTTTAATGAATAAGCTGACTGGATACTAAACAAATTATTCAACAAAGAAAAGAATAGATATTATCTTCTTCAAAGAAGAAGCTTTCATGAATAACAGATTCAAAAATTCAATAAGAAATTAAAAAAAATAAATATTTTTGCTAAACAAGCAAATTCCAAAACCAACTATGGATACATTAATAAACAATTCTATTGGGATTTGTCCGAAATCGAAAAACTAGGAAAGTGATTCGGGAATTAAAAGAAGAGAGAAACCAGCAATTAGAGAAATAGTTTACAGCGAGCAGTGAGAGGAGTAAGCTGTCAATAATTTGAAAAAATATATTTTCTGGCAAAAGATGGAGGGCAATGGCTGATCAAACAACTGCCAAACCGAAAATTCAGAAAAAAACTCAGTTAAAGCATCCAAAGCAGTATCAGGTCTTACTGCACAATGATGATTTTACACCACGCGAGTTTGTTGTTCAGGTGTTGGAAGTCGTGTTTCACAAAGGGCAGGATGTGTCGGTTCACATCATGTGGCAGGCTCATCAACACGGAGTTGCTGTTGTTGGAAGTTATAGTCTTCAAGAAGCTGAAGCCAAGGTGGATAAGGTTCATGACATGGCACAGCAGGAGGGCTATCCGCTGATGTTTAGCCTTCGCGAGTTATGAGTAGTATAAATTCGGCTCACTCTCTCCTCTTAGTGTCTTTCAGGAATTCGACACCAAGTATTTGGATCATTCCTAGCACAAAATTTTTGGAAAATAAAGCACACATCCCACGCTATTTTCATCAGTCCAATCCAATGGTGTGATTTCATCTGGTACATTAGGGTTTATGTCAATAACAGTGCGCAAAAACATCTCTAAAATGCGTGATTGAAGTACTGGTGTCAGGACATTGCAATTTGGGTAAAACCACAGAGTAGTTAGCGCCTTATTCTCTAATTGCTAGTTTGAAAGACTCTATGAATCAGCCGTGCCCCCAACAATCAAATCCCCAGAATTTATGGGAACTGCAACTTGGCCTGGAATTGACTCGAACAATCGATTCTCTTCACGAGAAAGGGATGCTGTATGGGCTGGAGTAGTGCAACTCGTGCAATTTTCTATGGGAACCTGGAATCACACGAAGGAGGTGGCTTGCTGATATTGTGACCAGAGCTGAATTTTGGATCTTTAAATTCCAGGTCTTTAAAAAATGTGTGATAGAGCTCGATGTCCAGGCAACTTGCCGAATTCAGGGAAGTCTGCAATCAAAACTAAACTGCGTTGGGAACGAATTCTTTCTCGATGTTCAGCAGACACCTACTTAGGTGCATCTCCACAAATTAACCGTGCCATCACATGTCTTCATCGCCAAAGGCTTGCTCGGTTACACAAAATCTGTTCTCTTTGAATTGTCGTTTTAGAGTCATGTTGAGTTTGACCAATCAATGAACTGACATGCACTATTTTAATTCTATTTTTCTTCGTAATAAGCCGCATCTGGAATCTGAACTTCGGGATGCTTTCTAGCAAATACACCTTGCTGAATACCAAATTTTTCCTGTAACTGAATAGAAAGACCTCCATCAATCACAAGGGTATGCCCCGTTATGAAAGACGCTTGTTCAGAGCATAGAAATGCAATCCCATCAGCAATGTCATCGGGTACTCCAGTTTTACGAAGAGGATATTGATTTTCGAAAAATTGCAGACCAGATGGGTTTTGTGTCCAGACTTTTTGGAGGCCCTCCGTAACAATGTGACCTGGGGCTATCGCGTTTACACGAATATTGTCGGGACCAAAATCAACAGCCATTTGCCGAGTCAATCCAACTACTGCAGCTTTTGCGGTTTCATATACGAGCATGTTGGGTTCTTGTAGAAAGCTGTGGACTGAGGCGATGTTAATGATATTTCCAAACTGCTTGCGTTGCATGTGTGGGATACAATGTTTTGCGCCAAGGTATAGCGCTTTGAGCATCACATCCATTCCATAGTCCCAGCTTTCCTCTTTTACAGTGACGGCACTGCCATGAATATTATTTTCACCGGCTACAACACTGAAAGCATTTTGTACAAGAACATCTACGCCACCAAATTGTCTAATGGCTTCCTGAACCATTCTATTGACATCTTCACTCTTGGAGATATCAATATGACTGAATGCCGCAATCCCTCCTTGACTGAGAATCAAATTGACATTCTTGGTAGCAGCCTCCTCATTGAAATCTGCGATGAGAACTTTAGCTCCCTCTTTGGCAAATTTTCGAGCAGTAGCGCCTCCAATTCCTAAAGCGCCGCCTGTAACAATAACAACCTGGCTTTCAAAACTACTCATCACTTATCCGATTATGATTTTGTTATTAATGTTCTTCTTGAGATTTTACTGATTTGGATTGATTCGAAAATCATTTCCTTCAGGTAGCAGTTGCCCACCATCAACCACAATGGTTGTACCTGTGACATAGGCTGCCTCGTCGGAAGCGAGAAATAAAAAGGCGTTTGCCACATCAAGCGGGGTCCCCAGCCTCCCCAAGGGAACGGTGTCTTCCATCGATTTAATGAAGTCCTGGGATCGGTGAGCTTTCATTCCATCTGTCAGGATGTTTTGGGTTCAACCCCATTAACGATGATACCATATCCAGAAAATTTCAGTGCAGAGGATTTGATGAAACCATTGATACCGGCTTTTGTCGCAGAGTAGTCTCCATGACCGAGACTAGTCACGTAGGAGCCTGTGATTTAGGAGGTGAAAATCATACGACCAGATCGATTTTTTTCATCACTGGGAGAGCCGCTCGAGTTGCCAGAAAAGTCCCTTTTAAATTAACCGCACAAACTTGGTCCCATTCTTCAGGAAGTGTGTTTTCAATCAACGTCCAAGGGTAAATTCCCGCGTTTCGTACAATAATATCTAGAGACCCATAATTTTGAACAGCTACTTCTACTGCTTGTTTAGCTGCTTCAAAATCTGAGATGTCCGTGTGGACATAGGTGCCACCAAGACGTTTGGCAGTAACTTGCCCAACCTCGTCCAAAACATCTGCAATCACAACGCTTGCTCCTTCTTCCACAAAACGTTTGGCGATTGCCTCACCGATACCCTGCGCCGCACCAACAACTAGAGCGATCTTCCTTCGATTCTGCCAGACATGGTTGCCCCTTTTAATGACTATGCTTGAGAAGTAAATTGAGAGCGTACCCACAATGCCCGCTGCAAAGTCAACACAGTATCCTATGAGAAGATGTCAGACAATTACCCCCAGACTAGCAATAGATGCCATTAATACATGTTTTAACAAGATTTTACTAAGATAAAACTTCAAAGTTTTAGGGTTTAAAGCGGTATGACTTCAGATCTAACTCTTGATTATAATTGAATTGGATTCCTTCATCTAGAAGTCGTTGGATCTGTTTCAGTGAACTTTGGGGATTGGCTCGAGGACTGATCCCTCCCTTGGTATTAACCACTCGATGCCAAGGAACGGAAGATCCTTTGGGTAAAGAGGATAGAGCCATCCCGACCAGTCGAGCCGTACCCTGCCCTATACACTGAGCTACTTGACCATAGGTCATTACTTTTCCAGCGGGAATTTGGCTAACAACGAGTTCCACCTTTTGTAAGAAGGTAGGTTGAACTAGTTTAGGCTTTGTCGCGGTTTTGAGAATTTCCCGGTTGAGGTGAGACACTGTTCAGTCAATCATCTGGGAGAGCGTGATGCTGAAGTTCGTCCAAGGAAACAATCTCCAAGGCAGCTTCATGAGTTGCGCGGAGCCGAACAGGTGGAGCCATTCCAGCATCCAGGGCTTCTTTCCAACGGGAGGCACAAAGGCACCATTGATCACCTGGCTTCAAACCTAGAAACCCAAATTGTGGAATAGCAGTTGAGAGATCATTTCCGCGACTCTTGGTGTAGTTCAAAAAGTCCGCTGTCATTTCGGCGCAGACAATATGTTTTCCCTGGTCATCTTCCCCGGTTTTACAACAACCATCTCGATAGAATCCGGTCAAAGGACTCATGCTGCAGGGTTGTAGAGGTTCTCCCAAAACATTCAGGTCGTTGTTCATGTTGATAGCTCCTACCAAATCTTATTTAGTGGTTTATGGTCTAGCAGGGTAGCTCAATTCGAAAATTCGCACCACTATCTTGATTTTGTACGAAAAGTTTCCCGCGGAGATGCTTTTCAATAATTAATTTTGACATGTATAGGCCCAATCCGGTCCCATTCAATTTCCCTTTGGTTGTGAAGTAAGGGTCAAAGATTCGATCAATAATTTCTCCATCAATTCCTCCGGCGTTGTCTTGCACTTCCAAAATTTGGTGATTGTCCTTTTGGCCCACTCTAATCTTGATCTGCCTAAGTTTTGGCTTCTTTTCAACCAAAGCATCCATTGCATTTTTTAGCAAATTTATAATCACTTGCTGCAGTTCACTTTGATGAACTCTAATGGATGCAACATCAATCATTTCTGTCTGAAGTTCAATTCCCATCTTGTGAAGAAGTTGTTCAAACATTTTAACTGTCATTATCACGATATCACCAAGTTGGACACTTTCTAATTTGTCGTTGGGCCGAAAGAAATTTCTAAAGTCTTCAATGGTCCTTGAGAGGAAACGAATCTGGTTTTGAAGTTTTTCGATTTCATTGGAGAAAGCTGTATCGATTTTGTTCATATGCACTTTCAGGGTGGGAGCGGATGTAATCATCCCAACGACTGAAAGTGGTTGTCGCCACTGATGTGCGATCATCGCAAGCATTTCTCCAACAGCCGCCATTTTAGTTGATTGTATGAGTTGCCTTTGGGTTTGTGCGAGTGAAACGTAAGACTCTTGGATTCCATCAGTAGCAACTTGCATCTGATGATGGGTTTTCTGGACTACCTGAAGGCTGTGAAGAAGATTATCCTGAAAATTTTTGCAAGCATCCAGGAGATGCTGAGTCTCCACAGTATGGGCTTTTATACGTCTTGGATCCAAAATCCTCACTTGCATGGCAAATTTCTTTGGAGTTGTCTTGTTTGTCCTTTGTTGAAATCTGTTTAGGTATCGTTGTAACTGGTTCATTGGAGCTAGGAACCAGCCACTGAAGACGTATGAAAAAAATAAAATAAAGATCGTTGTGAAAAACAGGTTTAGGAAGACTCTGTAATCATTTAAATATTCGAATAAATATGAATCATACTCTTGAAAGCCCATGTACATAAATGCCGCCTGGGTATCAAGGACATCCAGTTTTCGTATGTCCCCAAATTCAATTTCGACTTCATATACTTTTTCAATGTGTACTCTCGATTCTCTTTTCGGAGTTAGAGTCCCAGGTTGAAAAACTCTAAGTCTACCTACCATTTTCTGAATTCCATAACTCTGGTCCTTATCACTAAGAATAACGTTTTCAGTAGTTCCAGTTTTTGCTTGCATCCAAGTTGATAGGGCATGATCAGATAATTGTTTTTCAGATTCAAAAGAGGAAATTAAAACCTTTTTGTTAGTATCCGTGAGTACATAATAATATATTTGATCCGTGAGTAGTCTGTTTAAGTAGTAATAGAGTTGCTCTTCCACGCCTCCTTGGATGACAAAAAATGAACGGTATGCAAATAATCTCGAGGTCAGATGAAAGTGTTCATGATAGGCTTTTTGAATATCTGCTGCTCTTTGCTGAAAGCCTACGAAAAGAATAATGGCATTGGTAAGTAATAGGGTGGCACCAACTGTGACTAGCAACACATGATGCAAGCGAAATTTCATAAATCTTATTTGCATAAAAAGTTTAATTTCTATCAGTTTTTGTCACTTCTAGAGACTCCTGTCAATTGGATTCCATATCAAGCACAGAGACACACAAAGGAATTGAACCAGAAAAATTTATATTATTTTTTTCTAGTATTTCTGGTTGCGCTGTCAAACTTTGTTTCGCCTGCCCTTGTTTCATCTTCTCTGATTGCCAATTCTGCCAATGCGATTGTTGGTCTGGAAATAAAAATACCTATTACTGCAAGAACAGCTGCTTCATTGGTGGCAACGCATAGAGGTGGAGGAATTCATTAATGACGGAGGTAGAGTGCTGACAATTCGTTGTCTGATTTTGGAAGCAAACAGAGTTTGCCTAATTGATCTAGATGGTAAAACCCTTTCTGCAAAAGTCATCGGATATGATGTAGATACTGGATTTGGAATTGTACAGGCTTTCATACCGCTCCAATCAGAGCCAGTCGCACTAGGAAATTCAGGAAAATTAAAGGTAGGAAGCTAAATATAGGTTGCTAGTCGGGAAATTGATTCTGTTCTTCAGGAGTCATAGTGATGGGACGTGAATATTTTGCGATGGGGGTACTTATTGGAAAATGTGGTCTTCACTACTTTAGCTGTTCCAGCATTTGCGAATGCTAGGCTAATTAATGACCAAGGTGAGTTTGTGAGAATCAGCTCTTTGTTCCTTAGACGCCCGTTTACAGAACAACTTTTGCCGGCAAACATGTTTATTCCCAATGAAGCTCTTCAACCGATTTTATCAGAATTGATTGATCGTGGTTAGTTTGTAAGGCCACCAAAACTTTGGCTGGGTATTAACGTCGTTGAAAAATTTGGGAAATCTTGATTCAAAGTGTGGCAATAATAGCCATGAAAGTGAATCTAGGCTAGCAGAGGAAGATTTGATTCTGAAAATCAGTGAAGTGTCAGTTTCAGATTCGGAAGGGCTGTTGCGGGCGATTTGGGAGCAAAGTTAAGGTTAGTATTGTAATAACAAATTTTAAAGGTAACCAGCTGCATTAAATAGAGTCAGTTTCAGCTGACTGCCATAACTTTTAGAGGCTTCAGCGATACGATTGAGAAGACAACCACTTGCTTTTTGACAATTTGAAATATTTTTCATTATTTTGTTGAAAATTATCTTTGGAGATTTAAAAGCTAGTGCACTAGCTTTTGATTCGTCTTAAAACGGAGAACTAATCCATAGCTCTTAGTTTTTATTAATTTTGTAATATAAAAGTGACATACAAATAATAAGTTTACAAAAAGAACCGCTGGCTCTTTAGTCGCTTCAGGGATTTCATTCTTAGCTTATTCAAGTTCATGGGTAAAAATTAAAAAAGATCAGGGGATTTGGCCCTACACTGGAGAGATGTCAAACTATGATATTTCTTCCAAAAATGGAGTGACTTTAGCGGTCATGTATTTCAACACTGCCGGATCTTTGAACCACAGCTTGAGATTGTTTAGCAAGACGACAACTGTAATTAAGCTAAGGCCGCTTTAGTAGCTGAGGAAACAATAGCAGAAAATGAGATTGCAGTGATTGGACACATCTGCAACGGTTAGAATAAAATATTATTTCCAAACTACTAAAATACAAATATACCACTGTTACCTGCTACTTCAACCACTCCAAGCCGGATAAATGATTGTAAATTCCCCAGTTTCTGCAGAACAATTAGTCATGACGCCTTCTAAGCACTACTGCAAGTGGAGTTAGCTGTAAAAGCTTTTGAATAAAAAAAGTTGGCCATAATTTTTGATTAAGGCAGATACAGAAAAGAGATTGCCGCTCGCGTTGGAGATAGTCTCAAAAAAAGTGGGGTCAAAAAGCTCGTCTAACCTATTCAATCTGGGGCCGAGAATCATTCTCATTTAATCCGGAAGCCCAGTATGGCAGGAGTAAAAAATTCTAATTTTACCATGGTTCCGCAGAATTTTTTCAGCGGTTACCATCTAGAGGTTACAAAATTTGTTACTGAGGCCCGAAAAGGAAGAAATCGCACCTGTTTTATTTCTGGAGATGGCGTAAAATCTCCTTTGTTCATTGAAAACGCAGGAAAATACGGAATAGGATATTAGGTTTCAGCGCCGTTTGATCTTTTGAAAGTGGCAATCTCTGAGAGTGTTACGGAGCAATATAAAGATGAATTGGGGTTGGACCCCAAAATACATAGTCTTCGTTATTGCGCTGCTGTTCAAGCATTTGTCAAGGCGCTGGAAAAATCTGGTACATTAGATTCATCTGTTGAGATTGATATATTGAAGTCGGTTGAAAAGCTAGACTCAGTTATTGGTAAACTCCGTTTCAATGAATCAGTGATATTTGGGGGGCTGCTCATGCGCTTTACCAGGTACGTCGCACTCCGACTGGCCTCAGGTTTGCTCCGGCTTAATGATAACAATGAGAAGATCCTTCAAAAAAACAGAAAGCTCTTGGAAAGGAGTCGCTTCGAACTTGAATTTAATATTAATTTATCAATAGCTTCTGCTTGAGTTTTTAACAGAAAAGTAAAAGAGGTCTTTCCTTTGTCTTTTCTGCGAAATAATATCAGACTCGTTTCAATTAAATTATTGATAAGGTAAATGGACTTGCTTCAGAAAAATGGCGATGGTGATTCAGACATCAAGATCGATACTTCTAATGTTTTTCTAAAGTTATCCAAGATAGATAGAATCTCCTGGCGCCCTCCATCCCTGCCTCATTTTCCCACTTAGAAACTTTAAACTACGTTCGCTTGCAGGAAGATCAGTCAAATAGCAAAGTGGCTATGCTCCTTGGTGTTGGTGAACATCAGGAAACAATTCAATTCAGCAGAGCTTGCCGAAGTGTCTTCTTAAGCTTGATCCTTTTTTCCTTGATTGCATGTGGCTATCGCACAGTACCACAGCCAGACCCGGAAAAGCCTCAGCTCAAAACCTTTCAAAATCCCAAGGCAATATTCAGAGGAGAAAGTCTCCGACTATCTTGGCAGTTAATTGAACCAGAACTGCTGAAGGAATTGGCTAGTGAGGGTAAGCTTGAGAATCATCGCTTTGAAATAGATACTCTGACCAGAGAAGAACCATGTTCTCGCTGTGAATTGCGAGCTGGGACAAGATACGTGCTTGATTTCAATTCCCTACAATTAGAACGTGAAGGGAATCTTTTCTACTTTTTTCCGCCGTTATCTGTTAATCCTCAGCAAGTTACGCTTTTCAAAATCCGACATGTATTTATTCCTACGAACAATTTGATCTCAGTATCTGACTATGTAAGTGCCGGGTTACCCACAAATTTTATTCGAGTGCCCAAATTAAATATTGAAGAGGTTAATCCAAAAAATTTGTCTGCAAATTTAGACTCCTTATTGGAACAAAACCAAATGCTCTCCAGAGATTTAAAAGATGTCAGGTTAATCAAAATGGTTTGGCAGCCCCTTTCTGAAAATGTTGAGTTTAGATGGCAAAACGACAATTTTCTTGCTCACAATCAGATGTATTATCGAGTCAATATTTATCGTAGTGAGGATGGACGTCGATGGCCGGAGACTCCTGTGAACTTACAGCCAATTAAAGAGAGCTTTGCTTTGGTGCCGGAACTACGATCAAATCCTGGTCACTATCATGTTCGCTGGATTGATAGATCAGGAAATGAAAGTTTGCCTTCAATGAAAATTACTTATGCACAGTAAGTTTTTACAGTATTTGTTGATTTATTTTTCTCTCTTGATTGCATTTAATGGGTGCTCAAATCCGAATTTGCCCCTATTGCGGCAACCTTTAAACCGGGCAAATGTTGACTCTTTTGTCGAGCAGCAGGAAGAAAGGTTTAACGATGACAAAAACAATTTAGATGCAGCGTTTGAATTGGCTCGGGGACGTTTGTTTCTTCGTGAAAACGAGCAAGCAGAAGGCGCAGTTAGAGTTGCAGTTCAGGGGTCGCCTCTTAACGCTGAATACCTTGAATTATTGGGCAAGGTACTCTACGCGAAGGAACGTTATGCTGATGCGATCAAAGAATGGAATGCTGCTCTACAAGTAGATCCAGATCGGCTTTCTCTTTACTTGAATTTGGCACTTGGCTATGAGCAGATTCGTGAATACGAAAAGGCTGTAGTATCGTTGGATGAGGCACTTCAACGTGATGGAAATTATGTTGAAGCTTATTTCCACATGGCTCGTATTCAAATAAAACGTCAAAATTATGAATCTGCACTTGAGGCGGTGGAAAATCTACTCGTTTTGGAACCATCAAACAAAGATGTTCAACTTCTGAGATTGAGAATCTTTGTTGCCCAAGGAAACTATTATCCTGCAAGTGTATTGGCTACAGAACTTCTGGCCCAGGACCCTCAATGGGTTGAAGTTCTTCGAGAGCAACTTCGGCTTTTCTACCTTCAACAAAAACCAGATGATGCACTGTCAAGAATCAAAGAGTTGGCTCGGATGGGAAAGTTGGAACCAGAGGATCAACTCATTTACGCTCTTCTTCTTAATAAACAAGGGAGACAAGCAACCGCAAATCAAGTCCTTGAAGATCTACTGAGACGAGATCCCACAAACGTCGAAGCTCTGCTGGGCAGGGCGCAATTAAGCCTTCAAGTTGGCGAGTACCAGGATGCTTTGAAATTAGTAGAGAAGGCCCTAGAAATTCAAAACCAACGCGCAGATTTGTATTATCTCAGAGCATCATTACTATTTCAAAGAAGAGACTACTTGCGAGGTGATATTGCGCTAGCAAGAGCGCTTGAATTAGATGATCGTCCTTTGCCCTACCAACTGCTGGATGCGAGACGAAAGTTAATGCGAGGGGAAATGCAACAGGTAGAGCGAATCATCGAGAAATTGAAGCAGCAAGATGCTACTAATGTCTATTTGTTGACCCTGCAAGCTGATTTACTAGTCACTCAAGGGAAGTACGACAAAGCAGAGACACTGCTTCGACAGGCGTTAGTAGTCAGAGAAACCTTCACGCTAAGATTTTCCCTAGCTCGAGTTTTGTACCTGCAGAGAAAGTATCCGCTTGCTCTCTCCTACACTGAGGACTTGTTGAAAGATTCTCCCACTCATTGGGAAAGTGTATATCTACAATCAATGACCTTGCTGCAATTAGATCAGACTGAGCAAGCGCTGAAAATGTCCGAAGACTTTCTTGCCAGAGAGGAATCTCAAGGATTAGCCCATCGTCTTGTAGCAGATATCAAACGATATCGTGGACAAGAACAAGCAGCTCAGGAAGTTTTAATTCGAGGGCTTGAGAGATACCCACGCCAATTTTATTTGATTGAAGCACTGAGCTCTTCTTACCTGGTAACTAGGCATTACAAGGAAGCAAAAGTGATTCTGGAGAACGCTTTAAAAGCTGAATCTCCATTCCAATCAATTTTTTTGGATCGGCTTGTAGCAGTTTACCGCCAGCTTAATGACCAGGTAGCTTACCAGAGAACCTTGCGTCAGTTTCAGCAATTGAATGACCCCATCTCAATCCAGCAATCACTTTCTGTCCCACCTCTTTTTCAACTGCTCTCAACTGAACCGATGGAGAGTTTCGTCAATACTTCGTCTTTACATCGTGATTGAGATAAATTTAGAATTTTCTTTGATAGTATGAGAGTTGCTTAGGCTGAGAGTTTTGGGAAAACTAATTTTTAGTATGCAAGCGACTTAGTTTGAAGAAATGCCTCATCAAATCAAAACAAGACAAATAAATTAGGAGTCTTGGAAAACAATAAAACCAATCTGTTAAACAAATCAACATCAATTTAATCGTCATGGCACAATCCATTTTCGAATTAAGCGCAGAACAACTCGCAGCAGTTGAGAAGGCTCTGTTGGAGATCATGTATAAGCAGGGCTGGATTGTACCTTCGGGTAGTGATCTTGGAGCATCCCCTATGTTTCGGATCTCAATTCCAGAATATATGGAGCATCACTACAAGCCAGAAGAGCATTGGGACGCATACCAGTCTCATGTAAAAAAAGAACAATCTGAATATGTCAAAAATCTTTTGACAGAATTACATGAAGGTGAGACTTATCAATTCGGCTTGAGACGCTTTCAAAGAGGCAGATTCCAGCAGTTGTTTAGTTTACTTCAAACTGAGCAAAATTTTGAGGCAACTGAACGCCAAGGAGTCTGGCGTAAGGAGTTAGAGACTTTAGATTACGGAATAGAAAGGGTACTGGATATTCTTGTGCAGTTTGAAGATGTTCGAAGCCTTGCTGGGTTAGAGCAGGCTTGGTTAACTCTGCGATATGCTTCTGCGGGAGGGGCACAAGAGCTATGGAGTGCTCATCTATCTGATGAGATAGACCTTGAAGCATCTCGCAAACAAATCAGAGAAGCTTTGGATTCATTGGAAGGAGCGACACGTGATCAGACATTGATTCAAGTACTCCAGCTAGTTCATGAAAGTACAGGTGAAATGCAAAAGGTTGATGATACTTTATTATGGACTCAAATCGGAACAGCAGGTATCAGCGTGGGCATTGTTGATACAGATGAGATCGTCGTTTTTGCACACCGGGGAGAGGTGGATCAGTGGAATCGTGACGAAGAGTTTTTGAGGCTAGCTCTAGATACGCCTCTCAAAGCAAGCATTTTAGAGGGGCTCAGGGACGATCTTGCAGACTGGACTGAGTCAGGAACGTGATTTTAGGTATTGTTAATGGCCTAGGACTGTAGCCCCCACCAATTAGGGGCTACGAACTCCTCCCTAGGTCAACGAACTTGTTTAAAACAAGTTCGAAGGCTCAAAAAAATTAACCAGCCATTCTCGTTGAGTCAAGGCAAATTCTAAACCTAAGCGTAAATCTACAGTACTAATCAAAAAATATATGCTGAAATCTTGATTTGCCGTACAAACCTTCGCGAGCAAACAACAAGCTTTTGTGGATTGCCTGTTTTTTCCCGTTGATTTGGATGGGAACCCAAGTTGTTGAAAGTGCAAATCCTGTTGAATACCTGGTTCATGCAACAGGAGACTGGGCTGTTTATTTTTTAGTGGGTGTTTTGTGGCTTTCTCCATTAAGGATTTGGCTTGGGAAGCGTAGTGGGTTTAGTTGGATCAAGCGGCTGCAATCACATCGAAGAAATATTGGGCTAGCATCTGCTTTTTATGCGGCCCTACACTTTACACTCCACGTTCTGGATAATCCTGAGTGGGAGATTTTGTGGAAAGATCTTCAAAGAGTCTATTTACTTACAGGGTTTCTAGCTTTTCTAATCCTTTTGCTATTAGCCTTGACCAGTAGCAATGCCATAGTAAGGAAACTCGGTGCGAATCGTTGGAAAAACTTACATCGTCTGATCTATTTTGCAGTGATGTTAGCTGCTATTCACTTATTTCTTGATGAAAAGTCATCGGATCTTCAGGCACTGATTTTGTTTGTACCTTTAATAGCTGCAGAATTACTGCGATTCGGATTCTGGTGTTACGGATACTGCCAAAAAAAAAGATGACTTCCCGAGCTTTTTTATGTTTCTCTATTACGAAACTGAGCCAACAATAGGTCCGCGTCGCTTCTGTAGGCTGGCATGGGGCCAACATGTACGAAGGGGTCTGCAACAATGGCGTCTGAGCATTCAGACTGGGCAAGTGGGGACCAATATTTATTCAAAGGATAATTGGTTCAAGTCCGCAGATGCACTACACTCGAAAATTAAAATTCTTGAAAAAGAAATTATTGAGAAGGGATTTGCTCGGAGAAATCATCCATCTCTTGAGCAACTGAAGTTTCCATTTCATGAAAACGAGCAGGCTACCCAAATCGAACTTTTCTCCAGCATAAATGCGTAGTTTCCCCAAAAATCTTTTTCTAATTCTGACACTAATGCTGGGAATCTTCTATCAGCTTTGGTTGCGCGGACACATCAAAATGATGCGCAAATAAAAACTCATAGCAAAATATTACTAGATAACTTAAAGATTTATCAGGAAGTGTAGGTTGTTACGTTGCTAAGGTTGGATTCAATAGGACACATGCCCAGGATATCATTTACGGCAACTATGTGGACTACCTAATTTTGCAAGTTTTAGTCAACAAAGCAGATGAAGGAATAAATTTACTGTTTGGTCTCTATTATAATACGGTTTCCGAGCTAGAAATCAGCATTTAAGTTCTACTTTCAATCAATTAGATGTAACAGAATTGGCATATCATAAGAGAGAAACTCATGATTCAACACCTTTGTTCATTTGGGATGTTGATGAGGATAGAGAGTGAGTTGAAACGAGTTTGAGTCATTGGATGTGGTTAGCTGGTTCTTGGACGAAACTGCCTTTTGATTTTGCTTATTCAAGATCTCATCAACTGAACTGGTTTAGTACAGATCTCCAAATTGCTTAAAAAGATAATATCCTGGAGATTCCGATAGTCATCTTTGTAGATGGAAACTTGGTTTTGAATATACCGTCATCTAGAGATTTGGAACAGTTAAATTCCTAATTGTTGATCTGGGCAAATGGTAATTTGATATTTCAGGCTAGAGATGGATCTGGTCCGGTAAAATTTAATAGAACCGCAGTGGTTGAAAGCCTTATGCAACAACTTGCGTCTTAAATTTATTGGAGTGGACATCTAATCTGCGCCGAGAATCACAGTAGTTTTAGTTTATTTCATATTTGGCAAAAGAAATGTGCAGGTATTTCTATGAACTGCTCGCTTTTAAGAGTTAGCGGAGTAAGGAAAATATTGTAGACTACAATTGATCAAGGTTAATTGGGCCGAAGAGTCCTTCTCGAAAGTCGCAGAGAAGCATCTCTGAGACTCTCTGAATGTCTGCATGCCCCCCTGTACGAAAAAAACCTCGCTTTTTGGCGATTTGATGAAGAATTTCCTGAGAACTTTGTGACTCATAGCCTTTGATGCTATATCGTTCTGAAAACTTTTCAGGGAAACGTATTTTACCAATTTGAATCAAATAGTTGGATAAGCTCTCTGCACCAACGATTTCATCTCTGATGCTTCCAATGAGAGTTAGGTTTAATCCGTCAATGGTATTTTGAATTTTAGGCCAGAGGATTCCTGGAGTATCGAGTAGTTCAGCATTTTGGCCGAGAACAATCCATTCCGGATGTCTAGTCACTCCGGGTTTGGGACCAGTTTGAGTAGCCCCACGACGAGCCAGAGCATTTATCAGACTAGATTTACCCACGTTGGGTATACCGATAACCATCAGTCTTAAAACAGGAGGTCGTATGCCTCTTCGTTTCAGATTTTCCCAACGTGATTGCACTAGTCTAATGGAAATAGGAATGATTTGGCTAAGTCCTTTTCTCTTTTTTACATCCACAAATACAAATGGCTTGGTAGATTCATTTTTAAATTTTGATTCCCACTTTTTGATTTGACTGGAATCAGCCAGACCCGATTTATTAAACAGAATCAAAGAAGGTTTGTTGTTCAAAAGATTTTGTAAGTCAGGATTTTGTGAAGTGATAGGGAGCCTGGCGTCTCTCAACTCAATGACAACGTCAACTCTTTTAATTTGATCTCCTACACCACGCAACGCTTTGCGCATGTGCCCTGGAAACCAGTTGATATTTAACTTTTCAAAGTCTTGTAAAGCTTGGAAATCTTCCATCAGTGTAGAAGTGCCAGAATATGCGCTTCTACACTTAATGCCAAAGCTTCCAGATCATAACCCCCTTCAAGCAAGCTTACGAGACGACCAGATGCAAATTTTTCAGCGAGAGTTCTCATTTGTTTTGTAATTTCGTGATAGCAATTTTCGGTCAAGTCTAGCATTGCTAGCGGGTCACGAGTATGCCCATCAAAACCGGCAGAAAGAAGTATAAAATCTGGTTTGTAATCCTCGAATTGAGGAATAATTTTATTCTGGAAAAACTCTAAATATCTGTCATCTGTTGTACCGGGAGGTAGAGGAAAATTTAATGTGAATCCTTTGCCCGATCCAAAGCCTGTTTCATGTGCGAAACCAGTTCCAGGATAACAAGTTCTGGGGTCTTGATGTGTACTCGCATAAAGAACCTTTTCGCTTTTCTCAAAGAGATGCTGTGTGCCGTTACCGTGATGTACGTCAAAATCAAAGATAAGGATTCTCTGATATCCAAAATTCTTTTGCAGAAATTCTGCAGCAATTGCTACATTGTTCAAGAAACAGAAGCCCATCGCTGCGTCATGTTCGGCATGATGCCCAGGAGGGCGAATAGCACAAAATGCATTATCGATTTTGTTATCAGCAACTTGGACAACACTATCGAGTACTGCTCCAACTGCATGTAAGGCCGCACCGAAGGTTCCAGGGGAAATGATACAATCTGGGGTTCCAAGTATCCCTCTACCCAGTTCCGCTGCTTCCCTAATGGAATCGATGTACTTCTTGGAGTGTAGCAGTTGGATTTCTTTTAATTCTGCAGTGCATCCGGGCCGCATCTCTAATTCATTTAAGAGACCGCTGTAACGCAGATGCTTATCGATTGCTCGAAGGCGGTCAGCATTTTCAGGGTGATTGCCTGTGTCGTGTTCAAGGTAAATTGGGTTAGTGTAGAATCCAGTAGCCATACTACTAGCTCAATTTTGTGTTGGTGGTTATGAGGAATTTTCAGGAAATTTTAGGAGATCTGCCAATGTTTCCAGGGTTGGAACAGAGAGGTGCTGTTGGTAAGCTTTTCTGACCACGTAACCCAGAATATAATCCACTTCATTAGGCCTGTTTTTTCTTCGATCCTCGCACATAGAAGAGTAATTCGCACTGGTTTTGTAGGCGACTTGATCAATCAATGAGAGAATTTCTGATGGTTCAACTTCTTGATGCAATTCTTGTCTCATCACCTCAACCCCTTCCAAGACAATCCTCTTCCAAATCTCCTTAGAATTTGGATTATCAAGTAAGTCTCCATTCCGACACAACCATAAAGCCGAAATACTGTTAATGGAACAATTGACAAGAAGTTTTTCCCAAAGTTTTTTCAGGATGTTGTCAGTCAGTGAAATAGGTAGTCCTGTTGCTTTGAGTCTGTTGAAAAGTATGTTTTTCAATGGCTTTGGGACGGAGTTGTCCAAGGTGCCAAGATAACTGGAGCCGGATCCAGTTATCTTTAAAAGTTCGGACTCTTGCCAGTAGGCCCCATTGCTTGTGGATAGAATGAGAATAGGTTGTTTAGGGAAAAGTTCGCGAACTTCCTCAAATACACCAAGACCGTTTTGTAATAGAATTATCGGGGTTTGCTTTGAAATCAACCCTTCCTGAATTGGTAGAAGAGCATTCTTTACAGAATAGGCTTTGGTAGAGACGATCAGGGCTTCTATAGTGGGTAAAGAGGGATTATCTGATTTCATTGCAGAGGTTCTACAATTTTCAAAAATATTATCTTTTTGAATTATACATTCTCGATAACTGGTATTTTGGCGCTGCAGGAGTAATGTGTCTATTTTTGCTCGCTGAAGGTAATAAGTCCAAAGCCAGCCCATGGCTCCTGCCCCGAGGATTCCCCACTTGGTTAGATTGCTTCCGTTTTCTATCTGAGACGTGGATGCCATTTAAAAGCGAATTATGCTGTGACGGAAGTCTTTAGCTGACCATCGATGCCAATCTACCAACTTCACCCGAATATTTTACAATTTCCTTCACCTGATGAGGCAGAACCCAGCGGCTTGTTGGCAGTAGGCGGAGACCTTTCGAGTGATCGGATTCTGATGGCCTATCAACAAGGAATTTTCCCTTGGTATGAAGAAGGACAGCCGCTACTTTGGTGGAGTCCTGATCCAAGACTTGTTCTGTTTCCTGACAAGATTCATATTACTCGGAGTTTAGCAAAAGTGCTTCGTAACAGACCCCATCAGGTGCAATATGACACTCACTTTGCTGAAGTGATTGATCAGTGTGCTACCACTCGGGCCTTTGAGGGCACTTGGATCACGGGGGCAATGAAACGTGCTTATATCCAGTTGCATGAGCAAGGATTTGCCCATTCTATTGAAGTTTGGGAGGAAGATATATTAGTAGGGGGACTCTATGGGATTTCCCTTGGACATTGTTTTTTTGGTGAGTCAATGTTTAGCAAAAGAAGTAATGCATCAAAAGTGGCCTTGGTTTCACTATCTAAGTTTGCAATGGAACAAGGTTTGCGATTCATAGATTGTCAGGTCACGACTGATCATCTCTTGAGCTTGGGAGCAGAGGAGATGAGGCGCAAAGATTTTTTGGAAATGCTCCAGCAAGAACTTAATTTCCCTACCCTGCGGGGCCGCTGGATTGCCACTTAACGGAATCTTCATGGCTAAACAAAAAGCAATGTTTCTACTGAGACTTTCCTACCCGGCTGTAATGATGATTTTGGTGATTAGTGGGTTCAGCTTAGTCGTCAGCTTCTACATGGGTATCATCACGGGGCAAAGCATGCGCCAGTTACCGGAGACAAGCATTGCTTCTCAGGAAACAAATCGTCCAGAAGCACCCGATCTTAAAAAAGAGGATCTTCGTTTTTTTGAACTGAGTGGACCCCAAGAAGATCAAATAAATCTCGATTTACCAAGATTAGATAGTCTACAGCAACGTACGGAAGCTCTCAGTTCTGCAGCCAACTCACTCAAGAATTCTCCCCGTCCGACGGATGTTTTGCAGCCTCCTGCAGTAGCAACTTCAGATCTAAAGTTGAAGTCGGCCAATGAAGAAACTATGGAGTCAATCGATCAAGCCCGCCTTACAGAACCAAGTTCAAATTACACGGTTCAAGTCTTTTCTTCAAAATTGCGAAAAAATGCAGAGGATGTGCTCAATCGACTGCGTGAGAAAGGTTTTCCCGATGCGTATATTCATACGCACATAAATCAGGATAACGGTGTTCTCTACAGAGTCCGTGTAGGGAAGGTTTCCAAAAATAAGGCAGAAGATCGCGCCTTTGAATTACGCCGCTTGGATTTCATTAACTCCGTCCAAATCACAAGAATCTAGTCTAAAGCATTATGATGCCTTCCTACTGGGAAGCGACTAAAAGCGCCTATGCCTCCGTGCTTCTAGCGTTACCCTTATTGATTTGCTACGAGATTCTATTACTTTTGAGCGACACTGGAGGAGCCTGGCAGATCCGTAACGCAATGGATGTTTGGGTACGATACGTGTTCCAGGCTTTTGAAATTCGGCCACAACACGTGACCTTTGTACTGATCGGCATCCTTATTGGTACTCTTGTCTGGCTTCGATTGAAAAGACCTGAGATGGGCTTGTCACTTAATCATGCTGGGATTTTACTTTTAGAGGCTTTCATTTACAGCATGGCCCTAGGAGTTTTGGTGAACCTACTCTTGTACTCCAGTGTTTTAGATCTCTTGATTGGTAACCAGACAGCTCAAAAACTCGCCCTTTCGATTGGTGCGGGGCTATACGAAGAATTTGTTTTCCGAGTACTGCTTTTGAATGGCTTGTTCTTGGGGTTGCACCCCATTTTGCGGAGCACAGTTTTGACAGCCGTGATTGCGATCCTCTCCGCCTCATTTCTCTTTGCCTTAGCTCATTATGTAGGAAGTCTGGGAGATGACTTTGATTTGCATAGCTTCCTGTTTCGCTGGGTAGCTGGTCTATTGTTCACAGTACTTTATTTTGTTCGTGGGTTTGCAGTGACTGCCTATACTCATGCATTTTATGATATTCACGTATTGCTCTAATTCAGAAACACGCTTTAGGGAATAAATTTGACTAAAGATAGCTTGGGGCTTGGGATTGATACAACATTTGATGATACATCAGTTGCAATCCTGCGAGGGCACCAAGAAATTTTGGCAAACCTGACATTATCACAATATCGGGACCATGCAGAATTTGGGGGTGTTGTTCCAGAGCGGGCAGCCCGAAAACACCTTGAAGTGATTCACTCTTTAATTGACGAGGCATGTCGTAAAGCAGATGTGAAGTTAGAAGAGCTCGATTACATTGCTGTTAGTAATTTGCCTGGCCTACTTGGAGCCCTTCTAGTTGGAGTGATGGTGGCCAAAACGCTATCATTCTCATTAAAGATTCCTCTTATTGGTCTGAACCACGTTGAAGCGCATCCCTACGCTGGTGTTCTCTCGGGTCAACCTCTTCAGTATCCTATATTACATCTTGTAGTTGCTGGGGGACACACACTTCTGATGCATGCAAGAGATCACTTCGATTATGAAATTGTTGGTCGAAGTATAGATGATGCAGCGGGAGAGTGTGTAGACAAGGTTGCGAAACTGTTTGGCTATCCCATGCCAGGAGGACCCGTTGTAGACCGTTGTGCTGTTGAAAATCCTGGAAGCAGTTACGAATTCCCAAGCCCTCGCATTCATGAACCAGATTTTGATTTTTCATTCAGTGGGCTAAAGACAGCACTTCTGAGGTTTAAAGAACAAGAGCCGGAAAAGGCAACACAAGATGAATCTGAAGTATTGGCCTGTTTCTTCAGAAGTCTGGCCCGTGTGCTGATTTATAAAACTTTCCGGGCTTTAGACACCTACGACTTGAAACGACTTTCAGTTTCTGGCGGCTTGGCAGCAAGTAAGTTTTTAAAAGAAGCCTTTGAGGTGGAAGCGAAAAAGCAAGGCATTGAACTCTGGTATCCTCCACCTAAATTATGTACAGACAATGCCGCCATGGTTACTTGTCTAGCCTCCTACCGCTACGCAGCAGGTCTTTATGACGATTTGCTCATGGATGCCCACCCAAATCTCTTGAGCTAGTCGAGCGAAGAACTTTTCACACATTTGTAAGTAATGAAAGCCTTCAACCCCTCCTAAATTCCGAAACGCCTTACTATCGACAAATGTCTGCTTTGTCATTCCCGTTGCTAATGTCCTTGAATGCTTGTATTGATTCTAAAGAATGGCTAAGAACCGGACTTTTCATCACACAAAAAATTGTTTTTAGAATAACTATCTTCCACCAGGGACGATGACTAAATTTTTCCACGTTATGGTGCTAGTATCAAAATCAGATGAACAGGACCCCTTTCATTTTAAATTGATTTAGCCAGATGTCGATTTTCTCAAAGGAGACTTAACGGTCCCAACCCTATTGTGGGTCGGTCACTCGACATGCCTTTGGCAATATCAGGAAATAAATTTGATTACGGATGCCCATTTCAATCAACGAGCATCACCAGTAAATTTTCAGGGCTGGAGATATTAGTAGCACCAAGATCACATCTTTTTGATCTTACTGTCATTGACATAGTAATTATTTCACACAATCACTACGACCACTCAGACCGGGAAACTGCATCCGTTTTGGTAGAACAACAGGTGGCAAATCCACCATTCTTTTTGGTGCTACTTGGTTTGGTGGCAAATCCATAGAATTGGTGATTGGCAGTTGAGTGCCGAACTATTGCAGCATCGGAGTCTGAGAGGGCTATTTGACATTAGCAAAACATTTTAGTCTCGTTGGGTAGTTGAGTCAACTGAACAAAAGATGTTTTTTCCTGCCAACACAGTTTATCCTCGAGATTTTAAAGCTATTAGTGAACGCTTTGGGAGCATTTATATTTCCTCAATTCTGATTGGGGTTTATGCTCCGAGATGGTTTATTCAAGACATGTATGTTAATCCAGAGGAAGCTGTTCAAATTCATCAGGGCGTTCAAAGTAGATTTTCTGTTGGCATGCATTGGTGTACTTTCTTGAATCTCACGAATGAACTTTTGCTGGAACTAGCACAACGACGGAAAGAAGTTTTGACTGAGAGGAAGTTGAGTCCGGACATCTTTATCACATTGAACCCCGCCAAACCGTCAGGCTCTAAACGATTGCAACCATGAGCATTACACGTGTCATGCGTCGTGAGATTGGTATTCTGGGAGCTATTTTTCTAGGTCTAGGATCGATTCTCGGGACAGGAGCTTTTGTCAGTATTGGATTGGTAATTGGCCAAGTTGGAGAGTGGATTGGGCTAACTCTCCTTTGTGCAGGAATTCTTGCGGCCTGCAACGGACTAAGCAGCGCTCAATTAGCAGTTGCTTATCCTGTCAGTGGTGGGACCTATGAGTATGCTTACAGAACCCTGCACCCGTTAGTAGGCATATTTGCGGGATGGTTATTTCTAACCGCAAAAAGTGCCTCCGCTGCTACAGCTGCATTGGGAGTCGTGAGTTTTTCGGATGCTGCACTCAATCTGGAGCTTAATGATTTTGTTTTGCGAATTGGAAGTGCTGTTCTTTCTCTGTTGGTCACTTGCTTGGTATTGCTTGGTCTAAGACGATCGAATCAGTTCAATATCGCTATCGTTCTGATAACGATATTATCATTAGTTTCTTTTGTTCTATTTAGCGCTTTTGTGGAGGTTACAGCGGATTCTAGCTTTTTTGATGTCACGTTAGCTCCGGAAGAGTTACTGGAAGGCACAGCATTATTGTTCGTTGCATATACAGGTTACGGTAGAATAGCTACTTTGGGGGAAGAAGTGAGAGAACCTCGAAGAACAATCCCATTGGCTATTTGCGCGACTTTGGGGGCTTCTTGGCTACTTTACGCCTCTGTGGGCTGGGCCCTGACAAATTATCAGAAATTTGAAGTTTTAGGCCTTGGAGACGGTTTAAACCAAACACTTCGCCTAGAAGTAGTAGTTCAGACGTTTGACCAGCCTTGGCTAGAGAAACTTGTTCAGGTGGGTGCCATCACCGCGATGCTCGGTGTTTTACTGAATCTAATTCTTGGACTTTCAAGAGTCTATCTTGCTTTTGGACGAAGAAATGATCTGCCAAAAGCTTTTGCTAAATTGGATGCTCAAAGTAACCCAAGACTAGCTGTTCTCTTCACAGGTATTATTATCGCTGCACTATGTTTGATGGGGGATGTTCTCATGACATGGTCGTTAAGTGCAGTGACTGTCCTTATCTACTATGGAATCACAAATTTGGCAGCACTTCGGCTCAATAAGCAGGATCAAATCTTTCCAAGGTGGATATCAATCATTGGCCTTTTTTCATGTTTGTTCCTTAGTGTTTTTGTAGGACAAGAGATTTGGATAAAAGCTGGAATCCTAGTTGTTCCCGCTGTTTTATTCTCAGTTTTTCTTCGCTCCCAAAGTAATCAATCCAATTAACATAGAATGTTTTGCAATGAGTAAGATTCCTGCTCGATTTATAACTCTGGAGGGAATCGACGGTTGCGGAAAGAGTACTCAGGCCAAATTGCTTAGTGAGTTTTTGAGTGCAAGGGGGATCAACACAGAACTGACCCGAGAACCGGGAGGGACAAGAATCGGAAAATCAATCCGACGAGTATTGCAAAATCCTGAAAATCAAGAGATGATTCCTGAAACCGAACTCTTACTGTACTTGGCAGACCGACTTCAGCATCTGCAGGAAAAGGTTGTTCCTGCACTTGCTGAAGGAACATGGGTGATTAGTGATCGATTTCATGATTCTACCGTTGCCTATCAGGGTGGTGGACGCAATTTAGATTTGACCTTTCTTGAGTCAATTGTCCTTGAGAAGATTCAACCTTTCAAACCCGACAAAACGCTCATTTTACTTCTATCTCCGGAAATGGCTCTTGAACGCTTGCGGCTACGAGAGATCAATGGGGGGG
>AGAU01000068.1 GCA_000224765.2 SAR324 cluster bacterium JCVI-SC AAA005 | reverse complement strand
GGTAGATTAATTATAGCTGTAGCGTAAATGATATTTTCAATTGTATTTCCTAGTGCTGCGACGATACCCATTGCTAGAACAAATAAAGGAAAAGCCATGATAGCATCGGAGATTCTTCCAATTACACGATTAGTCCATCCACCCCAAAAGCCTGCCGCACCGCCAAGCGCACACCCCACGCAAAAGGATATTGCAACTGCTGAAAATGCGATACCTAAGTCTAACCTGGTGGCAACAATCACTCTACTAAAGACGTCACGACCTAAATGATCAGTACCGAAAAGATATGATAAACTTGGGGGCTCAAGGGCATTAGTTGCATTTGTCTTAATCGGATCATGGGGTGCGATTGAAGGGCCCACCAGAGCCAACAAAATAATCAGTGTAAATAAAGAGAAGGCTAGCAATGTAACGGGATTTTCTCTGATGACATAGATCAAGTGATTCAAACGCCAGTTCGTAAATGCAACTTTAGTCATCAAAGCCTACTCGTGGATCAATCAGAGTTAAAATGATATCAATCGTGAGATTTACAAAGACGAAAAGTAGAGCCATAGTCAGTACAAAGCCTTGCACAGCTGCATAATCTGATGCTATCAAAGCTTCTATTGCATATAATCCTACTCCTGGCCAAGAAAATACCTTTTCAACGAGAACGTTTGCTCCTAGTAGAAAAGAAAACACCATTCCCAATGTCGTAAATATTGGCAATGCGGCATTTTGGAGAGCATAAGTTAGGAGGACTTTTTTTCTAGACAACCCGCTGGCTCTAGCTGTGCGAACATAATCGCTTTTTAGAGCACCTAACATTGCTGACCTTGTCATCCGTGCGATTGGAGCCAAAGCAAATAGACCCAGAGTAGCTGCAGGCAAAATCAATTGAGCCAATGAAGCAAAAAAGGTTTCTGATTCGTTAGCTAATAAACTATCAATGGTGTAGAAGCCTGTTACAGGTGGAGGGGAGAGAACAAGAATATCTATTCGCCCTATTGGAGATGGAGCCCACCCCAAAAGAAAGTAGAATATGTAGACAAGGAATAATCCGGTAAAGAAGATAGGTAAAGAAACCCCAGCAGTTACCAAAATTCTACAAAAGTGGTCTATCCAACTATCTTTGTGGTTTGCTGCAGCAATTCCAAGAGGAACAGCTGCAGCAATGGAAAGGATCAAACCGAATATAGTCAATTCTAAAGAGGCAGGTAGTCTGGCTAGAAGTTCATCCGTGACGGGTTGACCAGTTGTCAAAGATATGCCCCAGTCACCTTCAATCAAATTAATAATATATATATAAAACTGCTCAAGCCAACCCCGGTCCAGCCCCAAGGAACGACGCATCTGCTCAATCGATTCTTTGTCTGCCATATCACCAGCAAAATAGACAGCCGGGTCCCCTGGCAGCATCCTAGTAAGGATGAATGACAAGATAATGACAACCAATACAGATGGAATTGCTTGTGCTAAACGACCTGTTATTTGAAACAGTTTGGGTGTCATATCTTGGGTACTTATGATTTTGTAATACTCCTGCAATCTAATTGACGGTGAAACCAGGATGCGTAGCCATTGACATTTTTCTGCATAGCTGAGTCTAAAAAGGGTTGATATAGTGGTATACGAGGAACATCTTCGAAAGCAATTGCAATCATTTCCTTAACATTTGTTTCATATTGGGGATCATCTGTAGACATATGCATTGTATCATCTACAAGATTCTCTACCTTTGTATTCTTATAGTTTGAGGAATTGAATAAATGTCCGTTCTTGTATGCCCAAAAGAAGTAGTAATCTGGATAATTTAGCCATCCTCCGAAATTTTCAAGGTGCATTGGTAGTCGCTTTTCGACAAGAGCTGCGGTTCGCCAATTGGCACCGGGAATTTTATTCAGTTTAACCTTAATACCAATTTTTCCTAACGATTCTTGAATCAGCAGCGAAGTTGGTTCTTGCCAATCAGCAAGACCCAAATTAAAAGATAAAGTTGTTTCAAAGCCGTTCTTCAGGCCAGCTTCTGCTAATAACTCTTTTGCTTTTTCAAGATTTGTACTGTAAGGGAATGGTTGGGGCCATGTGATATTTGTCGGTATCTTTTCACTACCACCAAACATTGGTTTACCACGTCCGTAAGCTGCAGCCGATATAATGTCTTCGTAAGGGAGCGCATATGCTATTGCTTGGCGTACTTTAATGTTGTCATATGGTTTGTAGTCCAGATTTAGTGCAAGAACATGTAGACAGTTATCGATCGGAGCACCGGATACAGTGACTTTGCCTTCTGATTTAAATTCTTTAGCATCTTTGGCGGCTACATTCATATATAAATCAGCATCACCTCGTTCCGTAAGCGCACGACGAGTAGACGCGGACGGGATCTCACGAACTATAACACGCTTAACACCTGGTTTTGGTCCTAGTAGCCAATTATCGTTTCTTTCGTAAATAAACTGTTGGCCTGGATCCCATCTAACAATTTTAAAAGCACCTGAACCTGCTGGATTTTTATGTAGGTATTCAGTGGACCAAGGATCATCATCAGTTGCGTAATTTTTAGCAACTTTTGAGTTTATTATGAATGGTATAGGGACTGCTAAATCAGGAAGTGTAAGTTTAGATGATTTTGGAGTGTCAACCCTGAAAGTCATTTCATCAATCACTACAAATTGTTCAGGTGAAGTCATTGAACCTGCCTTCATTTGAACAGCTGGGAAACCTCCCAAACTAACTGCTCGATCAAAAGACCATTTCACGTCGTAAGCGGTAACCGGAGTTCCATCCCAAAAAATAGCATCAGGGTTAATTTCAAAGGTTAATGACCTACCGTCATTGGAAACGACCCAAGACTTAGCTACTTCTGGCTCAATCTTGGTAGAATCGTAAGCTAAAGATCCGTCTTCGAGTTCTTTGACTCCAAATCGTACTAATCGATCATATATATTTACTGTCACTTGGTAACTTGGCCTATTAGTCCCCTTCCGGTGAAGGTCCAAACTATTAATTCCACTACCGGATACTACAACCAAAGTATCACTATGTCCTGAAGCTTCCGCTGGCATATATCTTAGAAACGGAATTAATGAAGCACCAGACGCGACACCCAATGTTTTCAAAAATTTACGACGTTGCATGGTGTGACTCCTTTGTCATTTAATCAATTGGTAATTTTTTAGAATTTAAATAGTTACGCCATCCACCGTATGCGGTGATGTTTTCTGCGTCTACTATTGCGGCCGCCTCGCAAACAAATCCATTAACTTGAGAGCCGTCTTCAACAAAAATTGTTCCGAGTCCAAGTGGGCTAGGAACAGCTTTGAGCAAAAATCCAATTTTGCTCGTTGGCAAGACCCATATTTCGATTTCTATCGAAGCTCCATCTGTTTTCCGAACTAAGCCTGGTCGGAATGGAGGTCCTCCAACTAGTTTATACAAATGGTAGTTTTCGGATGTTCTTGTAGTTTTAACAAAACGACCTTCAATATCTATAAGCTGATAGTTAAGAGGTAGACCCGACATATGGGCACCAACAACTGCAATTTCAATTTCATCAGGGCCTGTTATCCTGGTTTTAAGATTTAAGTCCGGATGTTTCCAATCTTTTGCGCCTAATGGAGCACATTCATGTTTTTGCAGAGACGCTGCAACAGATGCAATACGTTCATCTTCACCAGCTTTACCTATTAAAGTAACACTGCCTGGTAAATTATCCTGCCGCATAGCGGTTGGTACTGTAATCGCACAAAGATCAAGTAGATTGACAAAATTTGTGTACGTTCCTAATTGTGTGTTCAAACCGATAGGATCAGCTCTCAAATCTTCGAGAGTGAAGTATTTTGGTACTGATGGAACACACAGCATATCTATATCATTAAGTATTTCTTTAATTTGAATAGTTAATTCTTGTAACCGATATTGTGCCTGAAAAGTATCTGCAGCAGAAAATTCAAGCGCATTTTCTATTACTTTACGCGTTACTGGATGTAAGGCTGCTGGATTTTCTTCTATAATTTTCTCAACCGTAATATGCCTTTCAGCGATCCACGGACCATCATATAGCATTTCCGCAGCCTGGAAGAAAGGTTCAAAGTCTAACTCATAAATTTTACCACCTAGCATTTCAATACTAATCAGTGAATCATCAAACATTTTAGCTTGTCGAATATCTCCGAAAAATTGACGTGTATTTTGATTTGGGACACCGACGTTAAAGTGAGGTAACTTAGTATTTAACTGATTAATAGTTGTCTTTTTTGAGAACGGGTCACTTCTATCATAACTCGCAGCAACTTCGTAAACTTCATAGGCATCTTGAACAGTTAATGCAAATGTTGAAATTGTATCGAGTGTTCGGCAAGCTGGTACCACGCCACTATTGGATAATGCTCCCAATGTTGGTTTTAATCCAACAATATTATTGAGAGCGGCTGGTACCCTACCAGATCCAGCTGTGTCAGTTCCCAAGGCAAATGAGGCCAATCCTTGAGCAACTGCTACAGCTGATCCTGAGCTGGATCCTCCAGGTATAATTTCTTTATTAAAAGTGTTTTTTGGAGGTGTATACGGTGTTCTTGTTCCAACTAAGCCAGTTGCAAATTGATCAAGATTAGTTTTTCCAATAAGTAAGGCACCAGCAGTTAGTATTTTGTTAACGACAAAGGAATCTTTTTTAGGCGTATAAGCAAAAGCCGGGCACGCTGCTGTTGTTGGTATTCCACTGACGTCGATGTTGTCTTTTATTACAAACGGAATTCCCCAAAGAGGTTTATTAAGAACTTTTTTTTCACTTAGTTTAGCTGCTTCATGTTTTACCTCTTCTTTTTCACGTAAATTAATAAATATCCCGGGATCATTTACTCTTGTTATCCGTCTGTAAACTTCTTCTATCAATTCGATCGGGTCTAAACCTTTCTGGTACGCACTTCTTAAGGACTCAAAAAAAAACGGTAATTTTTCAATCATTTTTTTAGTTGGTAAAATTAATAAAAGTTAATACAACATTCTCATGTTATGTTGGATACAGCTAATTTTGCTTCATGCCAGTGCAAAATTTACATCAATAATTTATACTACTGAAATGAATAATCTTTTCCCACTTATGAGTGTTGACGCTGTAGCCAAATCTGGATCAATTCGGAAAGCTGCAGAAATTCTTGCCATTGATTCAACAGCTTTAAATCGACGAATTCTTGCAATTGAGAGGGAGCTCGGTTTTGATATATTTGAACGTATACCAAGGGGGGTTCGGCTCACCACAGCAGGCGAGATTTTGGTTCATCACATTCGAACACAATCTAGTGATTTTGAGCGTGTGAAGAGTCAAATTGCAGACTTATCTGGAGAGAGGCGGGGACATGTTTCAATCGCATGCAGCCAAGCTCTTTTGCCTTATTTTCTTCCTGAACAAATTTCAACCTACCGCAATGAACATCCAGGAGTAGAATTCAGTGTTTTATTGCGGGATCGTGCTGCTGCTGAGCAGGCATTGGTTGATTACAGTGCGGACTTGGTTCTTGTTTTTGAGCCGATTAGATTAGTCGAATTTCAAAATTTGCTAAATATCCGGCAACCTCTCCACGCTGTCATGTCGGCTAACCATCCACTTACTCACCAATCAACACTTCGATTGCGAGAATGCTTGGAATACCCTATTGTAATTCCAACAAAAAATTATGGGGTAAGAAATCTTCTCGAGCTTGCCGTCAGGCGAATTGGGTTGAAATTCCAGGCCCTAGTTGAATCTGATAGCTTTGAGTTTCTTCGATATTACACAACTGCAGAGAATGTCTTAGGATTTCAAATCCAAATAGGGCTTCCGAGACCCCAAGAAAACGGTGATGTTACCAGTAGGCCAATTGCCACAAAGGATGTCCCTCCTGGCTTATTGTACTTTGGCCAGCTTAAGGGCCGAACACTCCCAGTTGCTGCAGCCCGCTTTGCTCAACAAGTAATTGAACATTCTTTCACTCGTTTTGAATGTGATTAGTTTGCTAGTTAATGAGTCATGTAAGTTATTTTTTAAAAATACTTTGGTTCACAAAACATCTAAGTTATTTTTTACTTCTCCGCCCAACTCTTGCCCACCACAGCCTCGGCAGTAATCGGAACTTTTCCAATAAAAGTTTGCATACCGTCGATCATGGCCTGCCGCACGATAACACGTACCCTGTTGTAAAGAGGGGAGATGCACGTCCTAAGGAGTCTGGCCAGCGATCTAGAAAAATGGGTATTGTGAAGGAGCCTTACTTTTACTTTCTGGCAAGATTTAATTTCTTACAGGATGATTGTTACTGTTGGGTTCCTACCCACACTATTCTCGTAGTCAATCAATCTATGTGCTCTCAGCTTCTTAAGCGCCCTTGTTTTTTGGTCTTTTGATATCCCAAATCGTGCAAATTTCTTTGCTGTTGCTTTAACGCCTGCGGAGCGCTCCAGTACTGTCCAGTAACAGATTACCATCCCAACCTGAAAGCATAGTGTCCCACAGGAGGATAGTCTCTCAACCCAACTCAGAGAGATACTTTTATGCAAGAAGAAGTGGCGTTGAGCTTGCGGAGAATCGATTTGGGTAGGGGGTAGATCATGTCTAATTGCAGTTGGGCTTGTGCTTCTAACACCTGAATTACTGATGTAGGGCATTATTAATCTTTAGTAATAAAAGAAAAAGAATTGGACCGGGACTGCAAACTTGAGAAGGTAACGACGCAATATTGCGGATCTTGCTTCGTAATTTTACGATTAAGAGTCGTTCCCAAGTCCCACTAATTCAGCCATCACTACCTCCCAAAAAGCCTGCCCGCTTTCTCCATCACTGTAACTTTCAGGATACTGAAAAATCTCAACATCCGTCCCCAGTTCAAAACCACTCAGCACATTCCGACTCGCTCTGGCCATTAGCTGTTGTGCCCTGTTGACCTGTTTCTCTGTCTCCTTAATTGGTACTTCAATTAGTACTGCATCGTGAACCGGAGCACACACCCGGATACCCGATTCAATTAGATAACAGCAGGCAAGCCTCAGGATTTCTGCCCCATTGGCCTGCATTGGAAAGTTGGCTAGACTTCGGGGATTTGTCTCGGGACCAAGATGCTGTTCCCAACCAAAGACTGTCCAAAGTTTGCGGTGCAACAGGGCATAGTCTACAACCGACTCAGACCACTCCCAGAAATTTGGGAAAGTACGTCGATGATTTGCGAGTAACTCACGGCCCATCTGAGTAGGTTGGTTAATCCCAGAGGCCAAGGATTCTGGGCCCATCCCGTACTGAACCGCCAACACTGCTGCCTTGCAGAGCTTTCGTTCTCCGGGATGGGATTGCCTCGTAGCAGTTTCGGGAACTAAACCTGCCTGCTTCGCAAATTCAAGGTAGGGATCCCCTGAAGAATACGCTGCAAGCATTGCAGGGTCTTTAGAGAGAGCTGCAGCAATCCCAAATTCTTGTTGTTTCCAGTCGATGTAGGCAACGGCTTGGCCCTCTGGGGGCTTAATCAAACCCCTCAACCATTTCGCGTTTCTAAAAATATAGCGGCTTGTACCCGGTTGATTGCGTCCTGTCTTACTGCGGAAAGGGCTGAGATTCACCCTTGATCGGTTATCTGAGCCTAGCTCTAACTGATGCAACCTAAGCCGGCCTAGTGTTCGTCGCAATTCCTTCAGGGGCGACAGCTTGGGATATGCGCGCGCTTGTTGCCTGAAAGTTTCATCTTTGAGATCCAGTTGGCCAGGGTATCTTTTGTTTTGCCAAGTAGTGAGCAAAGCGCTCTCGCTTGAAGACAAAATCCTCGAAAACACCGTAGTGCCTATCTACTTGCTGAATAAGCCTTTCCTTGAGAGGCTCCCAGTTGGACTGCAGTTGCGACAGCTTCTCTGCATCAATTGGGATACCATAGTGCTCCATGCTTGCGACAGCCTTCATGTACCGACCCCGTAGCAGTGCCTGGCCTAGGCTAAGGTGCTCACACATTGGCTTCAACAGCGCTTCTAGGGCATCGACATCAGTTTGGCAGTAGTCAATTAGAGCTTTGGAGTCAGCAGTTGAAAAAGGACTACCTCGCACTGCTAATTCGCGCATTGCTTCCTTTTCCAGGTATGAGATCCCAGTGAGGCCAAAGTGGGTGAGGGCTCCCAACAGATTTCTTCCTGTGGGTAGTGATAACCCATTCGTTAGGCACCTGAATTCAACAAAGAGGTCTACAATATTCTTTGGCAGTGGCCACCTTAGAGACAGATGGCACTTCAATTCTGCTGTAGAGAAGTAAGCGATATAAACCGAGCTTTTGGCCAAGGGAATCGAGCAGGGAACAGACTGGCATTCAGAGAGCCAACTCCGGATCAGCCGCCCACTGAAAAGCTCTCGGGCGACCAAACAATGTACTTCAGGCGGATTGCTGCCAACTTCCCGAAATTAAAAATCGACACACCAAGCCTGTTCAAACCGTCTGCGGAGTTCAGCAATCACAACTCTCCCCTGAGTTTCCGCAAGACGACATGATCTGAGGCATCAATTATTTTTCTTCGGAATGCTACTTTTACTAACTCTGGCCAGTTTTCTTCCGGCCAGGTCGGTTCAGAAAGTTGTCCCTGCGCCTCGCAAATCTCGTAAGCGCCAAGTGACCTGTTTGACTGGATACGGACCCAGCTTTCCCTGGCAAACGCGTCTGCTTCCATTGCAGATGAATGCCAATCCAGAGGACGTTCTTCATCTGGAATTGCCAGTGGCCAAATGAAAACGGTTCCACCTCGATCGACTGTGAGCACCAAGCGGTACGGCTTGGCTAAGTGTTCCACTTTGGCTCGGAGTTGGGGCATAACAATGTAGAGATCATCGGTCTCCCCATACTTCAAAAGCATTACATCAAGACGATGATCTCGATGGGTCCTAAAGAACTGGGTACGGTTTGGCTTTCTAACTGGCACTGTTGTCAGCAGCTTTTTGATGCCGCTTGACTCGCCGAAGTTTTGGGAAAGTCGAATCGCATCGAGATCGAATTCTTCTGGCCCTTCGGTTAGTTGTTGGGCTGATTCGGCTGGAACCAGGTCGGCTTGGGCTTTATCAGACATAAATAAGCCTTAGTTTATGATTGGTGTTTAGAAGTATTGGTCAGTCAACAAACTTCAACAGAGGCTTTCTGGCTCCGCTCTATCTGTTGGTTCTGTTTGGCGAGTTTGTAGATCCAGTTCTGGACTTCGGAAGAGAGCCAGCGACTGCTACGACCGATTTTGATGGGAGGAGGGAATTTTTTATTGGAAATGAAAGCGTACAGGGAACTTTTGCGAAAACCTGTGCAATGCTCTACATCACTCAGAGTCAGTAATCTATCCATAATACTCCTTTGGATTTAGTGGGATTCAAGTATGCCTCTTGAGACATGTGAATCTTGACTGACTTTCAGAGCATCTGCATTGCGAAAGATATTGCGCTTAAAAGCGCATTGATTTGCGCAATCTAGAAACCGGCCCGGTTTAATATTTCATTGACCATTTTTGAATGGATCTCGTCTTTAGGGTTACCACCACTGTGGAGGCTTCTGGGGTTCAATGTGTATCCTTTATTGAGAAAGTGCTTCTCAATATCTCTCTTTGGAAGGTCTAATCTTGATGTAAGGATTTTAAGGATATTTAGGCTTTCCAGCCAGTTGAATTGCTTCACCCCTACAGGGACCGGGTCACGTATTAAGAAGTTGGCGATTCTTTTCTCGACTAAGATTTCTGCGCCCTCTGCAATCCAGCCTTGGTGGACCAATTCCCTAAAAACTTTCCTAATTTTTCCCAGTTCTGTCTTTGTCTGAAGCTTTGGAATCAATTCATCAGAATGGGCTTTTGCCTGGAGACCGTAACTATCCCCAAATTCTCCTCTTAGACATGGTTCTAGAAAATTGTGCAAACTGCACAACTCATCAAACTTTGCATGGACTTTCTCAAAACTTTTATCACTGCTGGTGGCTAGGTTGATAATATTTTGCCATGTCCTCAAAACAATCCCTTTACAATCTCTACTTTTCTGATGGAATCTGGACTTTTCCAACTCAAGGTTTCCCGATTCTCCCGGATTAATCCCAACTTTTATATGCATCGCATAATCACTTACCCAGTGATCAAAAGAATTTAAAAAAAAATTCCACCACTTCATCTCCAGATAATTTATCAAGCGAAACCCGCTCTCTTTTCTTCCCTTGCTGCAGATCTTCAGAGCTCATGAGCACCTACCTTCAGTTTTATTTTTGATTCAATGGGGTAACTTGATTCGGCCTCTTCCAATTCATCTGCCCACCACTGAAGAATCTGTCTCCTCTCCTCCAGATACTGAGCCCGGTTGTAAGCAGCACGAACCTCATTTTTCTCAGAATGGGCTAGTACCAATTCAATGGCATCACGGTTCCACAGACCGGACTCATTTGCATAAGTACTAAAGGTGGAACGCAATCCATGGGGATGTACTTTCTCGGATGGGTAACCCATCTTAGCCATTGGGTTCTTGAAGGCTCCTACACCAAGTCCATTGCCTCTGTTCCCTGGAAACAACCACTCGTCACTCCAATTGTAAGACTTGATACGCTTCAGGATCGATACTGCTTGATGACTAAGGGGAACAAGATGCTCTCTAGACTCTTTCATGAACTCAGCCGGAATCAGCCAAGTTGGTTTCTGTCCATCGAGATCTCTGAAATGTTCCCATCTCGCTTTACGTGCGTTAGCAGATCGGACAGCTGTGAGGATCAGAAACTCTAGTGCCAGTTTGGATTGAATAACTTCTGTAGATTGTGAGTTTTTGAGTATTCGCAGGAAGTCACCCATTTCATGGAACTCTAGAAAATTCCGGTGCTGACTCCTATGAGATTTGACTTCGGGTGAGTACTTGATCGCTTCCGCAGGGTTATTTTCACAGAGTTCATGGGAACGAGCGTAATTGAAAATTTCCTGCAAAACCCTTCGACAAAGATCCGTAATTGCTGGTGACTCTCTCTCAGAAATTCGGTCAAGAACTTCAAAAATATCTGCATTCTTCAGTTCGTAAATTTGCCGATTCCCAATAACAGGAAACACATCATTTTGTAGGACAGATCGTCTACTTCGAAAAGTTGAGTAGGCCCAGGTTGGTTCTTTTTTGACCAACCACTGATTGGCAATTACATGAAAAGTCTGACGACTCTTCGCTTCCTCTTTAGCCTTCTGTTCAAGCTTCAAGGCTTTGTCCTGATCCTTTGACCTCTTCAACTGCAATCGAGTGATTGTTCCCTCTCGGGGATCTTCTCCCTTCTGAACCATCAGCCAGGCTTTTTCGTGCATCTCTCTGGCATCAGAGAGCCGAACCGTTGGATAGCTTCCCAAGCTGAGTTTCAGTTGTTTGCCATTAAGACGGAAAGCGTAGAACCAGAACTTGCCATCATGACGGACCTCTAGGTTCAGTCCGCAGCCATCGGAGTGTTTGACGGCTTTGAGTCCACCATTTTCATCTGGTCTTGGTTTAGAACTTCTACAGAGGACGTCAGTGAGTTTGCGTTTGGTGGGATCCAATTGACGAGACATAGTGTTGGAACCTGTTGGAAGTGTTCAGTGGTGTCCGAACGATTCATGTTCAGAAACAAAGCTAATACTAGCCAACAATTTAGCCAACAAATTTAATGGCTGTCAATGGATTTTTATAGACTGAACTGGAAGAAGAATAGTCTTTAATGGGTTTAAATTTCAGTAAAAACCTGAGATGAATAGTCTTTCATGGAAACTGAAAAACTATTTTGGAAAGCTATTAATGTTTCTAGTTAAGAAACACTCTTAACATTTTGGTCTTCTGGGGATGCAAAGGACTGAGACATCATCTCTTTCCATAAATTGACATTAGTAGCTAGGAATCTTCCACTTATGATTTATTTGGAAGAAGGGGTTTACATTCGTTTTTCGTATTGCTTCAACCGTTGTGAAAAACCAGAACTGTGTCCGCAGGCTGGTCCATGAGAATGAGTTGCTGTTGTTCCACTGGTCTGGCGCAAAGGCTTGGGCAAGCGATTGTGTAGTTCCTGACGACTCTCAAGTCCAGGTAACTTTGTGCCAAAATTGGAAACTGCCCTGTACAGTCCAGGCCGTTTGCAATTCGGGCAACTTTTTGGGTTGGGCTCATTGATTTTTTGCAGTATCTCGTACTGTTCCCCACATTCTGCACAAGTATATTCATAGAGTGGCATCTGGCTCCTTTATGGCAAGATTCTTACTGTGCTCATCTGTTTTAGAATTCAATTCATCAATTTTTTCTTTAGAACCTGATGATTCTTTTGGCGATTATAGTTGTGTTCTGAATACTCTAGTTTTTCTTTCCAAGGGGTTGAGGGGAAAGTCTCGTTTTCCATTCCTATGAATTCCCATTGAACACTCAGCATGGCTGGTGATGCATTGGTCTGTCTGTTTCCCTGTGCTCATTTTGATTAGAACAATCTGGTGGACCTGGCAAGCCTATCTCAGTGATGCACCTTGGTACGCCTATCCAATTGCTGCTGGTATTGCTCTGCGCTGTCTGATTTGGTTCTGGCAGTGTCGCAAGCGGTCCCCCCCACAAATCAAACGGTTGCAGTTGCCGAATCAGGAATTAAGGCGTTGATTGGCCCAAGTTTTGGCTTCTTCCAAATTAATGATGGCTCCGTCTAGCTGCAGCGCAAAGGCTTCTTCGAGAACTTTCCCTATTTGCGGGCCCGGTTGCATCCCTAATTGTAGAAGATGCCGACCCTGTAAAAAGGGTTTGGGTTTCTCATCGTGCACATCAAGCTGGGATGCCTGATCAAGGAGCCATTTTCGGGCTGGAAATTCGCGGCGTAACGCATCTTCGGTAGTCCTGCCAAAATGATCAGCTTCCGCTACCAGCAAAAGTTCTGGAATAGATACGCGTAATGCCAGTCTTCGAATTGCACCGGGAGTGACTTTTTCACGGTCGTTGTAGAGCATAGATGGACGGAGATGCTCCCTTACTAAAACTGTCACTTTTTCAATGAGAGAGGTTTCATCTGTTAACCTCCTTAAAAATTTTTCAGTAGGCTTCATTCCCAGAACATCATGTGCGGGGCTACGCCAGTGCCCATCTTTCCAAATCGTGGTCTCAGGTTTGCCGAAGTCATGACAGAGGGCTCCAAACATCAAAATGAGATCCGCTTTTTCCTCACCAACACGCAGTTTGGCAGCCTCATCCACTACCATCAGCGTGTGAGTCCAGACACATCCTTCAGGATGCCAGGTCGGATCTTGAGGCACATCAATCAGGGCTTCCAACTCTGGAAAGAAACGCAAGGCTTTGGTCTCCCGAAGGATTGCCAGGCCAATGGACGGTCGTTCTGCACGCAATAGTAGTTTATTGAATTCGCCCAGCAACCGTTCGCGAGACAATTCATTTAAATCTAGAGTCTGGCATAGTTCAAGAGTCTCTGGAGCCAATTGAAATTTCAAACGAGCTGCGAACTGGGCTCCTCTTAGCACTCTCAAGGGGTCCTCAGCGAATGCGGGTCCAACATGGCGTAGAATCCCCTTTTTCAAATCTTCCTGACCATGGTGGGGATCCAACCATAGTTTTTGAATTGGGTCGAAGCCGATGCTATTGACAGTAAAGTCTCTGCGTGCAGAAGCCTCTTCGAAAGTCATTCGGGGATCAGCATCAACCAAAAATCCCCTGTGTCCTCTACCAATCTTACTTTCACGCCTAGGAAGGCTGACATCATATTCCGCACGTTGTGTGATCAGCTTAAGTACCCCAAAGCTTTTGCCAACTCGAAGTACCTTGCCGAATTGGGACAACACCTTCTCCAGTTCATTGGCTTCAAGACCGTAGACCTCCAAATCCAAATCTTTTGGATGCAGTTGTCCTAGCAAATAGTCCCTGACGCTCCCCCCAACAATGATTGTTTGACCACCATACTGGTGAACAGCGTTGGCCAGTTTGGTAAGTTCAGCTGATAATTGCATGAATCGAGTGCAGTGGACGCTTCGTGTTCAGAAAAGAAGTGTTGTAGCTGAATGTAGCTAGGCTTGAATGAGGATGCAAGCAAGTGAGGCAAAAAACAGTAAAGCGCAGCAAATTCTGTTGCAAACCACTGCGCTTTTTGCGAGGTCAGTCGAAATGCGCCAATCAGTTGGCTTTTGGCATTGCGGAACCCACGGTGTTTTCAAAGTTGTTGACAGCTTCGTCTGTCATCGCCTTCATTTGAGAAGAAGCAGCGCGCATTGCAGAGTAGCTCATGTCCAGCATTTGTGTCTGAGCTTCTTGCATTGGCTGTACGAAAGAACTTAAGCCCTCCACGCCAGCTACCGCTTTGAAGCTCAAGGCAATAAATTGTTTCTGAGAATCTTCCATCAGCGCAACACTTTTCATACTGTGATTGTACATGTTATTATAAACTTCTTTAGCGATGCTGTTAAATTCTGTAAACATTATTTCTCCTGAGTTGAGAAGTTCATAAAAATACGTTACTGCATTTAGATATAAATTTAACGTCTAACTCTTTTAATTGCAATTAAAATTGCAAAAAATACTCAAAAAAATTTATGAGAAATTTATTAGAGGTACTACTAAATGATGATTAAGGAGGTTCGACTCATTCTTGGGGATCAATTGTATGGTGGGCATAGCTGGTTTGACAAAGTGAACCCAGAAGTTTTGTACCTGATGATGGAGGTACGCTCCGAAACCGATTACGTCTCACATCACATTCAGAAAGTCGTTGCTTTCTTCGCAGCGATGAGAGCGTTTGCAGCTGATCTTTCAGCAAAGGGCCACCAAATTTTGTATCTTGGACTAGATGACCCAAGAAACAAGCAGTCTTTTGATAAAAACTTAATGTGGGTTCTGGAGGAGAATCCTGAGGCTGCCTGGGCTTATCAGTTACCTGATGAGTATCGTCTGGATCAATTGTTTATGGAGTTGAGTAGTCAATTCAAGGTGTCCTCCAGAAGAGTGGATACAGAGCATTTTCTTTGTGAGCGAGGAGCGGTCAAAGATTTCTTTGTCGGCAAAAAACAATACTTGCTGGAGTCTTTCTATCGTAATTTGCGCAAGCAAACAGGGCTACTAATGGAGGGCTCAAAACCATCAGGTGGCAAGTGGAATTTTGATTCAGAGAATCGACAAAAGTATTATGGACAAGTCCCTCTTCCACCAAGATTGAAGTTGGCAAATCAGGTTGATGAACTTTTAGAGATGGTCCGGAAAGCAGGTGTGCAGACAATCGGTTCGATCTACAACAATCAACTTGAGTGGCCTATTAATCGGGTGCAGAGTCTTCAACTACTCGAGCATTTTTGCAAGCATGGACTGCCTCATTTTGGAAGTTATCAAGATTCAATGTCTGAGGCAGACCCTTTCCTTTTTCATTCCAGGATTTCTTTTGCTTTGAATGCGAAGATTCTGCATCCAAGAGAAGTGCTGAATCGAGTGGTTCAAGAATGGGAGGACCGTCCAGACCAAATCAGCCTGGCTCAAGCAGAGGGCTTTGTTCGGCAAATCCTTGGCTGGCGTGAATATATCAGAGGAATCTACTGGGCAGAGATGCCTGCTTACTTGGAGAGTAATGCGCTCGGACATAAACTCCCCCTACCATCTTGGTTCTGGAACGCCAAAACCAGAATGCGCTGCTTATCACATTCTATAGAGCAGTCTCTACAGTATGCTTATGCTCATCATATTCAACGATTGATGGTAACGGGTAATTTTGCGTTGTTGGCGGGAATTGCTCCTGCTGAGGTGGATAGATGGTATTTGGGAATTTATATCGATGCGATTGAGTGGGTTGAGTTGCCAAATACTCGTGGAATGAGTCAATTTGCCGATGGGGGCTTGCTGGCAACGAAACCGTATGTATCTTCTGCCAACTATCTGAGGAAAATGGGACACTATTGCGAGGAGTGTTCGTACGATGCGAAATCCAGACACGGCATGTTGGCTTGTCCCTTTAACAGTTTGTATTGGGACTTCCATGACCGACATCGTGAAAAGCTGATTCGCAATCCACGCATCGGTATGGTCTATCGGACTTGGGACAAAATGGACTCAGCAGAGCAAGTGGCCATCCGCAATAAAGCTTCTTGGTTGAAGGAACATCTTGAAGAACTGTGAAGGCAGGATGTCAGAGTAACGAAGCAATGGCAAAGCCACCGGTGATCGTACCAATTGTACTGCCTAAGTTTGCAAAAACGACTACCAGGAGTACACGAGTGATCTTGTTACGCCAAAACCCCTTGAATTCCTGAACATCTGTCATCAAGCCTTCAAAATCTCGAACCTGTGGTCGTCGGATGAGAACTTCTACAAGGCCAGCGACCCAGCCAGCAGCTACAGCAGGATTCAGAGAAGTAAACGGGGCAGCAATGAAGGCAGAACAAATAGTCAGTGGATGGGCAAGCGCCAGGGCGGAACCAAGAGCAGCCAGACTGCCATTGATCCAAAACCAGCGTTCGAGCATTTCCCAGCTGACACTTGTATCTGCCATTGTAAAGCCGTAGATGATCAAGCTGATAATCAATGCCGGAATTCCCCACTTGAGCACTGTCCCGAGTGATCCAGGAGGAGGTACTCGTTCCAACTCATTGAGATCATGCTCTTGACCAAGTTCACGCTTTATTCCGGGGACATGTCCAGCTCCAACCACTGCGACAATCTTGGGACTGTCGGTTTGTCTAATTTTTTCAGCCAAATACTGGTCACGCTCATCAATCAAGGTTTCCTTCATTTCCGGAGCTTGTGAAGCCAAAGTTTCGAGAGCATCTGTCAGCACGTCACTTTGCTTCATGCGTTCAATATCTTCTTTCTGAATTGGATCGTCGACAAACATGCTGCCCATCAGCTGCCCACTTAGTTTCCACTTTCGCCAGAAAGACAGTCTACGCCATGTTCTTTGAAGGGTTACTCGAACATCTCGATCTGCTAAAACGATTTTTGCTTCAAGATCCTCAGCGACTCGGGCAGCTTCGACCATTTCAGCACCAGGTTCTACTCCTAATTGAGTACCAAGGCGTCGCTGGAATGCCGACATCAGGAGATTTGCCAATAACAGCATGGCTTTGCCTTGGCGAATAACCTTGAAGAGATCCATTTCCTTCCAGCGATCTCCATAGCGGAGTGCTTCGTACCGAGCAGCACAAAGTTCAATGCACACCGCATCGGGTTGTTCTTGTTCGATGACCCGACTGACTTCTTCCACGCTCTCCATTGAGATGTGGGCGGTTCCAACCAGCACGATGCGTTTCCCTTCGTGCTCGATCTCATGTACATTGGCCGAATATTCCATGCTCAGCGTCCTAGGCAAGAGTTGAGAGAAAGGACCTAAGCTAACCCAAGCTTTCTACATTTCCAATTTATTTGATGGGATTTCACCAGAAGGAAAACAAATGTTTCTGCCCTTCCTGCCATTGATTCTCGCTTCGTTAGGGTTGTCACTGCTGGTGTTACCGATGCTACCCGAAGAAGCCTTAATCCCCCTTGAACCAATCGAAACCTTGATCCTGCTCCTGATCAGCAGTCTGTTGCTTGGACAGTGGCAGTCTCAATCCAAAAGCATTTGGGTCCATGCTTTACCAAGATGGGCAGTTGCCGGTCTTTGGGCTGGTTTGAATTGGGCCACCCGATTGCCTGTTGAACTAGCTTCATACTGGGAAAGTCTGCGGATGGATCAAGCCACAGTTGTTTCCCTTTTGGTACTAGTCTTCTGGATTGCCGATAGTCTAGCGGCTCATCCCTGGGGGCGAGATGGTCAAAAGTGGCTCAAGACGATCCAGACTCTACGACTACAACTTCCTTTGATTTTGATTACAGGTCTTCACTTAGGTCTCACTCTTCTGCTTGAGAATACCATTCCTAATACAGCAGTCAGTAACCAAGTGCTGATTGAGTTAGGATTGAGTGTGTTAATTTTGTTGGGAACTGCACCCTGGTTTGTAGTACTGAGTTGGGGGGTACAACCTGTGCCCTCAGAAGTTAGAGATGAGATCATCACTGAACTGAAAGCCAACCATACTTCTGTTCAATGTGTGTTTTGTTGGCCAGGACACATCACTCAAACAGCGACAGCTGGAGTAATTGGAATTCTGCCATGGGCTCGCTTTCTGCTGGTCAGTCCGCAACTGCTGGACCATCTGAATTCACAGGAATTACGCGCAGTGGTAGCGCATGAAGCGGGACATCTCCGACGCTGGCATCTATTCTTCTATGCACTTGCTTTCCTTGGCTTTGTAGAATTGCTTTTTCTGATTCTGGTTGGGGTGGAGTTTACCCAGTGGATTACAGGCTTTACAACGCCAGATTGGTTACAGGGATTTTTGTTAGTAGGGCTACTGGCCTTATTTCTCCGTGGAGGAATCGGGTTTCTAAGCAGAAATTTTGAAAGGCAAGCGGACTGTAATGCATTTTTGAGATGTGGTTGGGAGCCGTTCGCTGCAGCTCTGAAAAAAGTTGGGCACCTGAACCGAATTGCGCTGCATCAAGACAACTGGCATCACTATGGGATTCAGCAGCGATTGGAATTTCTAAAACTCTGTGAAGAACAACCGGAAAAAGTTGCACTGCATGATCAAAGAGTGAGAACGATCCAAGGTGGCTGTCTGTTACTCTTCGGTTTATTACTCTCTGCAAATGTTTATAGTACTTCTCAACATGCCAAAGAGAACCTGATTTTTTGGCGATTGGAAAACATTGTTTCGGAAACAACGCCAGCGGACGTGGGGTTGTTGATACAGGCTGCCAATACATTCTACGAAAAATCAAAGTTTGAACGCGCTGAAGAACTCTATCGACAAGTGTTGGTTTGGGAGCCTGAAAATCCAAGGGCACTCAACAACTTGGCTTGGCTTCTAACCCAACACTTTGCCGCACAGCCTCTGAAAGTGCAGGAGAGTGTAGCTCTTGCAGAGCGTGCAGTGGCATTGGAACCAGCTGCCTATATTTTGGATACCCTTGCAGAAAGCTATGCTCTTCAGGGACGCTGGCAGGAAGCAGCAGACACAGCCAAGACTGCCTTGCAACGAGCTAAATCTGACATCCGTAATGTGGATCACATGGGTCTCCGCTACTACCAAGATCGCTTGGAACATTTCCAGCACACCCCTCTCTGAGTTTTTTTCCTCGGCAGATCCCTCCTGCCAGTCTGGGTTTTTCCCAATATTTTAGCGAACTGAATCACTAGAGAATAGACCTTGCGTTGGGTGCAAAGGATTCTTTGGGTAGTCTTTATTCTGAACCTGCTAGGCCTGGCTGGATTGACTATCCTTTATTTTGGAGGGCCTGGCTGGTTACAGGAACAGTTGCCAAGAGCACTTGAGAAGCAGTTGGGGCGTCCAGTCCAACTGGCACAGGTGCGAGTGGAGCCGCTTTCCCTCAAGTTGATCCTGCAGGGTTTGGAAATCCGTGAGGCTGATGGTTCAGAAACTTTTGTTTCTCTTGACGAAATTGGGATTGATCTGAGTTGGTATAGCTTCTGGCAATGGGCTTTGGTTGTTGAAGAGGCCGAGTTAATTTCTCCATACATCCGTGTCTCCCATCTTGGGAAACAACGCCTCAATTTCTCCGATCTGATTGAGCAAATTTTAACTGCTCAAACAGATCGAAAAACATCCGTCCAAGAGGCAGCTAACTTTCCTTTTGAAATTAGGGCAATCGTAGTTAGTCAGGGAAATCTACTGTTTAAGGATGTGCCTCACAATCAAACCTATAATATCTCTGGACTGAATTTTCGCCTCCCAGCAATATCATCATTCCAGCTTCAACCTGCCCAGGCTTTTGGTCCAGCCACTCTAGTTGCTCAGCTAGGCGAAACTAGCCTGAGGGTGGTTGCGCGGGAATTCAAAATTGCTCCCTCAGAGACAGTTCGTCTCGACGTTCAACTGAAGAATCTTTACCTGCCGGATTTTCAGCAGTATCTACCAAAAGAGTGGGCGCTGCAGCTTCAAGATGGGTTGGTTGACGCAGATCTCAAACTGGGATTTCAGTCTGAACCCTATGAGCAGGTTGCACTCAGTGGAACTATGCAACTTCAAAGGCTCAGCATTCAAAATATTCTTCCTGGTGAAGCTTCTCAACAGTTGCTGGAAATCAGCCATCTTCAGGTGCCAATCCCTAAAATTCAGGTATTACCTAGTATTCAGGTTGCTTTAGGACAGATCGAATTGCGTGAATTCGAAGTCTGGTTGACACGTACCGAGAATGGGGCTTTCTTCTGGGACCAGATTCTTCAAACAAAATCTGGAAATACTGTTGAGAAAAGTTCGGATGTTGAGCAATTGTCAGTGGAGTTGGGAGGGCTCAGTATCTTAAAAGGAAAACTCCACTTTATCGATCAAAAGAGCCAGCCAGCAAATTCCCAGGAATGGCATCTGGATCAATTTTCAGTCGGAGGGTTTACGCTGCCTGTTTCATCCAGAAAAACCGCTCTTAGTCTGCAGTTAGCTCGAGAAGGTGGCCCCAGTCTTTCGTTCGGTGGGTTTTTCAATCCTAGTACTCTCCGTAGTCAGGGACAATTGGATCTGAAGGAATTCGAACTCGCTGAACTAACACCTTTTCTTGGAGACGTAATACCAGTTGAAGTAAAGGGGCATTTAGATCTGAAAACAGATTTTGAGTGGGATCTGGGGATTCAACTTCCCAGACTGAGGAAAACCTCACTGCAGTTAGAAGATTTTCAGCTGAAGCGAGACCAAGAAACATGGCTACAACTTGCTAGCTTAGATTTAAACAGTGAAGAATTGAATCTGCCTGGAAAACAAGTTTCGATAGGATCTCTCTCCATAAGACAACCCCAATTTCTATTATCTCTTCATGTGGACTGGACCACTAATTGGAATCAGCTGGTTCCCTCATTAGCTCCAAAGAATCGTGAGGCCAGTGATCAGAATACAGCATGGCAAGTCCAACTCAATCAACTGCGGGTTGACAGCGGGGCTCTGAACTTGATTCATCAGCGAGAAAACAGGGAAAATATCAAAAAAAAGCTGCAGATTCCTGTGCTGGAGATGAACGATTTTAGGTGGCCACTGACAGGAGAAAGTCGAACTCGGCTCAAGTTGACTACCCTTGAACAGGAAGAATTTTCACTTGATGGTATTGCAAGCTGGGGTGAGCAAACTTGGAGAGGTGCACTCAAGGCGAATGTAAAACTACTTCCTTGGGAATCTTACTATCGTGATCAACTGCCCTGGCGTCTCAACTCTGGTCGCATGAATACCGCCGTGCAATTGCAACTCAATTGGAGTCCTTTCCGGTTGCGAGTGGACGGGGGGAAACTGCATCTTTGGGATCTAGAACTTGTTGAAGCCCAGGATGCGTTACCAGACCTCAAATTCGCTGAGCTTTCTGTAAGCGGAGCGGTCGTCGAGTGGCCAAAGCAATGGTTTGAACTCGAGTCTCTGAACCTACGTCAATTATCTCTCAAACAGGCAAACTCTCCTTTTCCTAATCTAACCATGGGGGGCCTGGCCAGTGGAGGCCTTTCGTTAGCAGTTCAGGACCAGCGCTTCAATCTTGGAGCACTTCAACTCCAAAATTTGAATATCATTGGGGATTCCTTGAAATCACCAATTGTGAATTTGGAACAGTTGAACGCACTGGGACTAGATTTATCATGGGCTAAGCATAGGGTGAAGTTGGAGAAACTGGATATGCAGCAATTTCAATTGACCCCTACGGATGCAGTACAGCCGGAACTCCGGCTACCCAAAGCAGTGGCTGTGGAATTAGATCTTGATTGGATCAAAAAGGAATTTTTTGTCGAAAGCATTTCTTTGGAAAAAAGCTGGATCGAACTAGCCTTGTTACCTGATGGTAAATTTAATTGGGAACGATGGCTACCAACTTCAAACAAACAAGATCGAACAACTGACTTTAGTGATGAGCAGCCATGGCAAGTGGATCTGGCTGTACTGGAGGCAACCTTAGATCGCTTAAGTTGGCAAGATCTAGCGACTCCAACTCCACCATTGGTGATTGGCAACGGATCCCTGCAGCTCAAAAACCTGAATACTGATCGGCAGTGGGTAGAAAATTTTACTCTAAAGGGAAATCTGGATCAGACGGGACAAGGGTCTATAAACGGTTCCATTCGCTTTGACAAGGATCTGAGTCTTGATGTTGATCTTGTGGATTTTGATCTACTAACTTGGCAACCCTACTGGATCGAATATGTGCCACTGAAGGCTGAGCAGGCTCTCGGGACCCTTCAGGGGCGATTTTACTTCAAGTTTGATTCTGTAGGGGAGTGGTTACGTTTTGACGGTCTTGCTCGCATTCGAGATGCAAAGTTGATTGCCAAGGAAACAGGTCAATTTATGGGCCAGTGGACTGTGTTTGAAACAAATAATGGACGGCTAGAGTTTGATCCTTTTGTCTTGGATCTAGGATCGATGCGATTGGCAGATTTTGAATTGCCAATCCGGAGGCAAACTGATGGAGAGTTGGAATGGATGGTCCTTTTTGGGGTTGAGGATGATGATGAAGACCATAATTTGGACCCTGGCCCAGTTTTCCTAAAAAGACTGTCTCTGGAGGGAGGCACTCTGAGTTGGAATGATAGAATTAACAACAATCCGGTACTTGTTACACTACAAAGAATCAAAGGTGATATCCAAAACATTCTGGGCTTAAATGTTCCTTTGGAATTAGATTTAAAAGGGCGTTGGGAGGGAGTAGCTCCGCTCGAAGCGAAGCTTGCCTTTGATTGGCACAGGGATTCATGGGGCGTCAATGGCAAGCTTTATTCACAAGATTTCGACCTTCTATGGGCGAATCCATACGTAGAGCGTTATCTTGGCTATCGGTTTGACAGAGGAAGTGTCGATTTATCTGTTGATTACAAAACGGCTGGAGATGAAATTGACGTTGAGAATAATCTTCTCATTCAAAGACTGGTGCTAGGTCCTGAGACCCCTGGACCTGACACGCTGGATCTCCCAGTAGAGTTGGCGGTTGGGTTACTTCGAGATTCTCAAGGTACCATCGATCTTTCCGTGCCTGTTAGCGGAAGCTTGGAGGATCCAGAATTTGGGCTCTGGGACGCTACACTGACGGTTTTTGCTACTCTGATCAGTAAGGCTGTTACTGCACCATTCACGCTGATCGCTGATGTCGTATTTGATGGGGATTTGGATGAGAATACCCAGGTCATCCGTTTCCGACCAGGAAGTCTAGACATCCCAGCTGCAGAAAAAACAAAACTGGATCGATTGAGAGATGTATTAAATCAACGACCCCAGTTGAAAATGGAATTGGTGACGCTATTACGTAGGGAAACAGAAATTGCTGCTTTACGACAGAAGGAACTAGATCGACAAATTCGCCTTGAGAAAATTGCAGAGCTAATTCGTCTGAATGTCGAAGATTCAATCCCAGCGCAGATGACTCTTACTTCAGATGAGCGGCAAAAATACTTGAATCGAATGTTTCAACGAATCTACGGTAGCCCTCAGGGGCTAAGTGAAGAAGAGGTTCGGTTGAAGCTACTGGATGAGATTTCTATCGAGGATCGGGATTTGGAAGAGCTAGCACAACAGCGAGTTTACAATATTCGTAATTTGTTGCTTGAGAAAGGATTGCTGGCGGCAGAGCAGATTATGTTGAACCCAGTTTTCGAGACGACCACATCACGCTTTCAATCCAGTAGAGTGGAATTGAGATTCACCCGCTGAAGACAATTACTGTGAAGAACTCTCTGAGTAGAGACGATGAGTATACTGTTGCAGTTGACGGGCACTGTCGGGAATGGGCTGGTCCCAGAGACGAAGTACTCTTCGAGCGAGGCGGATCATATCTTGGCCTGCGTTGCTGGTAGAAGCAAAGGACATCAACGATCTACCTTGCCTTAGTGAATTGGGGACAGCAAGGTCTTCTGGGATATAGCCAATAAATTCTATGGTCAAATCTAGTTGGTCCCTTAGGCGTTTTTCTAACTCGGGAATGATTGAGAGATCATCAGGCCCCAATCCTCGGTTGAAGACTAAGCGAGGTCTGAATTGTTGCCAACTACTCAAAACTTTTTCTGTAATCTCAGGATCTAGGGGATTGAGCAAGGTTTGTAGCAAACTAGGTTGGTCACTTTTAAATTCTAGTGGGGAAGTGTAGAGAGTTTGTAGTTTGCGGTGGATTGAACGATCTTGTGGTAGGGAGTGTTCAATCACGCGGAAAGCCAAATTTTTCAGAAAGTTCATTAAGTTTTGAAGAGAAGTGATTTCTGGGGTGGTGACCAGCAAGCCTTTTTGAGAAATTCGAAAGAAATCCAAAGTACTAAATGAACTGCCCGCCCCTAGATCCAGAATTACAAATTCTGCGGGGAGTGCCCGGATCTGTTGTACCAACCTTCGCTGCTGAGCCACGTTCAGTTGTGCCAAGAAGGGGTTTCCTTCATCTCCAGCCAGCAGATGCAGATTGCGGTGCGGAGTACGAGCTAGGTATGATTCTAGTGAGGCTTGGTCCGTTGAGCGTAAGAAACGTGCTAGCCCAGGGGGAGTGCCTCCACTGAGTCCGAGGCAACTGTGAAGATTAGCTGCACCAAGATCCAAGTCAATCCCGATTGTCTTGTGACCCAGTCTTGCCAGAACAATAGCCAGATTTGCAGCAATCAGGCTTTTGCCCACTCCTCCTTTGCCCCCCGCAATCGGAATAATTGTGGCGGTTTTCTGATTGGCTGGAGTTGTGTTCATGTGACCTGTTAGGTAGATGGGTTCTCGAATGTAAGCTCTATATCATTGCAGCAAGCAGTAATTTTTTCCAGAGAACAGGAATTGTGAAACTAATTATCCCGATTTCTAGTGGCAAAAGTGGTGTCGGCAAGATGTTAATCACAGCAAATCTATGTTTCCCCCTTGCAAAATTGGGTCATCAAGTAATCGTTGCTGATTTAGACTTTGGTGGAGCAAACCATCACAAATAATTGGGGTTGAAAAATAACAATCCGGGGTTGGGAGAATTTTTACAAGATCGTTCTGGCCGATTGACAAACCTGCCAATACCCACCTTTCATCCAAATTTGCAATTTCTTTTAGGGGATTGGACAGCTCCCTAAATGGCAGATCTGAATGTGATGTATTGGCATGGTTCATAGCATAATTACATCAACTTCCCACTAAGATCACCCTCTTGGATCTAAGTGCTGGCTGTAGCACGTTGACCCTAGATTTTTTCATTGCTTCTTAAACTGGATTGATGATCACATTTAGAGAATCTCCATATGTGATGAATCTACTGGAATTTCTCAGGCAATCTATTTCCACCGATTACTGCATTACTTTTACAATGACCGTGATTTGCTCAATCAGACACATAATTTACCGTTCCAACCAATCAATTTTTTACCTGCAGTCAAGATGACAAAAGTCCTCCAATTAATTTCTGCCCATCATCCTAGAATTACAGAAACACTTCAGTAAGATTTGGAATCGCGCCAAGTTCATGTATTTTTCAACCAAGTTGAGCAGGAAGAGAATCTAAATTCTTAGGTTAAAGTACAGGTTTTGGTTAGGAACCCACTTTCCTACCAATTTGGCCCAGTGTCCAATGAATCCTCCAGTATCTGAAGCAACTAAGGCTCAAATCCCATTGATTCAGCAAGGTGCTTTACACAATTGTTATATTCTCTCCAACAACGGGCTAAAAAATTCAGAAAAATTGGTTGGGCAATACACCTAATACCAGTATCTCAGCCAACGGTCAGGATTAGTGAAATGCTCTTTTTCTGAACACTCAACCAGCACTAAACTTTTGCAAAAAACTATCATCATTAGCAAAAAAACAGGTCGACTTGGTAACCGGCTTCAACTTTATGCACACTGGCTGGCTTTTGCGCTAGAGAAAGAAGTGAGAATATTCAATCCAGCATTCGCTGAATATTCGGTTTTTTTTCAAGGGACTACTGATCAGAGATGGGGGAAATTTCCCAGCGATAAAGATGCTATTTCCCCTTCTTTGGCTTCTAGAGAGTGGATTTACTGGTTAAATCGCTCAGCTTATAAATTGGCCAAGCCCTTAGCGATTTCAAAAAATTCTGGAATAAGAGTGGCGAAAGCTCAAAGTTCTAAATTTATTCAAACTGATTCACTTTGGAATGACTTATTTCATGAATCTTGGAATATCTTGTTCACACAGGGACTTCATTTTTATTCACCAGAAGAATGGTTCCTACGGCATGGAGATACGGTCCGCAGCTTTTTGACACCATTGAGTGGTTGTCAGGAAAAAGCGACACAGTTTGTCACACAAATGAGAGCACATACAGATGTTCTTGTGGGTGTCCACTTGAGGCAGACTGATTATCAAGAATTCGTGGGAGGTCGCTTCTTCTATTCTCTGGATCAATATTTAATGAAGATGCTGGAAATCAGGGAACTTTACCATTCTAGGGAATGCACCTTCCTAATTTGCTCTGATGTGCCGTGGGAAGGAAGCTTAAAGCAAGATCTACGCTGTTTTTCAGGACCCGGAACTGTAATCGGCGATCTGATGGTTTTATCGAAGTGTGACTTGATATTGGGCCCACCTAGCACCTTTAGTGGGTGGGCTGCCTGGTACGGTAAAGTTCCTATTCATTTTCTTGAAAATCCAACCATCTCCCTTGCACTGGATTCCTTCCAGATTCTGCCCTTTCCTAATGGAGCCTTTAGGGAAGAATACGCATCTCTGGGTTAGCGGGTGATTAGCCATTGCCGAAATTGATCTGTTGTCTTCGATATATCAAATTCGGCTTCTGCCCTGTTTCTTGCGTTTTCCTGAAGTTTTTCATATTCAAGTGCTGACATTACATTGATTTCTTCAAGAACCATTTGAACCGATCCGGGTTTTTCGAGATCAATAAAACGACCATAATCCTCTCGATTCAATTCTGTGAAGCTTCCTTGCGTGACAGTAATTGTTGGAGTCCCAATGGCTAGTGCTTCGAGCAAAGAAAATCCATAAAATTCATTCTGAGATGTGAAAAACAAAAAGTGCGCTTGTTCGAGAATCAAGTGAGGCTCATTGGTGAACCCGGGAAAAAGTATCTTTGTACTTAGATGGTGAGGAACCATTTGCCTGAGTTGCTGCAGATAATCCTGGCCCTTGGTGTCATGATCATGAGGTTTCCCAAAAATCTTGATGACGAATCGATCTTGCAGGTTTGGGTTCTTTTGAAAAGCGATTACGACTGCCTCAACTAGTTCACGAATTCTTTTTGCAGGTTCGATTCTTGACAGCGAGACTAGTGTTAGTGGACTATCCAGAGACTTTTTTTGGATTTTGTGAGCCAAAGGGACTCCAAAATATTGGAAATGGCGACGTGTTTTAGGAATAGGTAACCGTTCTTTGGACTGATTGTGAGTCAATCTAGTTGGGAAAATACAGTTAAATTTTTGATAAAGGTAGTGATGATAGATGTCGTGCTTACGACCAAAACCATGCATGAAAATTCTAATGTGGTTTTTAGGCCATTTAAGTAAACCCGCCAGCCATGCGGTATGCATCGTATCGCCAGTATAATGAATTATCGCGTCAGGGGATTGTTCTCTAAAAGTTTGCCAAAGATCCAATTGGTTCCCAGTCTTAAGTTCTACAGTGGAGTTTTGGAGTAGCTCTCTACAGTCCGCAATCCCATTCCGCCGGCTAAAAAATATCGTGTTTTTACAACTTTGCTTCTGCAACTCGCAGGCGAAGAGAGCTACAAATTTTTCCAGTCCCCCCCAATTTCGAGTATGTAACCAGTGTAGGATTTTCATAATGATAACAATGGATTGTGAAGTGCTTTCAACTGCTTTGCAATTGCTTCCTGTACGTTCATTAGGGGAGTGTTCAAACACTCCAACTGGCAATTTGGATAATCACACTGAGTCTTGCAACCTGGATTGAACTCAAAACTTAAATGTTTGTTTTGGTTGGGTGGAGTCCAATTCATAGCCAATGGTCTTCCAAAAATTGCTACAGTCGGAATGTCAGCAGCTACCGCAAAATGCCTTGGCCCATTATCGTTACCGATGTGAAGGATCACCTGTTCAAAAAGAGCCCGAGTCTGAGCTAGGTTTGGTGGATCATAATTTGGAAGAGCCTCGTAGCGCATTTGTCTTCGCAACGCATCAACAAACGCCTGCTCACCAGGTCCGTATACAAATAGGACTTTTACTTCATACTGTTCAATCAGCCAATCTGCGAGTTGGGCGAAGTTTTCCAATGGCCATCGCTTGTAAGGTTGGCGAGATACCGGGGAGATGGAAATGACTCTATCACCTGGCTGCACCCCTAATTGTTCAAGCAAACCCATTGCAAAAACTTTTTCCTCCACGCCGATTGGAAATTCGGGTAAGAGATCTTTTGTATCGACCGTCAATCCCAACGCTTCCAGCAGCTGGAGTTTGTGAGAAGTAGCGTAGCCGACTCCATGTTGGAGAGTAACCGCATGAGTGTAGTGCCAAGATCTTCCTCGAAAATTAAAGCCAACCCTTGTTGTAGCCCCACTAAGTCTACTAACGAAAGCACTTCTAGGATTACCGAAGAAGTCGATCACACAGTCAAAACGCATTTGACGCAGTTGTTTTAAAAAGTTGATACTCTCTCCCCAAGTCATTTTCTTTGGTAATAACCAGACCTCACTCAAGTGCGGATTGTATTGTAAGAGTTGTTCAGACGGAGCTTCAGTCAGAAAGGTAATTTCAGCATCAGGCAAGGCTTTGTGGAGCTGGCGGATTGCAGGGGTAGTCATCAGCACATCCCCTAATCGACGGAGTTGGATTAGTAGAATCTGGCGAAATTCAGTCAATATTCCATGTGGTTTGAAGGTTGGGGTAGAAACTAGTATGCTTCGGACCGCTTTGGCTTATTTAGCTTCCTTTCAAATCAATAAAAATCTTGCGTTGGGAGCAGGCCTGACTTAGCGTTTGCAACACAATCTCCCTCGGATCAAGTTCCCCATAGCTTGCTCACAACTTCAGATGCCATCGTCTCCATCTCTATCTCAATTAGATCTTACCAAGCTGCCACAACATGTTGGCATAATCATGGATGGCAATGGGCGCTGGGCTGAGCATCGTCTGATTCCTAGATTCCAAGGACATCGCAATGCAGTCCGTGCGGTGCGCACAGTTGTTGAAACAGCAGCGGAACTTGGATTGCAGGTCCTTACCCTATATGCTTTCTCTACGGAAAATTGGGTTCGCCCTCGCCAAGAGATTAATGTACTAATGGAGTTGCTTCACGAGTATCTGCAGAAAGAACTCGGTACAATGCTTGAGAATAACGTAAGTATGCGGATCTCTGGGGATCCCACGCGCCTTCCAGAGTTTCTTCAAAAACCGCTCGAAGATGCTTTGAAGTTGACAGAGATCAATACGGGCCTAACGCTGAATCTTGCTCTCAACTATGGTGGACGAGCAGAACTAGTCAGAGCGATGCAGCAAATGGCCCGTAAAATTGAAGGTGGAGAACTTCGCGTTGGAGAAATTAATGAGGAGACTATCAATCAGCATTTATACACTTCAGGTCTACCCGATCCGGATCTGATCATTCGAACAAGTGGAGAACAAAGGCTTTCAAATTTTCTTATCTGGCAGGCTGCCTACGCGGAGTTTTACTACACTGAAGTTCTATGGCCTGATTTTACAAAAGAAGATTTTCACAAGGCCTTGGCAGCCTACCAACAAAGGCAACGTAGAATGGGTGATATCACACCTGTCTCTGCCTAACATTTTTTATTTTTAATCGAAGCTGCATGTCTGAAGTAAGCCCAACTACTTGGTGGTCTTCCAACCTAACGCAAAGACTGCTCAGTGGTGTGGTGATGATGTTAGTGGCGATACTCTCGTTGGCCTATGGTACTACACAATGGGTTGGTCTGTTGGTTTTGGTGGTGGTCATACTCGGTATGCAGGAATATCGAGCAATGCTCTCCCAACAGAATATTCACCTGAATCAGCGAGGTTGGCTCTATTCGGCTTTTTTGCTGAGTATCAGTCCGCTCTTAGGAGGAATAGGTGCCCTCAATGCAATGTTGATCTTGGTTGTAGGTGGCTGGATTTTGAACGAGATGGTTTTTTCCAGCAAGCAGCGATTGGAGGAACTGCATTCTTTGGGTTGGGCTTTATTTGGATTGTTTTGGGTTGGTTGGAGCTTTCCACATATGACACTGATTAAGGACCTTCCACATGGCGAATTAAACCTATGTCTGTTGCTGGTTGTGATTGTGCTCACTGATAGTCTCGCTTATTTTGGTGGACGTAGATTTGGCAAAACTTCTCTTGCTCCTGGAATCAGTCCCAAGAAAACCCGTGAGGGGAGTTTTTGCGGGACTGTAGGGAGTATGCTGGTTGGCTCTGTGATTGCGGTAAGTTGGCTAGAATTTTCATGGCCAATGGCCTTGCTGCTCACCTTTCTCATTTCAGTTTTGAGTCAAGTCGGGGATCTGGTTGAATCGAAAATGAAGCGTCTCTGTGGCGTTAAGGACTCCGGGAAGGTACTGCCTGGCCATGGTGGTATTCTGGATCGGTTGGATAGTTTCCTGCTCACGACCCCCTTCTTTTACTACTGGATACTGCTTCTCGCATGAATCCGAAATTCATTGCCCTACTTGGTTCTACGGGTTCCATAGGGAGAAGTACTCTCAGCCTCGTTAGGCAGTTCCCCGATCGTTTCAAGATTCACTCACTGAGCTGTCGGCGTTCAATCGACAAGCTGGTTGATCAGATCAAAGAGTTTTCACCGAAGCAGGTAGTCGTTGAAGCCTCGGACCAAGTCACTCAATTGAGAGAGCTGTTCGCTGAATCTGAATTGGAAATTCTTTCAGGCGATCAAGGAAATTGCCAATTGGTGCAACACCCCGAAGTTGATTTGGTGGTCACGGGTATTGTTGGCAGTGCGGGATTATCTCCCTGCCTCAAAGCTTTGGAATATGGAAAAGATTTAGTATTCGGTAATAAAGAGTCCTTAGTTCTCGCTGGGGAGTTATTCATGCAGGTTGCCCATCGCAGTGGGAGCCTGATACTACCTATGGATAGTGAACATAATGCGATTTATCAGTCACTGGCTGGTCATCGGCGTGAAGATGTGATTTCATTGATTCTTACCGCCTCTGGAGGTCCTTTTCGGGATCTGCCTCTGGATGATTTTTCAGCTATTACCAAAAAAGATGCACTACAACATCCCAACTGGGAGATGGGTAACAAGATCACCATTGATTCAGCGACAATGATGAACAAGGGTCTTGAAGTGATTGAAGCTCACTGGCTTTTTGGAATTCCGTTGGAAAAAATTGAAGTGGTAATTCATCGTGAAAGTATTGTTCACTCTCTGGTCGAATATGTTGATGGTTCCTTGATTGCTCAACTAGGACAACCAGATATGCGCATCCCCTTGGCCTACTGCCTAGGTTATCCAGAACGCCTGCCTTTGAAACTGCCGAGGCTAAACCTATGTGAACTTGGTTCTTTGCATTTTGAAAATCCTGATCCAGTCCGTTACCCTTGTTTTGCTTTGGCATTGGCAGCTTTGCGACAGGGTGGGGCCGCGCCGGCAGTTTTGAATGGAGGAAATGAGGCAGTTGTGGAAGCTTTTTTAGATGAGGAGTTGCGCTTCATCCACATCGCAAGTTATCTTCAAAGGCTGATGTCGCTTTTTGGCCGCTGGCGACAGAAACCGGAATGTCCAAATTATCTCCAATACATCAACTCGGTGGATGATGCTCTGGCTGCGGACCGCTGGGGTCGATCTAAACTCCGCCAATTGCTGGAAACAACTTCATGATCACTACGGTTCTTTCCTTCATTGTTGTTCTGGGTTTTCTGATTTTTATTCATGAGCTCGGACATTACCTCGCAGCTCGGCACGTCAATGTTCGCGTCGAAACTTTCTCGATTGGCTTCCCCCCCAAGATGACAGGTTTTCGTAGGGGCAACACGGATTACCAAATCTGTTGGATTCCGCTGGGAGGTTACGTCCGTTTGTTTGGACAAAATGTCATGGACGAAGATCCCGACGATCCTGAAAACTACGCTTCGAAGACAGTCTGGCAACGCTTCTACATTCTTGTTGCTGGCCCTGCGATGAACCTTGTCTTTGCTTTCATCTTTATGCCACTGGTGTATTTGGTGGGTGTTGATGCTCCAGCATATCTGTCGGCGCCACCAGTAGTTCAACAGGTTAAGGTAGAAAGCTTCGCAGCCTCAGTTGGTCTGCAAGCGGGAGATGAGGTAATTGCTGTCAATGGTCGAGAGGTTCGCAATTGGCGAGGACTTCAATCCGAATGGGGAACCCTGACACCTGCAGACTCTCTTGCCTTGACCGTGCTGCGCAACGGGAAAGAGGTTCAAGTACAAAGCACAATGCGGGAAGTGCAGAACTACGGGGAAGTCGGTTGGGTGCCTCATATTCCTGCAGTTATAGGAGTCATTAGTTCGGGTTCGGCTGCTGAGGAAGCTGGCCTAGAAATTGGGGATCGTATCACGCGCCTGAGTGGAGAAGATGTACGAGACTGGTCGGATATTTCTCGGTTGGTTCAGCAAAGCCAACCTGTATCCCCGGCCAATCCAATTCCCATGACAGTGGAACTAATCCGTAATGGACAAACCAAACTGTTGGAACTAACTCCTCGATACGAGCTAGAAGTTGGTCGCTATTTGCTTGGCTTGCAGGTGGGTACAGAGCGAGAAACCTATGCTCTTGCGGAAGCCATCGGTTTAGGTGCAGAGCGTGTCATCTTTATGACCCAAACGACCTTCAATTTTCTTGGTCAAATGCTAAGCGGCCAGGGATCAACAGATGATCTAGGTGGACCAATCCGGATTGGCATGTTTATTGGTGACGCTGTTCGAAGTGGAGTGGGAGAATTGTTCTTCCTAATTGCCGTAATCAGTTTGCAGTTAGGAATTTTTAATTTACTACCGATTCCTGCTTTGGATGGGGGCCATATCTTCTTTCTCCTTGTGGAGAAGATCAAGGGAGGGCCTCTGAGTGCAGCGACCCGAGAACGAACACAGATGTTAGGATTTTCGGTGTTATTGTTGTTAATGGTTTTCGTGACGTACCACGACATTTTGTCGATCGCCACATGAGTACATGGAGGTCATTTCCTGGCATGCACGCCAGCACGTGACGAATTTTGCTTGGTACATATCCTGCTGACTAACTCTATGGGTGTTACCTGGAACACCCACTACTATAATGAGGAGTCCGTATGAGTAGTCTGGGATTGAGTAGTGATACCTCTGGAGTATTGCACACTACCAAATTCATAGAAGACGTGCCGATGATCATGTCCGTGGAAATTGGACGAACCGACATGCTCATCAGAGATATCCTGGCTCTGAAAAAGGGCTCAGTTATCGAATTTATGAAGGTTGTTGGCGAACCCATGGATGTGGTTGTCAACGAGAGATTAATGGCGCGCGGTGAGGTCGTGGTTGTGAACGAACGCTACGGAATCCGTATCTCCGAGGTGACGCGTCCCGATGAAAAAATTGGTGACAAACGCGAGTAAGCACTGTCTTGTCTGACTGTCCTTTGCTGCAGGTGCAGCACCTCTTTCATTCCTTTCCGGAAAAACGCGGTCTGCTGAAGCAGACCGTAAACTCCTCCCCTGTACTGCAAGATATCAATTTAGTAATTCAGCCCCAGGAAATTGTAGGTCTTGTCGGTGAATCAGGCTGTGGAAAATCGACATTAGCGCGATTATTGTTGCGAATTTACGAGCAAACCAAGGGTCAGATTCAGTTTTCTGGTGAGGATATTCACAAATACAAAGCGCGCGAGTACTACCGTCGTGTACAGATGATTTTTCAGGATCCATTTTCCTCACTAAATCCGAAGCTGAGAATTGGTTTTCTTCTCCGAGAAATGTGGAACTTGCACCAATCAGAATCTGCAACGACTTCCAAGCTCAAAAAGCTTCTTGATGAAGTTGGATTGCCAGCCAATGCACTGGATAAGTATGCGCACGAATTCAGTGGGGGACAGCGACAAAGAATCGCCATTGCCCGTGCCCTTGCTGCTAGTCCAGAAATGTTGGTCGCTGATGAGCCCGTCTCTGCGCTTGATGTCTCCATTCAGGCTCAAATTCTGAACCTCCTTAAACAACTTCGCAAAGAACGCAACCTTACACTGCTTTTCATTTCTCATGATCTCGCGGTGGTTGACCAACTCTGTGACCGCATTTTTGTATTGTATCGTGGAAGGTTGATGGAAGAATTGCAAAAAAAACAGCTGGATCAAGCCCGACACCCCTATACAAGATTATTGTTGGATAGCTTGCCATCTTACGCAAAAAGAGAGACCGGGTTGCCAATTGCTCCCGTTGAGGCAGAGGACGCGTATATTAAGGGCTGTCCATTCGTCAATCGTTGTTCAGAATCCCAGGCTGTCTGCTACCAAAGAGTGCCTCAATGGAGCAGCCTTAGCAAAGGGCATTGGGCTGCTTGCCATGCAGTAAAGCCATCATGAAAGATCGAAAATTTCTTTCATTGAAGACCACGCTGATACAGTCTCTGTTGTGCTTGATAATTAGCAGCCTTGCAGGTTGTTATTCTAAAGCTCTGGACTTTGACCTTGGATGGACGACTAGAAGAGTCTCCGGGCAGATGGAGGATGCAGTGTCTAGAGAATCTATTGGAAGCGGTTTCATCATCGTCAAGGAGTTTTATGGAAACCTTGCTGGAAACGAGTCTAGTGAGGCAGGAAACTTCATCCCCCGCGCAAGATTACTCCGTGCCTTGAAAGAAGACGGTAGCTTCGAGATGGATTTTGACTGGCGTGCCTCGCAGTTTGATCTGAACTTTATTGAACAGGGATACGAGGTTCACCGATTCAACTTCCAACGGCAGCTTGGAGTGGGCAACCTCCATTATGTCGCCAAAATGGTTCCCTCCTCCAACTGGGCTGATGAGTTGGCGCTAGGTGTGACCCCCCTGATCCAGAATTTATTGTTGGAACCCGGATATCGGTTACCGGAACCCGATCAACTCTTCTTGGGAGAGTGGTTGGCTAAGCAACGGCAGGAGAATTTTGGAACGGAGTAATTGCAAAACGTTCCTGGTAGATTTTGGCTGCAGATCGATGTACGAGGGAGTGACGCCAAGCTAGTTCCTCATGATCCTTGCTGTAGCCACCCCCGATGACGCACCCGACAGGTGCTCCCACATTCAGGCAACACTCCATCACATACTGATCGCGTGCTTGGAGCCCCTCCCATGTCAGGTTCAACTTCCCTAATGGATCATCCTTGAAAGGATCAACTCCCGCATTATAAATTACCAAATCAGGCTCGGTACGATCTAACAATTCTGGCAAGTTTGCTCTAAGAATTCGCAGGTAGCTGTCATCATCTAGATTCTCAGGAAGCGGCACGTCCAGATCACTGTGTTGTTTGCGGAATGGAAAATTTGACTGGCAATGCATCGAGAAAGTAAACACTGCAACTTCATCCTGATGAATGAAGGCTGTACCGTCCCCTTGGTGGACATCCAGGTCAACGATCAGGATTTGCTGAACTGAGCCTTCTTGGAGTAGCATCCGTGCTGCTACAGAAGCATCGTTGAAGATGCAAAAACCTGAACCAAAATCTGGAAAGGCATGGTGCGTTCCGCCCCCAAGATTGCAGGCTAAGCCATGTTTGAGAGCTAGCTGTAACGTCAAGATCGTTCCTCCTATGGCCGTGATGGTCCGACGAGCTAATCCCTCTGTCCAAGGTAGTCCGATTCGCCGGGCAGCAGATTTGTCCAGACGATTTTCCATAAATTGCTGGATGTAATCCAATGTGTGCACTGCTTGCAGATGATCTGTGGATGCAACCTCAGGTTGATGGAATTCCACTGGACTAAGGCTCTTTTCTTCAGAGATGATCTTGTACAATCGTCGAAACTTGGACATTGGAAAGCGATGTTCCTCATTCCATTCAGGGATATCGTAGTCTGGATGGTATATTAGAGGAAGGGCTGAGGGCATTTATAACTCTTTTGTTGTGATCGATAAAACCTTTGACTAATTAAAAAAGAATAATTTAGAGAAAACCCACTGACTTCAAAGGTTCGCCAACAATTATTGAAACCAGAAAAATTATTAATTAGTCTAATTTACTGCATTTGTATTTTGAAAAAATCAAACCAGCTTTTGGTGAAGACAGATAATCTAGCAAGAATTCCAAAATTGGTAAAACAGATGAAAAAATCTGAAATTGAAAATCAACTTCTTTTTTCCCTGGGAATTTTTGTAACTACCTGTGGTAGTGAAGGTGAAGTGATTCTAGTTTTGCGAATACTTCAGCGGAATACTGTATGTATTGTCAGGCATTGGATCGCGAGGTGTTGGGTCCAGTTTTGCGCAGCGGAGACTATGAGCGGATTTCCCAATTCTTTCGTGTGCGACATGACGAGCCAGAGACAAAACTAACCAATTTTGATGGAAAAAATAATCAGTAATCGGGATTTGGTTCAACACTACCAAGTAGATGTAACGCCCACTTTGATTTTTTTTGGGCCAGATGGCCAATAAATCTCCTCATCAATTGTGGGGTTCCTAACTGTTGATTCCTATGCTGACTATCTGGACTAAAGTCTTCGAGACAGTCGAGCCCATCTCCTACAAACTTGAACTGAAAAATGCGAAATCTGCTCCTGTTGCTCCTTTTTTTCTGGCCACTTTCGGCTACGGCTCAATTCGATGATCCTGAAATTCCAGAAATTATCGTAAGAGTTCAGAGTGCGCTAGAACCAAGCGATCCTCGATCAGGGGAATATGTTCGGATCGTGGTGACTGCTCAGATTAAGAAAGGTTGGAAAATTTACTCGGTAGTTCCATCCAAGGAAGAATTCGCTCCAATTGCCTCAAAATTGGAATGGGACGCTGGAAATTGGGAGGCTTTAGGACCATTTTACGAAACCAATCCAATTTCAGAACCTGATCCTGTATTGGGAATGGTACTAAGTTATCACAAGGGTGATTGCAGTTTTTACCAAAATTTCAAGGTGCCTAGCACTGAGAGTAGAAATAGTAATGGCGTTGGCCGCATCACATTTCAGGCATGTAGTGACCGAGTTTGTTTGCCACCTGATGAAGTGAAATTCTCTATTCCTGCCGCAATCACATCGGGTAGCGTGCGCTCGGAATACTCTGTGCCTAATTTCAGCATTAATCCAGATATGAGCAGGGCTGGTAATGTAGAGGAAGCAACTAGCCTACTTGGTTTTCTGGGTTTAGCAGTGTTGGCAGGTTTTTTCGCCTTGTTGACTCCCTGCGTCCTACCAATGATTCCAATCACCGTTTCTTTTTTTACAGTTCAAGCTCAACAATCTCGTGGTGCGTCTCTTTGCCTTGTTGCTACCTTTGCCCTTGGGTTAGTAGGAACCTACACGACCTTGGGCATGGGAATGTCCCTGCTGTTTGGAGCTACAGGTATTGTTCAATTGGCTTCGAATCCATGGTTGAACTTAGCTATTGGCATACTCTTTGTGCTGTTTGCGGTGAGCTTGATCGGTTTCTTAGATTTCAGTCTGCCCCCTGCGTTGATCAACCGGCTGGACTCTTTTTCCAGAAAGACTACAGGTCTGGCGGGCATCTTCTTAATTGGTGTGGCATTTACCTTCACTGCCTTCACCTGCACAATTCAGTTCGTGGGTACTTTACTATTGGCAGCTGCTAAGGGAGAGTGGTTTCTGCCAATCATTGGGATGTTGGTGTTCTCAACAGTATTTGCACTACCGTTCATTCTCTTGGGTCTCTTCCCAACCCTGATTCGCCGTTCCCGAAGCCTTTCGGGTAACTGGATGGAACACCTCAAGATTGTTCTAGGGATTTTGGAGTTGGGGATTGCCTGGAAGTTCTTCAGTAACGCCGATTTGGTTTGGCAATGGGGAGTGCTGGATCGTGAGGTAGTTCTAGGGGCTTGGGCGATCCTGATGGTTGTTATCGCAGCATTTCTAATGGGAAGATTAACCATCAAAAGAATCCGAATTGGCCGCAGAGGATTAGGTCATCTCAGTTTTGGGACCATTTTCTTAATTTTCGGGATCTACTTCGGATCAGGTGTGGTTGGGAAGGAACTAAATCCGCTGGTTGAGAGCTATCTACCACCACCAATCCAAGGGACTGGTGATTTTGAAAAACTTTCAGCGGAGGCCGGTTTGGTCTGGCATGATAATTTTCCTGAAGCCCTTGCTGTTGCTCAGAAAACCCAAAAGCCTCTATTTTTAGATTTTACTGGGTATACCTGCGTTAATTGCCGCTGGATGGAAAAAAGTGTTTTTGTCAAACAAGAAGTGTTGAAGGTTTTTCAAAAGGAGTTTGTACTTGCCCAACTCTATACAGATGGGGGGGCCTTCAAGGAGGCGAACCAGGAGCTGCAAATGGAGCGCTTTAGCACCTTGGCTCTTCCCTTTTACGTTGTTCTGAATGCTAATGATCAGGAAATTCGACGTCATGCGGGTATTATCCCTGATGCCAAAGATTTTCTAACATTTCTGGAGTTTTAACACTATTTTTTACCTGTTTAAAAATTCACTTTTTTGCTGACGAGTTGAATTTTATTGCAATAGCGTTAGTTTAGTGTCTGGTTCCTCTAAAATTATCTTCCTAACGAAAACTGTAATTAATTTTGGTGAGTGCTATGGAATCTCAAGCTTCGTATCGTCTATTGCTTGTTGAGGACTCTGAGGAACAACGCCTGATCGTTGAGCAGATGTTGCTTCAAATTGATAGCGAATGCTACCAGGTCGACTCTGCAGCCAGTTATGCTGAGGCGATTACATTTATACAGCGACACACCTACGATATGCTGCTGGTTGATTTCTACTTGGACTCTCCCCACTCTGCACTTGATTTGATGCAAGAAGTTCGCTTGCTAAATTTGCCCGTGGTAGTAATTACAGCGGATGAAGATCGTACAGTTTTCTTACAGTGTTTTCAGAAGGGAGCCAAAGAGTTCCTGAACAAACCAGTTAACCTCGTTGAAATGCAGGTTCGCTTACGTTCTGTCCTGCATGCAAGAAACTATGAGCGATCCCTTTTAGAAGAGATTCAGGAACGCCGACGGATTGAAATGCAGCTCCGTCAGCAGGAACGTATGAATCGAATTTTGGTAGAGGCATTTCCCCATCTGATCATGCGCTTTGATCAAGACAATATCCTACTTGATTACAAAAACGATCCTGAATGCTTGTTGGGACCACCGGGCACCAAGGGCAAGTTTCTTAGAGAACTGCCGCTACCAGAAAATTTGCGGCGTCAGATCTCACAACTGACCCATCTTGTTCGTGAATCAAATACGGATGAGGAAGTCAGCTACAGCACTCGAAATGAAGACTTCGAATTAACACGCTATGAACTGCAGGGATATCCAGGTGAAAGCAAAGAAGTGATTGTTTTTCTACGAACCTATAATGAGCAGGATGAGTACTCGCTGCTCACTGCACATAATCTGACCATCAATTTGTCAAACAAGGAAGTTCGGAGAGGATCCAGCACCATCTATCTAAACCGAAAAGAATATCGGATGTTGCTCTATTTCATGAAGAACCCGAATCGAATCCTGAGTAAGGATATGATCCTAAACACGGTTTGGGGACATGATTATGAGCCTGAAGCAAGAGTAGTAGACACCTTGATCGCTCGCTTACGAAAAAAGATTGACCAAGGTTTTGAGCCGAAATTTATCAGTACTGAGCGTGGGGTAGGATACTCCTTCAGAACTTCCGACTGGCGTAAAGGACGAGAGGTCACCCACAATTGAGCATTAAAAGGGTGGCGATTGCTTGGTACGAATTCCGCAACAAGTACCTTATTCACCTGAATTGATGGGTGAATAATGATTCGCTATTGAAGTCCTAACTGCTCCTGATTTTACTGCATGGCCACTGTCATCTCCTTTGCGAGCCAGAAAGGTGGGGTTGGTAAAACCACTTCAGCTGTTCATTTGGCAACGGCCTTCGCCCTTGGTGGCTACCGCACTCTACTGTTGGATCTTGATCCCCAAGGCTCTGTCTATTCGGCGATGGGAGTTAAGCAGAGAGTCATCCAGGGAACTCTTGAAATCTTTTGCCAAGATAACACGACCCTTTCGGATGTTCTTTTGCCGACTAGCACTGAGAACATGTACTTGATCTTGAACGATGTGGATCGGCTGACGCACGAAAACGAACTGATGAAGGTGGCAGCAGACTACCATCACCTGCACCAGTGGCTTGCTCGCCAAGCTCGTGGGGAATTTGAATTCATCATTATTGACGTTCCCGCCTCTACAAACGCACTGAGCATCAATGCGATGGTCGCTTCGAATTTGGTAGTTGTTCCGATGCAGTGTGAAGCCCTCGCTATCAAGTCTCTCAAACGCTTTTTACTTGCTTTCAAAGACCTACAGGCTAACATCGACCCAAATTTGCGAATTGCAGGAATTCTTTTGACGATGTTCGACCACGAGATTCCAGCTCACCAAAAGGTTTGCCGGCAGGTCTACCAAACATTAGGAGAGAGTGTCTTTCAAACGATCATCCCTAAATGTCCACAGGTACTGGACGCAAGCGCTGCCGGCGTGGATGTAATTAACCGTAGCCTCAACTCAATCGGAGCAACTGGATACATCAGGCTAGCCAACGAAATTCTCGATCGATTCCGGCTTCGCTAGATCACACCTAATCGTTTTAATCCTTTTCGATAGGCCTTGCGCTTGAATCGCACCACCTTGCGTAAGCCAGCCTTAGGTCTCATCCACTTGAAGTGGTCAAACTCCTGCTTGTGTCCTTTATTATTCAAAGAAAGCACTTCTGTTCCAAGATTCAGCTGAACGAGGAACCAGCGTTGCTCCTGCCCCCAATACTTCCTCCAGCGGCTCCTGTGTTGCATTTTCTTCATTATAGATTTAGGAAACTGATATCGAGTTCGCTTGGGACTCTGTTTGAGAATCCTCACATCATTAGTGCCAATCTCTTCTTTTAGTTCCCTCATAAGGGCTTGTTCTTCTGTTTCCCCTGCATCTACACCTCCCTGTGGAAATTGCCAGCCCTTGCGTCGTCCGTTTACTCTGTGGAACATCAAGATCTTGTCACCACGTTGATTGATGATGACTGCTGCTACATTGGCGCGAAACTTTATCATGCCATCCTGCTTTGCTCACGAAAGAAATAAAAGAAGCCAACTATGATGAGATTCAAAAACAAAAGTAGAAGCTCAATACGGAATTCAAAAATCACTTGAGGCACAAATCCACTGAGCAGTGATATAAGATAAATCAAAAGTGATGCGCCACAGATGACGGGAATCAGCAAGGGAGGATGCTCTCCATCTTTACTAAGGACTGCTAAGAGAATCATCGGAGCTAAGAGCGATGTACCTGCAAAACTAACTGTAGCCAGTAATAACAACTCAGATGAACTCAGCACAGCAAGACCAAATGCCATGATCGCAAAGATCAAGATAGGAAACTTGCGGAAAGAATATGTGCGAATGGTGGGGCTAACCTCCGATTCCAAGGCAAATAGCTGCGAGTCGGCTGTAGACATTGCTGCGGCAATCAAGCCAACGACAGCTAGGGCACCAATAATTTCGGGTTGATCGTTAACAAGCGTTTTAACCCAGAATTCATTTGCTGGCAGATCCGGATAGTTGATGGCTCCATACATCCCTATCGCAATGGTAGGTGTAATGATTAAAAAAACGAAGACACTCATGCCCAAAACCATCTCAATCATACTTCGTTCATCACGCATCACAGTGAATCGGGCAAAAAGCTGAGGTTGACTGATTGGCATCAGGACAATAGTTAGAAAAGAAACCAACAGAAACTGAGTATTCAGGAGCCCTGTGGGGCCAGGAATGGAAAGCAATTTGGGATTTTTCTCTTCAATTCTTTCAAACATGCTGGTCCACCCACCCAACTGATCCAGACAGATTGTAGCGATCAACATTGTGATCATCAGCAGAATCATCCCTTGGATTGCATCGTTGTAAATGATGGCCTTGAGACCACCCAAGTGGCTGTAAACTAGAATGGCTAGAAAGATAAATAGAGACCAAATCCAGTTTGGAATATCTACAGGAAAAGCAACTGATAAAAAGCTAGAGACTCCTTTGATTTGAATAGCTACGTAGGGTAGTAGAAACACAAAAATCCCAGCCCAGTAGATGAAACGAACCCAATCTGCATGATAGGTCTTTGCCAACATTTCACTGACACTTTCAAACTCCTGTACATTGAATTTCTCACGGACTTTTAGGCCAAACCAGAGCGCTAGAAACGCCATTGCCATATCTGTAACACCAAGAAAAATCCAAGTGCCTACCCCATGGTTTCGAAAAAAATCAGGAAGCCCTAATAGAGTGAAACTACTAAAAAGCGTGGCGGAGAATGTTAGAACTCCTAGGACACTACCAATATTGGAATCAGCGAAGCGATAGCTGTACTCACTGGCAGGTCCAACTTCAGCAATTTGAGAGAGACGTAGCACATAGACTAGGCCAATGAGATATGCCAGCAGCAAGATACCAAACCACATCATTCGTTCTCATTTTTTCGTGTAAGGAGAAAAGCTCCCCAGAGAGTGAGTACGAAAAATCCGAGAGAAATTAACATACCCAACCAAAGTGTACGTGGCATCCCCATCAGAATTGGTTCTATCTCATCTGGAACGAGAACAATGGGTGTAAAAGTCAAAGAGGCTAGTACGACAGCAAGCAGGCAGCAAGTCCGCCAAGCTTTTTGGGGTGTAGGAATGTGAATTCTCCGCATGTCAAGTGAATCAGGTAGAAATGAAATTAAACTCAGTTTGGTAGGGACCAATCACTTGGTTTAAATTCTAGTAGGGAATTCAGCTTTAGGTCTGCACTTTTCACCATTTCTTGATCCAGTTGGGGATCTGGAACCACTACCACACTCATCCCGGCAGCTTTTGCTGCTTGGACACCGGCTGGCGCGTCCTCGAAAACAAGACATTCGCTCGGAAGAACCCGAAGTTTTTTTGCAGCAACTAGAAAAATGTCTGGTGCGGGCTTGCCGTTTTGAATATCAGGATGATCTCCAGTGAAGATGGCATCAAACTCTCTAAACCATTTTTGATGCTTTTTAGTTTTGAGAGTGTATGCCTCTTTGGTTGAACTAGTAGCTACGGCTTGAGGTACTCCAGCTTTCTTCATTCGCCTGGTCAGTTCGATTGCTCCCGGCATCGCCTCTGTTTCTGGGAAGCGTTGGTTGAGCAGTGCTTTCCGCTCCGCAAGATAGTCTTCTGGCTGGATGGGCAATTCCAGCAACCTAACCAGGGTTCTGGCTGATTCGAGGGCAGGTCGCCCCAACATTTGTGACTTAATGGACCAGTCAAAATTCCCCCCGAATCGTGAGACAATCTCTTGTGTCACATCAGTGTAAAAATTTTCTGTGTCCAGAAGCAGCCCATCCATGTCGTACAAGATGGCTTTGATTTTTGGAAATGAAGTCACAGATTTACTCCCGACGGTAGCCGCCAGTTCGCTTCCAGAGATCATAGTATTGACGTATCCCGTTTTCCAAGGTAGTGATTGGATGCTTGTAACCTGCTTTACGTAGAAGACGCGTATCGGCCTCAGTAAATTCTTGATATTTGTCTCGGAGGTGATCAGGAAAAGGTATGATTTCGATCTGGCCTTCTGGTTCCAGCTGTTGTAGCGTGGTAGCAATGTCTTGGAAACTTCTTGCTTTCCCTGTACCCGCATTAAAGATTCCACTGCCCTTGGTCTGGTAGAAATGCAGGTTCATCTGCACGATATCATCTACGAAGATGAAATCTCTCCGAAAGCCCTCACTTCCGGCAAATAATTTCATTTTCTGACCATGGGCAAGTTGGCTAAAGAGGTGGAAGGCAACAGAAGCCATCTTGCCTTTGTGGTTTTCTTGGGGGCCATAGACATTGAAATAGCGCAGGCCCAAAACCTGTGAAGAAGCTTGCGATAAACGCTGTCTAACGTAGTTGTCAAATGAAAATTTGGAGAATGCATAAACGTTGAGAGGCCACTCGCAGGCTCTCTCTTCACGAAATCCTGCTACACCATCTCCGTAAACTGAAGCGCTGGAGGCATAGAGCAAGTCGATTTTATTTTCTAAAGAGTGGTGAAGCAGAGTTTTGGAGAACTGATAGTTGTTCTCCATCATGTAGCGTCCGTCTGTTTCTGTTGTCGAGGAGCAGGCGCCTTGGTGAAAAATAGTCTGGACATTATCTAATTTTGGTAACAAAGCCAGGAAATTTTCTTTATCGAGAAAATCAGCAATCTTGAGGGAATTCAAGTTTCGATGCTTCTCAGCTTGAGAAAGATTGTCCACCACAAGAATGTCTTCATAACCTATCCGATTGAGTCCCCAGATCAAATTGCTGCCAATAAAGCCGGCTCCTCCAGTAACGATTATCATGTTGTAAGTTCTCGAATACGTTGAACGATATTTGTCGTGGAGCGGCCATACAGAAAAGGCAATACCTTTACCGCCCCTCCTCTCTTTGTGACGGAGTCATAACCCACGATCTCTTCAGCTTTATAGTCACCACCCTTCATAAGCACATCCGGCTCTAGCCACTCTATAAGTTTAAAAGGTGTTTCTTCTTGAAAGATGATGACAGCAGCGACGGCTTCCAGCCCACTGAGGACATATGCTCGATCATCTTCAGCAACAATCGGACGGTTGCTTCCTTTCAAGTTTTTAACAGAAGCATCGGAATTTAAACCCACAATCAGTTGGTCAGCTTGAGCCGCGGAATCTTGTAAGTAGCGGACATGGCCTGCATGAAGAATATCAAAGCAACCGTTTGTAAAACCAATCCTTTGTCCAGCTTGTTTCCAGCTTTGTACCAGTTTTTTTGCTTCTTTCCAACCACAGATCTTTTTGAATGAAGCAACCATCACTCCTCTGAGAAACGCATCAATGAAAATGCTGGACATGAAAGTTTCTCTCGACCGCCAAGGCCTTCCAATTCAATGATGAAAGCAGCTTCATGAACTATTGTATCTAATCTCTGAACAAGCTGCGCTGCTGCTGAAATTGTTCCCCCCGTTGCCAAGAGGTCGTCCGCCAGTATTATTCGCTGACCGGGTTGAAGCGCATCTTTGTGAATTTCCAAAGAGTCTGTCCCATACTCCAGTGCGTATTCAACACTTTCGACAGCCGCAGGGAGTTTGCCAGGTTTACGAATGGGCACGAAGGAAATCCCTAATTCCAAGGCAAGTGGAGCACCGATGAGAAAGCCCCTGGATTCGATGCCACAGACTGCGTCAAGTTTTGTATGACTATACTGACTGACCAGCAACTGAAGAATCTCCTGGAATGCAGTAGGGTTGCTCAGTAAGGTCGTGATGTCTCTGAAAAGAATTCCTGGTTTGGGAAAGTCAGGAATCGTACGGACAAACTGTTTGAGATGGGCTGCTATTTCATTCAAATAATTCTCCTAAGTGACAGGGAGGATGTTTAAAGAGATTTTGAAGGTTTTGCAAAAGCAGCAAGATACAAGACCCCCTTTAAGATGCAACGCAAATACCCTGATTTTTAAGTGGGTCTGAGCGTTGCAAAAGCAGTTTATTTATTTTCTCAAAGCAATTTCAAATCTTCATGCTATTTTGAAAAAGTATTTATCGTGCCACACAAAAAATCTAACCTGCCCCAGAAGATTTGTCCTGTATGTCAGCGTCCATTTACCTGGAGGCGAAAATGGGCTCTTGATTGGGACCAGGTTCGTTACTGCAGTGAGCGGTGTCGGCGCAAAGGTGTTTAAGGTCAACGTATTGATAATCCTCTCATTTTCTTTCTCTTTTTTTGATCATTAGATTATGCAGATCTGGTTCAAGCTGTCTTGGCGAGAAATTCGAAACAACCGTAAATTTAGTGTTTTCTTCGTCCTCAATCTGGCAATTGGGCTAGTAGGGTTTTTAGCGCTCAATTCTTTCAATTCATCGATCCAGAGTCATTTGGGGCGTAATGCGAAAAGTATCCTAACTGCTGACATTGCGGTCAATGCAACTCGTCCCTTCACAGAAGAAGAACTCCGAACGATTAGAAAAAGCCTTGAACCGATTAATCAGAGTCGTCAGATCTCCTTTGTTTCAATGTCCGCCAGTGGAGTCAATTCGCGCTTATCGCAGATCATTGCTGTTGATGCCGGTTTCCCACTGTACGGAGAATTGGAACTCCAGGAAAAAGGGGTCATTGGACCTCGCGAAGTTGCTCAAACCCTGAAAGAGCCAGTCATCTGGGTCTATCCTGACTTGCTGACCTCTCTTGATTTAAAACTGGGAGATTCCCTGCAGATTGGTAACCAGATTTTCAAGATTGCTGACGTAGTTCTGCAAGATCCAGGAACAAGTTTCTCTACTTTTGGAGTGGCTTCCCGAATTTACATGAGCTACGAGCAGGTCCAGAACACAGGCCTAACTGCAGTTGGAAAAAGCCGGGTTTTCCACCGTCAATATTATAAGTTAGCTCTAGGAATTGATGAAGAACTAGCTGCCGAAAAATTACAGAAGGATCTGGATGAACTCGGGGAAGAAGCATACTCGCTTAGAGTTCAGACACCTGCCGGAGCGAGCCAGCAAGTTGGTCGAGCCTTGGGCTACCTGAATGATTATTTGGGTATGGTTTCGCTGGTTGCTCTGTTTCTAGCAGGATTGGGCGCAGCCTATCTATTTCGAGATTATCTGCACAGCCGTTTTCAGGAAATAGCAATTCTCATGAGTTTGGGTGCAGCCAGAAAGTCAACCTATCTCCTTTTACTCAGTCAAATTTTGATTCTGGGCGGAATGGCCGTGATTGTCTCTGCCTTCGTGTCTCTAGGCTTGTTACAGATTCTACCTCATCTTGTCTCAGATTTTCTTCCGCTTGGTTTTCAACAAGATATGCCTTGGGCCAGTCTCGGTGTGGCCATGGTATTGGGAACCATCGGGAGCCTAATTTTTTGTTTACCTGTACTGACTTCAATCCATCGAGTTCAACCTATTGCCCTGCTGCGTGATACAAGTCGGGAGTTTAGTCGGGGGAACACCTGGAAGCTGAAGCTGGCGAGCTACGTACCCGGGTTTTTGATGTATGGAGGGCTAACGATCTGGGTTGCCGGATTCAAAAGGGGAGGATTGTTTTTGTTGCTTTTCATTGGAGCCTTACTAGTCCTTGCTTTGTTGGCTTGGCTACTCTTCAAGGTTTGTGGTCATCTTTCGAATCGTCAAAGACCAGTCTTCAAGATCGCTCTTCGCAGTTTAAACCGTAACCGAGTTGCAGCAATTTCCTGTTTCCTGTCGATGTCTTTGGGAACCCTACTGATCAATCTGATTCCCCAGTTGCAGCAGGGGCTGGTTGAAGAACTGGAGCGGCCTGATGACAGCCGAGTCCCAACGTTTTTTGTCTTCGATATCCAGGAAGAGCAGATTGAAGGCCTCACAGACGTGGTTGCTCAGGAAGGTTTTGCTCTAGAGAGCCTTTCTCCATTGGTGAGAGCTCGACTCTCAATGGTCAATGGAGAGATTTATCATGGCCAAGATAGAGATGATGTAGTACGAGATGAAAACCGTGAACGTCGGCGAAGGAGTCGAACATACAATTTGTCCTATCTCTCTGCGGATCAGGTAAACCTTGGTATTGTAGAGGGGAAGCCCCTCAGTGGAAGCTATGATTTCATGGGCGATCAACCCGTTCAGGTTTCTTTGGAGAAAGAGTTTGCTGGCTGGCGTGAGTGGCAAGTTGGGGACCGGCTAACCTTTGATATTGCAGGCATTCCAGTCGAGGCCCAGGTAGCAAACTTGCGGAAGGTGGAATGGACTACGTTTCAACCAGACTTCTTTATTGTGATGCAGCCCGGTGCTCTGGAAGATGCCCCCAAGGTTTTCCTGGGCAGTATCCGGAATGTTCCTCCTGAAAAACGACTTTCACTTCAAAACAGTATTGTTCGTGCCTATCCCAATATTTCTGTGATTGATGTGACAAGAATTTTAGCAAGAGCCTTCGAAATCATTGATCAGGTCAGCTTTGCAATTAATTTTATGGCGTATTTGGCAATTCTGGCTGGTCTGGTGGTCTTGTACTCCATTGCTCGCCAGGAAGTGCAAAGCCGTGTTTGGGAGATGAATCTGCTCAAGACCTTGGGGGCGCGATTCCCCCTAGTGATGCGCATTGTTCAAACAGAGTTTGGGCTACTTGCATTGTTTGCAGCAGCTTCGGGCCTTCTACTCAGCTTGATCTTTTCTTTCATCATTTCGTGGGTTCTCTTTGAGAATCTCTGGAAAATCAACTGGTGGAGCAATGCGGTTACTTTGATGGCAGTGGTAGCCCTTAGCGTTGTGACAGCTAGTCTTGCAGCACACCGAACGTTACGTCAGAAGCCGCTAGCACTTTTGAGAACTGTTTAAATCTTTGTGACGGATCAGGGTAACTCGGAACTCAGAAGGATTCGGACTCCCTGCTCCTGCAAAGCTACAAGGGCACGGTCGACATCTCCCTTTTGTAAATTCACTCCACGAGTTGCTTCTGAAATCACGATAGTTCGAAACCCGAGTTCAGCAGCATCTGCTGCTGTAAAGTGTACACAGTAGTCGGTTGCCAGACCTAACACAGATACTTCGTCTACCCCTTGCTCACGTAGATACTCTCCCATTCCCGTTGCTCTGGTGGTCGTTATCAAAGAAGCCGCTTTAGCTGTCAATTCGTGGATTTTGCCCTTTGCGGAAAACTCTTTTGACCTTACTCTGATCTAAGTTAGAGATGAATTGTGCTTCCTCCGTTTCTTGAACACAGTGAACGGGCCATAGGACTTGCGGTATTCCATGCAGATCAATCAATTCTCCTGGTTGTCTTCCCTCGTGCTGAATTGCAAAACTCTGATGGTCAGAGGGATGCCAGTCTTGGGTTGCTACAACTAGGTCAAACTTTTGCTGAAGTTGATTGATCAGTGGAACAATGCTATCCCCCTAGGGAACTAGGAGCGCCCCACTGGGAGTGAAAGCATTTTGTAGATCGACAAGAATCAAAGCATTCATGGGGAGTGTTTTGGGATTCAGTTGGCAAATCGGTCAATACGCATCGGAGTTTTTCGCTCACAGCGGCGGTCCCAGTCCTTGCCGTTGGAGGCACAGGGGGTCGGATTGGATTCAAAGACACAATAGTGTTCGCCCGGAGGCAGTTGGGAGTCCAATGGTACTTCATACCGGCGGCCATCATAAAATTGGGCGATCACACCGTTTGAAATCGGAACTAGTTTTTGTACCCGTGAATCCAGAGAGGGAGCAACGTATCGGGCATATCGTGGGGTGTAAAGCAATTCACAAAGTTCCATCACATGAAGTCTTTTGATGGTTGGATAATTAAAATCAACATGATTGGGCGGATTGCTACTGCAAGCAAAAATTCCGATTCCAAACAAGCTAAACAGCAAGGGTCCACGACAAAAAAACGACATGTGAACTCGCGTTTTTGAGAAAGTGCAAAATTATTGAATTTAAGGCAGGTTAACTTGGGTAGAAGGTAATTCAAGAATTGTTCTGAATGGATTTGCATACATTGAGTTGGAAGCCTTCTTGGCCCAATTCAACACTTCGAGGTATTCAAGGAAAGTTACTAGATGAACTCCACTCCACATCCAATGATCAGCCTGCTGTACTATATTCTACCTCATCGGGGCTGGTTTTCGTGGGCATGTTTTAACAGCATTCTGAACAAAGTTCTCGACTTGATGCCCCCAGTTCTTGTGGGCTGGGTGATAGATTCTGTCCGCCGAGAACCCCCTGAATGGATCGCTAATGTTGTGGGCACCACAGATCCATGGCCGCTTGCAGTTTTTCTTGCGGTTCTTGGAGTTGTCATCTTTGGCTTTGAGAGCCTCTTTGAATGGGCCTATCAGTACGGCTTCATGAACCTTGCTCAACGAGTCCAACACAATCTACGGACAGATGCCTATAACCACATTCAGATGCGTGAGATTGAATTCTTTGAGAATCACCGCATAGGAGAGACCATGGCGATGCTCAATGATGACGTCAATCAGATTGAAAGGTTTTTGAACACGGGTTTCAACGAACTGCTTCAGTTGCTGGTATTGTTTTTATTTTCCATTTTTGTTCTGGTAGATGTTTCCTGGCAATTGGCGCTGATTGGCTTGATTCCTATGCCCTTGATTCTCTGGGGAAGCTGGTTTTATCAAAACCTCATATCACCACGCTATAAGCGAGTTCGAGAAGCAGTTGGCGGGTTGAGCAGTCGTCTGGAAAACAACATTGCAGGTGTCCTGGTCATCAAGAGCTTCACAGCAGAAGCATTTGAATCTCAACGAGTTTCTGAAGCATCACTGGAATATAAGAAAGCCAATCATGCCGCAATTCGCTTCAGTTCCGTCTATGTCCCTCTCATTCGAATGGCAGTGGCAATTGGTTTTGGGGGGGTTCTTCTGCTTGGAAGTTACTGGGTTCTGGAAGACAAAGGAGTACTAACAGTTGGTGAGTTGGTGCTGTTTTCAATGCTAATCCAGCGGATGTTGTGGCCTCTGACTCGGATGGGGATCACCCTTGATGAGTATGAGCGTGCTAAGGCCAGTGCTCGTAGAACGTTTGGCCTTTTGCAGACTCCCAGCAAGATTCAAGATCCCGCAGAACCTCAAGTTCTTCCTAAACCGATGCAAGGGGAGATACACTTTAGTCAAGTCCATTTTACATATCGTCGGGGTGAGCCGGTCTTGCGAGGCCTGGATTTCAAGGTGCGGTCTGGAGAAACGATCGGTATTGCTGGAGCAACAGGTGCTGGAAAGTCAACACTGATCAAGTTGCTCCTGCGTTTGTATGATCCATCTGGTGGAGCAATTTGCCTTGATGGGCTGGATCTACGGGATCTAACCCTGCAGGACATTAGAAGTCATATTGCTCTGGTCAGTCAGGATGTTTACCTGTTTCATGGTACAATTGCGGAGAATATAGCCTACGGTTCCCCGAATAGAGACCTAGCCCAAATCCAGGCTGTGGCAGAATCAGCTCAGCTACATGATTTCGTCATGACCTTGCCAGATGGTTATCAAACGGTTGTGGGTGAGCGAGGTATTCGGCTCTCGGGGGGACAGCGGCAGCGTCTCAGTATTGCAAGGGCGATCCTTAAAGATGCTCCAATCATGGTTTTTGATGAGGCAACCAGTTCTGTTGACACTGAAACAGAGAGAGCGATCCAACAAAGTCTTTCCAGAATCACAAAAGGGAAAACTGCGTTGATTATTGCTCACCGACTTTCCACGATCCGACATACTGATAGAATTTTGGTGCTGAGAGATGGGCAGGTGGTAGAGGAAGGACACCATGATGACTTGTTGGAGCTTAAGGGAACTTACGCTGAGCTGTGGCAGGTTCAGTCTGGTGAAGTTACTGCTGCTCCCATTCTTCATTGAAAGAATCGATGCCAGTCAGTTCTTCCTTGATCGACTGCCTTAGGTTGATGTGATCCCATGAATTCGACACCACAAACTGAGTTTTGGAGGGGAGTTCGGGATACCTTCCCATTGATCGTGGGAGCAATTCCGTTTGGAATTATCTTTGGAACTCTCTCTGAGAGTGGAGGACTTTCTCTCTGGGGTGCTCTAGCTTTCTCAGCTGTTGTCTTCGCTGGATCGGCTCAATTCATAGCTCTGGGAATGGTCTCCACTGGAGCCGCTTGGCCAGTCATTGTGTTGACAACCTTCGTGGTGAATTTACGACACTTCCTCTATTCAACTACACTTCTCCAGCAGGTTCGTCACTTGCCTCAACGTTGGCGCATCCCGCTGGCTTTCTGGCTCACCGATGAGACCTTTGCAGTTGCGGTCCGACACTATGCGGAACCTTCCCCAATCATCCACAAGCATTGGTACTACCTAGGCTCCGCACTCATCATGTATTTCAATTGGCAACTATGTACGATGATAGGAATTTTCTTTGGGAGGGTGTTGCCGGGTTTGGAGGAATGGGGCTTGGACTTTGCCATGTCTGCAACCTTCATCGGCATCGTTGTGCCTTATCTGAAGAATCGTCCAATGATCGCCGCGGCTATCGTTGCTTCAGGCTTAGGTTTGGCTTTGCACGGTTTGCCAAACAAACTCGGACTGATGATTGCTGGGTTAGCTGGAGTAGCTACTGGTTTTTTTCTGGAAAAAAGATTGGCTAGTAATCGAATGACTGAGGTAGGTGAAGCCCAATGAATGAGTTTTTGTTAGTTGGTGGGATGTTCTTGGTGACTTTTCTGGTCCGTTATTTACCGTTTGGACTGGCGGGCTCCTTACAAATTCCAGAGCCCCTTGAGCGTGCGCTGCGGTTTGTTCCAGTGGCTGTCTTGATGGCGATTGTTGCACCCGCTGTTTTGATCCCCCAGGGCGATTCTGTCCAATTTAGTTGGCAAAATCCCCATCTTTTGGGAGCTTTTGCAGCCTTTCTGGCTGGTTGGTGGAAAAATAACCTGTTGCTAACCATCGTGGTCGGCATGGCGGCTTTTTTTATCTCCAGATTGCTGATTGGGAGATTCTAAAAACTGCCGATAGACATATCTGACCGTGGATGGGATTATTTCCCACACCAGACAGGATGACGTTTTTCAATGAAAGCAGAGATTCCTTCTTGAGCATCTCGAGCCTCTAGATTTCGAACCATTACATCCTTCGTGTAATCATACGCTTCGCTCAGTGGCAGTTCAGCCTGCCGGTAATAGGCTTCCTTGCCGATAGCAACAGTCAATGGCGATTTTGAAGCAATCTTTCTTGCCAGTTCCATCGTCTTTGTAGCTAGCTGTTTGGCATCGACAACTTCGTTGACCAGTCCCATTCTATAGGCATTTTGAGCATCAATCAGGTCGCCGGTTAGTAACATCTGCATAGCGTGCTTGTTTGATAAATTGCGGGAAAGAGCGACCATTGGAGTGGAACAAAATAAACCGATATTAACACCAGGTGTTGCATAGCGTGCCTCTTGTGAGGAAATCGCCAAATCACAACTTGCCACGAGTTGGGCTCCTGCAGCGGTCGCTATTCCATGCACCTGAGCAATGACAGGTTTAGGGAGACAAATGATCGTATGCATCAACTCTGCACAATCTGCAAAAAGTTGTTCTGTGTAATTTCGTGAATAATTTTGAGCCTTGATCTCTTTGAGATCGTGTCCCGCACAATAGCCAGGGCCAGCTCCTGCCAGAATAGCGACTCTGACTAATTCATCTTTAGAAACCTCAATAAAGGCATCGAGCAACGCTCTCAGCATTCCTTGGGAGAGAGCATTCCGAGCTTGTGGTCGATTCATAGTCAGTGTGGTCACGCCTTCAACGTCGTCACGAAGTACCAAAGCTTCTTCAGTCATTTTCTTCTCAGATTGAGTTAAATTTAGAAATTGATCACTTGTCTCACTGTTTGCGCAACGCTCCAGTTTCATCAACTTTCCGCAATGCCTTTAATTCATCTACAGTTGGTTCTGGGACCACATGGACCATTGGAGAGACCTTCAGTTCCCAATTAGTATTGGACTTGATTTCCTCGATGTTTGAGAAAGGGTAGTAGGCATCTAGTTGAAATTCTTTTGTATTGGGGTCAGGTCTGAGGATACCCAAAGTAGTGATGATAGCAGACGGGCCACCTCCTATAAAACCGTAACGCTCTCGAGTATTCCCGCCATCTAAGTATCCAGGTGAACTAATGTAGGTTACCTTTTCTGCAAATCTTTTTGGCTCATGGGCTACCATGATCAAAACTCTACCCGCTCCACATGCAATATCGTTTGCTCCTCCAGCGCCAGTGAGCCTGGTTTTGGGCGCTCGATAGTGATCTCCAATCTCCCCATCCCAAATTCCCGTTGTATTGACGTTTCCAAACTTATCGACCTGTGCGGCTCCAATAATACCGACATCACAGCGTCCCGAAGCGACCAGAAATCCTAGCGCATCCACTCCATTCGTGAAGCTTGTAGCATTCGCGGAGATACGGTTGCATTCAATCCCCCAAGGGAGCCCTCCGACTGGAGTTGCCCCGTAAACTCCACCCTCCGTCATTGCACGAATATTTGGTGCATGGTGCGCTTGAGCAAAATAACCAGCCAGCATTGAGAGTCCTACACCAAAGATTGCCAGCTCGCCGTCACGTAATTCCCGGCCAGTGGCAATAGCCATCATTTCCTGGCGAGTGTATTCAAGCTTGTGACTGTTCATCTATCACCCTCCAAAACTAATTTTGCAATTTCATCTGCTGAAAGAATCCACTTGCGGTAAGGATCCATCAGAAAACTGGTTTCGGTTTGGGTGATTTTTTCTCTCTTCTCACTGCCAATCATGTCCAGATAGTCTCGGTGACTCTGGTAACTAAATACGTAGTCTTTCAAATATTGTTGGGTAGTTTCTTCCGTAGCTAGTGCTTTGTTCATCGAACGCATGTGATCTTCATCCACATCATAAAGTCCTGGTGAACTTTGTGGCCAGGCAGCAAAAGGCCAGTAGACAATGGCATCAACGACGATATCTGGAATTCGTACTAGGTTTGGAAATTGTCTTATACAGTCTGTGTGGACAATTTCATCTGCCACCAAGATCACTTTTTTGGCGGCACGGGAGAGTTCAAAACGGCTCCACTCCGTTCCCAACATGATTGCGTTACCGAGAGGGTCGGCCATGGAGACATGTATTGCAGCAACTTCTGGTTGTAAACTTTGAAAGGCACCGAGTTGTCGACCGCTGAAAGGATCTGTGATCATGGGGATCTTGCTAGTTGACGGATATTCTTCTGGTGAAAATGCGCTGCGATACTGGATGTCAGAGCCGATATTTACTGTAGCTGGTACGAAGGGCCAGTTCATCGCACCACCCAGAAGCCGGATTGCCATGGCTAGATTGGAATAATCTTCCAGTTGGGTCACTCCAGTTTCTACCGCTCTGCGCAGGCCGTTGGCAAATCCGAAAACTTCAAGACCAGAAAAACCACACTCTGCTTTATCCACAGCCCCAGCTCCAGCCAAGAGATTGAGTTGCTGGGAATTACAGTGAAAAATCGCATGGAGTTGATTCCGACCCTGCCGCAAAAGTTCCCGCCCGAAAACAATCGTATCAGAGCCGATTGGGAGTGCCGCACCGCTGGCATATTGAACACCGTTTTGTGTGAAGCGATCAACCGCGGTCGCTAGAGAAATTAACTTAGGTTGGGGCATGTCTTTGGGTTAGCGTAATACTATTCTGTGAACTGTCTATTGGACCAAACTTGTTTCCACATAAATGGATTCGTCGAACTTATCCCTTATTCAGGGAGGATTCAAGTGTTGGAAGATCGTTAGATCAGGATGGATGTGGGTACAGGGGGGTATGTCAGGCGAGTAAATTTGTCGGAGATACTTCTATTCCATCAGTATCGCAATAAATCCAATGGTTTGGTGTGAAGCAGATGTTCCCAACTTGGAGAGGTATGTTTCGGAAGCCAGATCCAGTTTTAGTACTTTCTCGAGGATTTGTACCAAGAGCCTTGAAGCCAATTTGCAGATTGCCAATTGCAACGCTGTCACGAATCGCACTGTGCACAACTATTCCAGACCAGTCTTTGCTACGGGCAAGCTCTGCGATCATATCTCCAACAAGGGCTCTACGGAGGGAGCCAGCGCCATCAATCACTAGAACCTTCCCTTGACCGCTTTCCGATAGAGTCTGGCAGATCAGACTGTTGTCTTCGTGGCACCTGATTGTGGAGATCTGGCCAAAAAAACTTTTGACGCCACCAAAGTTTTGGAATGAGAGCTCACAACTTTGAAGTTGATCGTCAAAATCATCGAATAAATCTGCAGTAGAAAAATTCATGATTTTTTAGGAGAAAAAACCTTTGATTGTATTCATGAATTTATCTCTCAGTGGGTGACTGTCTTGATCACTGATGTGCTCCATCTCTTCAAGTAGTTCTCTTTGTCGAAAGGAGAGGTTGGTTGGAGTTTCCACGACAACTCGCACATGCAAATCACCTCTGTTTCCACCACGCAAGTTCACAATTCCTTGATTTCTCAGACGGAATATTTTGTGGGACTGGGTGCCAGCTGGAATTTTTAAGCGGGCTTTGCCTTCCAAAGTAGGAACCTCTATTTCAGTGCCTAGGGCCACTTGTGGGAAGCTGATTGGAACCTCACAATAAATGTCAGATCCTTCACGTTCAAAGATCGGGTGTTTTTTCACACGAATCACAACGTAGAGGTCCCCTGGAGGTCCCCCGTCAACCCCGTGTTCCCCCTCGCCGGAGAGTTTGATTCTGGAATTGTTATCTACACCCGCGGGAATGTTGATTCGAATGGTCCTTGTTTTAGGTACCCGCTTTTTACCACGACAGGTTCCACAAGGATGTCGAACGGTCTTTCCTTGGCCTCCACAGGAGCGGCAGGTTGTTGCTACGCTAAAGAAGCCCTGTTGGATTCGCTGCTGGCCGGTGCCACTACAGACCCGACAAATTTCTATGTCGGATTCCGATTTCGCCCCTAATCCTCCACAAGTGTTGCAGGTTTCCATTCTTGGAATATCAACTTCCGTCGAATGCCCGAAAGCTGCTTCCTCAAAAGAAATCTCCATGTTGTACTGGAGATCTGAACCGCGCTCACCTCGGCTACGTTGACCTCCGGTACTTCCAAAAAGATCTCCAAAGAGATCTCCAAATATATCACTGAAACCGCCACCGCTATGGCCACTACCAAAGCCATCCCCCATACCTTCAGCAGCATGGCCAAATTGGTCATATCGTGAGCGCTTCTGAGAATCACTGAGAACCTCATAAGCTTCGGTAGCTTCTTTGAATTTCAGTTCAGCGTCGGCATCACCCGGATTGCGATCTGGGTGATGCTTCATGGCCACTTTCCGGTAGGCCTTCTTCAGGTCTTCCGGACTAACATTTTGGGAGACTCCCAGTACTTCATAATAATCACGTTTGGCCAACGGGGCCTCCTTCTTGAGGATGCGAAAAGATTACTTTTTAACTTCCTCGTATTCTGCATCAACGATGTTATCGTCATCTTGCTTGTTTCCTGAACCACCATCTTGATTTTGATCATCGCTTGGTTGATCTGAGCTAGGGGAGGTTGCTGCGGATTGACTGTAAAGCAACTCAGCAAGTTTATGGGAAGCTTGGGTAAGAGCCTCAATGTCACTGCGAATAGCCTCAGGATCATCTCCTTCCAAGCTCTTGCGGAGTTGTTCGCTGACAGCAGTGATTTTTTCTTTGTCTGCTTCTGGGAGTTTGTCACCAAGTTCTCCCGTTGTCTTTTCGGTACTGTACAGTAAGGTCTCCGCTTGATTACGCAGTTCCGCCGATTCACGACGATTTTTATCGTCATCAGCATATTGTTCTGCTTCTTGAACCATACGTTCTACTTCTGAGTCAGAGAGGCCACTGGAGGAGGTGATCTTGATTGCTTGCTCCTTACCGGTACCAAGATCCTTAGCACTGACATTAACGATGCCGTTGGCGTCAATATCAAAAGTCACCTCAATTTGAGGCATTCCTCTTGGAGCTGCGGGGATACCAACCAATTCGAAACGTCCCAGAGTCTTGTTATCACCTGACATTTCACGTTCTCCTTGTAGTACGTGAATACTTACCGCAGGTTGATTGTCTGCTGCTGTTGAGAAGACTTGGCTCTTCCGGGTAGGGATCGTTGTATTGCGCTCGATCAATTTGGTCATTACTCCACCGAGAGTCTCAATGCCAAGCGAGAGCGGTGTGACATCCAGTAACAGAACATCTTTCACATCTCCCTTTAGCACCCCACCTTGAATAGCCGCACCGATTGCGACGACTTCATCTGGATTGACACCCTTGTGGGGTTCTTTGCCGAAGAATTCCTTTACGATCTGTTGGATCTTAGGCATTCTCGTCATTCCACCAACTAGGATTACCTCATCAATGTCCTTGGCGCTACAGCCTGCGTCTTTCAGTGCGTCTCTACATGGTCCGAGACATCGTTGGACAAGGTCATCTACCATTTGTTCAAAGCGGGCTCGACTAATTTTTAAATTCAAGTGCTTTGGACCATTTTGATCTGCAGTGATGAAGGGAAGATTAACTTCCGTTTCTGTGCTGGATGATAACTCGTGTTTCGCTTTTTCGGCTGCTTCCTTTAGGCGTTGGAGAGCCATTTTGTCTTGGCGCAGATCAATGCTGTTTTCTTTTTTGAATTCATCAGCTAAGAAATTGATCAATCGGTTGTCAAAGTCGTCTCCACCAAGGAAGGTGTCCCCGTTGGTTGATTTGACTTCAAAGACTCCATCACCGATTTCGAGAATGGAAACATCGAACGTTCCTCCACCAAGATCGAAGACAGCTATCTTCTCATCGGATTTTTTGTCCAAGCCATAAGCAAGTGAAGCTGCAGTTGGCTCATTGATGATCCTGAGCACATTTAGGCCAGCGATCTTTCCTGCGTCTTTTGTTGCTTGCCGTTGACTATCATTAAAGTATGCCGGCACAGTAATGACTGCGTCGGTGACCGTCTCTCCAAGGTAGTCTTCGGCTGTTTGCTTCATCTTTTGGAGAACGAAAGCTGAAATTTCAGGGGGAGAATAGCTCTTACCATCTACGCCGATGTAAGCCAGATCATTTGCACCGCCTGTAATTTCAAAAGGGGCCACAGATTTCAATCGGCTGACCGCTTCTGTATTGAACTTTTGTCCCATCAAGCGCTTAGCGCTAAACACGGTTCGCCTTGGATTCGTAATCGCCTGTCGTTTTGCAACCTGACCTACTAGGCGCTCACCACTATCATTGAAGGCAACCATTGAAGGGGTTGTACGGACGCCTTCTGAGTTTTGGATTACCTTGGGATCGCCGCCTTCCATTATGGCGATACAAGAGTTGGAAGTTCCCAGGTCAATTCCAATTACCTTTCCCATAGATCGGACTCCTTTGAGTTTTTGGGGTTCTACAAGTATTCAGGGTTTTTCAGCTACTCTTACCATGGCTGGTCTAACTACTCGATCATGGAGGTAGTAACCAACTTGAAATACATCCAGAACATGATTTTCTGGGACTTCGTTGGTATGTACCATGCCAACTGCTTGATGGCAGTTAGGATCAAACGGATCACCCTGAGGCTCTATACGGCTCACACCGAATTTGTTGAGACTCTCCTGCATCATACGATGCACCATTTCAATACCCTCTAATATGCTACTAGAGGCGTCCACTTGCTGTTGCGAATGAGCGAGTGCCCTTTCCAGACTGTCAATGGCCGGTAACAATTCTCGGATAAATTCCATGTGATGATATTTGAGTCGATCAGCCTGCTCACGAGACATTCGTTTGCGGAAGTTATCCATTTCTGCATGCTGACGAAGGAGTTCCTCCTTCAGAGTAGCAACCTGCAGCAAAGCTTCGTTCTCTGTTGTAGAAACTTCTTCTTCCTCAGTCTCCAACTCCTCGGACTCTACTAAGTCATTAGTTGCAGTCGGTTCCGCTTCTTCTTCGCTAATAGAAGTGTCGCTATTTTCTGGCGTTTCTTCGGTGTTGATCCGTTGTTCAGTATTTTTTTTGTTCATTTATTTTCAATCACAAGATGACGATTGTTGAGTGATGGTTTGTGAGAGAATTCTTGCTGTAAAATCAACTACTGGGATCACTGTTTGGTAATCCATATTGGTGGGACCGATCACTCCAATGGTACCAAGGACGTTGCTTTGGTCACTATATTGAGCCTTAACCATCGTACAGTCTTGAAGGCTCTCCAACTCATTTTCGATTCCAATAAATATTTGGATGCCATCAGCTTCCACTGTGGAATCGAGCAAATTCATGATCATTGACTTGTGCTCAAAGGCGTCCATCAATCCCCGTGAACTGTTCAGGTTCCGAAAGCGTTCACTAAAAATCAGGTTGTGCTGGCCTTCAATGTATAATTCGGGTGCATCTTCCACTTCGAAGGCTTTTTTTCCTAGTCGAACGGCTTGGGCTAACAAACGATCATAGCGTTCTTTATCTTCGACCATGCTTTCAAGGATCTGCTGTCTGATCTCGTGAAGATTCCGATTGTGAAACTGATCGTTCAAAAAACTGGAGACCGTGTTGAGAAAATCCTGTGATAAATCTTCTGTTGCTGCGATGATTTTGTTGCGCACCTGTCCGTTGCGAGTGACTAGCACAACCAAAATCTGTTGTGAGCTTAGGCGAATAAATTCAATTCTTCGTAGAATGCTCGTCTCAACTCTTGGAGAACTGGTTAAGCAGACAAATTGGGTCAATCCTGCAAGCAAACGGGTCGTACTGATCAAAAGATCTTCGACCTGATTCGTCCCACCTTCCTGGGTTGCCTCTTGAATCCTTTTCTGCAGCTTGCGAGTCAATTGATTTGCTACAACTACCTGATCAACATAAAACCGATAAGCTTTGTCAGTGGGAATCCGACCTGCGGAAGTGTGCAACTGCATCAGGAATCCCATGTCTGAAAGGTCAGACATGATGTTCCGAATCGTTGCTGGGGATAAGCCCATTTCCAACGACTTTGATAGGGAGCGTGACCCTACTGGCTCATTACTGGTTATGTAACCTTCAATGATCCCGCGCAAGACTTGTTGGGTACGTTCGTCAATCGACTCTTTGGTCTCCAACCGTTGAACCGTTTTAGACATAATGCTCACTCAGGTAGCTTATTAGCACTCATCAGCTGATAGTGCTAATAGTTAACATTCGAATGTGTTGTTGTCAAGGAAAATGACGGGAATAGGTAATGCTCGCTGTCAAAGTTTTTGTGAATAAAGTCCAATAGTTTTCAGAGTTCAGATAGTCCCAACAAATTTCGAAACGTTTCTGGATTATCTAGTTTTCTTTCCAACCGTCTACGAAATTGTGGAAAGGATATCCGATGGCTGCTTTCCACCTGGAGATCTTGGCTGCTATGAATGCGAGGATCAAAATTCTGATCGATCAACCACTCCAGCCAACTGTTGTAATCCTGATATAAATCCTCTGGAGGAAGTTGAAATCCCGTGGAAGTTGAGTTGATATCTTTTGTCAACTCGAATGCCTTATCTTCTTCAATTTCTGGTAATTCTGGAATTAATCCAGGCATCTTGGTTGTGGGAGGTTCAAGCGAAAAGCCTGCTCTGTAGTGAAGACGAAAAGTCTCCAGCAAATCATGCAAACGGTCTGAGGAAGTAACCCTTCGCTCCAGTCGATGAGAAAATTGGAGAAAAGAAATAGGTCTGGAGCTTTCGACTCTAAGGTTTTCTGATGAAAGTTCTTGGATATTCAGCCCAATCGAGTAGAGATGATCACACCATTCATTGAAACTAAGATAAGCTTCGTCCAGTGGCCTTGCAGGGAAGGCAGTATCTTCATCGAAACTTTCTGGAACATACGTTTTGGGCTTTAGCTCTGGAGGTGCACGAAAACGCAGCTCATTTTCCAGTGTTTGGCTCATCATCGGAGTTGAAGGCAAGGAAGGAGAAACTTGCGGTGGTGGCTGTTTAAGAGGGCTCCCGCCAGGTAGTGGTGGTGATGGCATTGGAACACGCATCGGCTGCTGGATGGATTGTTGCTCAATTTGTTCCAGTCGACCTTTGACCTTGTCGACCTCCTCTGCAAGACGCAGTAAAGCCTGGTGAGTACCAGCTAGATCGTCTTCGGTGAGATACTTATGTTGCTCTGGTTGCCCAGTCGTAGATTTTGTTGTGGTGACGTTAGAAGAAGTCCAATCAGTTAGGAGCAAGCAAAGATTATGGGCTTCCACCCAGTTTGGGGTAGTCAGCTTACTCTCCCAGTCGGGCAAGCGGGCCAGCGCAGTTTCACAGAAGTGCAAAAATGTCTGATAGTTTATTTGAGCTACAGGAGAAACCTGTTCTGGTCGGTCCACTCTCAGAGGACACTGTATTTGTTCCAACCATTTGAACCACTCCTGCCAGGTCTTTCTAGATTCCTTTCGTTGCCAGTGTTCGAGCAGTCGGTTTTCCAGTTGATCAAGAGCTTTCATGATCCCTTCCTCGCAACTTCCATCATCAAATAAATAGCCAACTCATGCAGATCAACTTTCACCCGATACTGCTTTAGCAGACCTCCGATCGAAATCAAAACTCTTCCCATCAGTACAAAATTATCGGGAATTTTTACTTCCGCCCTTCTCATGATGCGCATATGAGTTTCCATCTGGCTCAGGCCTGCAAATTCCGCTGGGTCTCTTTCGAAAAGTAATTTTAACAGCAATGGACCGTTGGGGACATCAAATCCAGCTTTGCGCAATAATGAATCGAATTCTGATTGTTGACGATTGAAAAGTGCCACCAAGACGGTTCGGTAGGCTTCACACTCGGAGTCAGTTAATCGAGCGACAGCACCGAAATCTAGCAGAGCTAACTTCCCTTGAGGGGTTACGAAGAAATTTCCAGGGTGAGGATCTGCGTGAAACAAGCCTGTGACAAAGATTTGCTTTATGAAGCTCCTTACCAATACTTGCAGTAGTGGCTCAGCAGCACTGGGTACGTCAGCCAGGAAATGCCGAAGAGGTTGACCCTCCACAAAGCTCATAGCCAATACTTCTCTGCTCAGGAGATCAGGAAGCAATACTGGGAACATCCATTCCTCTGCTTCATACAAAGCAAGAAATTTTGTTAGGTTTGCTGCTTCATGGTAGTAGTCCAGTTCTTGGCGAATACTCCGGCTCAGTTCTTCGACAGTCTGTTCTACGTCCCAGTCTTCTGCCCAGCATTTTAGTAAAGGGGCTATGCGTTTGAAAAACAACAGATCCGCTTCGATCTTTTCTGAAGCATCAGGTAGTTGAATTTTCAATGCTACGAGAGAACCACCTCTTGTTTTTGCCCGGTGAACCTGTGCAATGGATGCGGTTGCTAAAGGTACGGGCTCAACCTCATCAAAACGTAGTTTCCATTCAGCGCCGTAACACTGGAACAGCTGTTTTTCGATCTCTCCCCATGAGATGCTTGGAGCCTGATCTTGAAGTTCTGCCAGTTGTTTTACATAGGTTGTAGGGAGCCAATCTCCTTGACAGCTAAGGAACTGGGCGGCTTTTACCCAAGCACCACCTTGTCTACGGCAAAGCTGTGCTAATTCCGAAGCATTCTTCTGATGATGAATCTGTGTTTCTTCAGAAATTTCGTGGGGCTCTAATGCAGGAAGGCGGATTTTCTGAAATGCGTAGGTTCGAGCTGCAATACTGAGGAGTGTTTGACCAGCGTCAAAATAGCGGCTTCCATGAGAATACCACTGATTCAAGTTTTCTGACTGGCTGATAAATTGTCGGAAAGCTTCGGGAGCATCCGTCTGCATCCAACCAAGAAAACCATCTCCCCAACCCTTCCATCGTTTGGACCATTCCTCAGGGATAGCGGCTTCATCTGCCCAGTCAGAAACTGTTTGATGGGCTTTGACTAGCCAACGGTGGGAATCAAGGAACCAGTTGTCTGCCATTGAGCCAAAAATTAGTTTACGAGGTGAGCCTCAAGTCGCTAGAATACATTACTTCGGACGCTTTCTAGCAAATTTGTGATGCTAAGGGAAGCAAAGTTTAACAGGAAAGCTCGTAATCCAATGTCAACAGGGCAACTTCTCGGAAGTGTTTGACAAAATAGATTATCAAATTTTTACGTAAGTGTGCAGGAAGTTCCTCGAATTGTGAACGATTTGCTGCTGGAAAAATCAGCGTATTGATCCCTGCGAGCTTTGCTCCAACAACCTTTTCTCGAACCCCCCCGATCGGGAGGACTTGTCCGCTTAGGGTTAATTCTCCAGTCATCGCAATGGTCGCTGAGACGGATTGTTGGATGGCGAGAGAAAGTAAGCTTGTAGCCATGGCTATTCCTGCTGAAGGGCCATCCTTGGGCGTTGCACCTTCAGGAACATGCAGGTGGACCGTGTTTTTCTTGAAGAATTGCATCTTACCAGGAACTTCACGTAGCAGGGATTGAACGTAGCTATGGGCTATTGATGAGGATTCCTTCATCACATCCCCAAGTTGTCCTGTCAATTTGAATTCTCCTGATCTCCCGTTGAGCATAATTGATTCAATGGGTAGAGTTGAACCTCCAGTTGGTGTCCAAGCGAGACCTCGCACAACGCCCGGCAATTCCAAGCGCTTGTAGGCGTCTTCAGGATACTCAGGCTGTCCCAAAAAATCGTGAAGCTGCTCACGCTGAATGATAACCTTCTGCTTGTCTCCCTTGGCTACGCGCATTGCAACACGTCTTGTGATAGACCGAAGTTTTTTCTCAAGATTCCGCACTCCAACCTCTCGAGCGTATTCCACGGTCAACTGCTTTAGTGTCTCTCTCGGCAGCCCTAGGTTTTCCTCAGTAAGCCCATGATCGGGAAGGATCTTTGGAAGCAAGTGACGCTGGGCGATCTTCAGTTTTTCTTCGATAACGTAACCAGACAATCGCAGAATTTCCATCCGATCAATCAAAACCGGTGGAATTGTGTCGAGGCTGTTAGCTGTTGCTACGAAAAGTACGTTTGATAGGTCAAAACGCAGATCAAGATAGTGGTCTAGGAAGTCTTTGTTCTGCTCAGGGTCAAGGACTTCTAAAAGCACAGAGTATGGGTCTCCCCGGAAGCTTCGACCAGCCTTGTCCAATTCGTCAAGCATGATCACAGGATTGGCTGTCTTGGTAGTCCGTAAAGCTTGGATCAGTCTTCCAGGCATGGCTCCAATGTACGTTCTTCGGTGCCCCTTCAATTCATTTTCATCACTCATCCCGCCAACGGAGAAACGATAAAATTCTCGACCAAGTGCGGAAGCAATAGATTTACCAAGTGATGTTTTCCCAACACCAGGGGGCCCAACGAGGCAAAGAATCCCACCTCGCATTCCACCTCGAAGTTTACTAACCGCAATAAATTCAAGAATGCGTTTCTTTAAATCGTCCAGACCATAGTGATCTCGGTTGAGGACGCGCTCTGCTTGGGCAATTCCGAGTTTGTCTTTCGAATAGATTCCCCAAGGCAAAGCGGCGATCCAGTCCAGATACTGATGGACGATTTGGGATTCAGGTGAAGAGTCATCCATAAATTCATAGCGTCCAAGTTCCTGGATCACTCGTTCTTTTGCTTCCTTCGTGAGAGTCAATTCCGAAAAACGTTTCCGGAAACGATCCAACTCCATCTGTTTGCGGTCCTGCTCTAACCCTAGTTCGTGTTTAATTTCCCGAAGTTGTTCTCTAAGAAAAAACTCCCTTTGATGCTTGGAAAGCCGTTCGTCAATTTTCTGGCTGATTTTCTCTTTTAGCAGACTCAGGTCATATTCCTCCCTCAACAACAATAGAGTCTGTCCCATTCTCTCTTGGATATCATGAGTCTCCAGAATTCTTTGCAGTGCCTTGCTTTTGGCATTGGTCATTGAGGCAGCCAAATCTGTCAGCTTGATGGGTTCGTCCAGATTAACCTGCGAAAGTAGGTGATGCATCTCCTGAGAGAAGGTTGGATTGTGTGGAATCAGTTCCTTTAAGGTAGAGACAATGGCAGCTGCAGAGGCACGCAACTGTTCAGTCATCTCAGGGGCTGCTTCTTCAATGTAATCTACTTCGGCACTGTAGTGCTGGTCATCGGGATAAAACCTACGCACCTTGAACCTCTTTAGAGTGCTCAGCATAAATTGGCAGCTCTCATCTGGCAATTCCACCCAGTGCAGGACGTACGCAACGGTTCCTATACGGTAAAGTTGAGAAGCAGACTCGATTTGACGTTGCTCGCCTTCCTCATCATCTACGTTGGGTTTGGCCATTACGAGGCCGATGATTTTTTCTTCACGGATTTGATCACGAATCCAGCGGCTGACTATGCCGTCAGCACCAACCATCGTGAGAATCCCCGGAAATATTGGACGCTGATAAACCGGAAATATTGGAATTCGATTAGGTAGATCAGCTACCGTGATGACCGTTCCTTCAGAATCCACAAGAAGAATCCGATCTTTTTTGTTGGCTTGGTTACCGTTGGTGGCTTTCTTTCGAGCCATTTTCTTGGTTGGCTGGAGTTAGTAAGTCAGAGATAACAAATTTGTTAAGTGTTCTCTCTGCAATGAGATTTGAAGATCTGCTTCAAGTGGTCAGTTGATGAGCTGTTGCAGCTTCCATGAAATCATAGAGATCTGGCAGAAGCTCTGTGGGATTATCCAATAGACCCTCCACGAGCATCGCACTACGGAGGAGCTGTTCCACGGCTTGGCCGAAAAATTCTGATTTGGGATTTTCCTCAGCCAGCTTCGCTAAATTCTGCAAGATCGGATGTTTCAGGTTAACTTCTAAATTGCGTTTGCTGATCTGATATTCCTCGTTGACCATCTTCATCATACGCTCCATATGAGCACTCATGTTCTCCTGAGGATTGACAAGGGAGCAAGGGCTATCTACCAGTCTCTTAGACGCAATCACATCTTTGATTCGATCGCCAAGCTGTTGCTTGATCTTGTGGAGCAGAACTTCTCTTTGTTCTGTACTCATTTGAGAGTTGTCTTCAACAGGGTCTGGCACATCGATATCTGCCCGGGAGATGCTCTTGAAAGCTTTTCCATCATAATCTCGCAACTCACTCATCAAGAAATCGTCGATGTGATCATGCAGGAATAGTACTTCTAAACTTTGCTTGCGGAAGTACTCAAGATTCGGATGGTGTTGCAAGGATTCTCTGGACGGCCCGATAATGTAGTAAATTTCTTTTTGCTCATCACGCATTCTACTCACGTAGTCTTTTAGAGAGACATCAGCCGTTGCTCCTTCACTCAATGAAGAGTTGAATCGCAGGAGGTCCATGAGCTTACTACGGTTGCCGAAATCAGCTGAGACTCCTTCTTTGAGCAGTGCACCAAATTCCTTCCAGAACTGATTGTAGGAGTTTGTATTGTTCTCAGCGAGTGTTTGCAGTTCTTTTAAAAGCCGTGTGGTGAGGCTTTTCTTGATTCGTTCCACCAATGCATTCTGCTGGACACTCTCTCTTGAAATATTGAGGGGGAGATCTTCAGAGTCAACTACTCCCTGAACGAAGCGTAAGTAAGGCGGAAGAAGACCATTATGTTGAGGTTGGATGAGTACTTTTTGGGCATAAAGGGCCAAGCCTTTCCCCTCGCGAGCATAAAGTACTTCATTAGAAATTTTCTTAGGGATGTAGAGCAGAGCGTAGTATTGGATCGGAGCATCAATCGACAAGTGAAGATGCTTCAGGGCAGGCTGATGATCGTAGCTAATTTGCTTGTAAAACTCTTCGTAGTCCTTTTGGCTGACTTCCTCTTTAGACTGGGTCCAAATCGCAGTCACTTTATTAATGGTCTCTCCCTTGAGTTGGATGGGGTGAGGGACATAATTGGAATATTTACTGACGATCGATTTCAGTCGATATTCATTACAGAACTCTTTGGCCTCTTCTTTCAGATGTAACACGATCTTGGTCCCGCGCTCTTCCTTGCCAGCTGGTGCGAGTTCGTACTTACCACTTCCACTGGAATTCCATGACCAAGCTTGGCTTTCGGGACACCAAGAACGGGTTGTTAGTTCCACCTTGTCAGCTACCATGAAGACCGCATAAAAACCGACCCCGAATTGACCAATGAGATTCTGGACTGCTTGTTTCGATTGTTGGGCTTCCCTCAAAAATTTGAGAGTCCCAGAGCTGGCTATAGTTCCCAAGTTCTCAATCAATTCTTCGCGAGTCATCCCACAACCAGTATCCTCAATAGTGATTGTTTGATGGTCTTCATCGAAGGATAATTCGATTTGAAGGGATGCATCTGGATTCAGCAATTGATCCGCAGAGGTTAGTGCAAGGAACTGAACTTTGCTCAACGCATCTGCGGAATTGGATATCAGTTCCCTCAAAAAGATCTCTCGCTCGGTGTACAGGGAGTGTACGAGAATATCGAGCAGCTTTTGCATCTCCGCCTGATACTCATGTACCTCGGGTTGTGGCGCGGATTGGGCTGAACTCAAGGATCCTCCTTAAAATCTATAATGAGAATAAATTGACGACTAGTCGGCTATTGCCGGCAATAGAGATAAACAGCGTAATGTAGCAAATGATCTGAGAAAGAGAAAGTCACTTTGTAGGATAAATCAATCAGAGGTTGGTAAGTACTCCTGAATCCAATCAGGTACTGGGACTGGTTTTTCCTGCCTGATGCAGACTAGCTCAATCACTGCCTTGACAAGGAGTTGTTGATCAGATGAACGTATGATGTTTTGTAGAAATTGAATACGATACGGGCCGGTCAGGTTGGGCTGTGTTTGCACTTCTAAGCGATCTCCCAAAACGGCGCCTCGTCGAAAATTCATTTCAGCTCGGTAGACTAGGAAAGAGAGGTTTTCCTTCTGATGAATTTGATGGAGTCGTTCTGCACCTAAAATCTCCGAACGCGCTCTTTCACAATATTTCAGATAGTTCGCATGATAAACCACCCCAGTTATATCCGTGTCTTCGTAGTAGACTGTGATTGGGAAGCGAAACAGGGGGCTTTCAGTCATGCCGTTCCAGAATTCGGGCCTCTCTTCTTCCTTGCTCTTCATCAACTTTCCAAAGTAGGGCCCCGCCAATCAAGAAAAGAATGGAAATGGAGGCAATGCTCCAGCGGGCTGCCTCTTTGCCAACGGATTCGAGTTCGGCTGTTGAGGGATTATCTCCTAAAAGCCATCCTTTGGCCACCAGGGCAGTCGTTCCCATTAGCAACGGCCCTATAATAGCGGCGAATTTTCCAAGAGTATTATAGAAGCCGAAGTACTCTGCAGTTTGATTTTTTGGGATTAGACGAGCGTAGAACGACCGACTGAGTGCTTGAACACCCCCTTGAGCAATTCCAATGAGGACAGCCAGTCCGTAGAATTCAAATTGGCTCCTCATTTGAGTCCCCCACACGGTTATTATTAGGTAAATGCCAATGCCAATTAAAATTGATTTACGACTGTCCCAACGTGTACCCAGTTGGCCAAAAAAAAGTGCTGCGGGAAAGCCTATGAACTGTACCAACAGAAGAGCAGTGATCAAATCACTTGATGAAAAACCGATAGAGAGGCCGTAGTCGACAGCCATTCGAATCACAGTACCTACTCCATCAATGTAAAACCAGTACGCTGCCAAGAAGATGAAGAGTGTTCGAAGATGCCTTATTTTGCGGAAGGTTTCGGCAAGTTGTTGAAATCCTTCAAAAACTGAGTTCCTCTTTGCTGGGGGCCCTTGGCTGATTTCTGGAACCCAGAGTAGCGTGAAAACGCTGAATCCTCCCCACCACACTGCTACGGTTAGAAAAGACAACCTTACTGCCGCAGCAGGATCAGCTAACCCAAACCAATCAGGTTGCAGTGTCATTAGGACGTTGATCAGAAAAAGCAGCCCACCTCCCAAATAGCCGAGAGCGTAGCCAAAGCTTGAAATTCGGTCGAGTTGATCATCGGGGACTAAATCGGGGAGCATAGCATCATAAAAGATGTTCCCACCGGCAAATCCCAAGGAGCCCAAGACATAGACCAAGATAGCCCATTCCCATTGACCCTGCTCAATGAAGTAAAGCCCAGCACTCATGAACACCCCAAGATAGGTGAACATTGCAAGCAATGGCTTTTTCAGGCGACCTCGATCAGCAATCGCTCCTAAGATGGGAGCTGAGAGTGCAATCACTAAGCTGGATAAAGAATTCGCAAAACCAAGCTGAGCTGTACTGACACTAACGTCTGCTCCAACACTCCAAAATTGCTTAAAAAAAATAGGGAAAAACCCTGCAATCACAGTTGTAGCAAACACCGAGTTAGCCCAATCATAAAGCGCCCAACCCCAAATTGACTTTCGTGAGGCTTTCATATGAGTGCCGTTTGAAGCGAATATTTAGTTGTTGCTTAAAGTGTCAGAGCAACTTCTCAATATCGCTCAGAAGTTGTGGATGGTTTGGTGAAACTGTCGAAGGGTATCTAGCAATGACCTGTCCTTTCCTGTCGACGAGAAACTTCTCAAAGTTCCAGCGTACTTCTCCACGCATTGCTCGGTAGGCGGATGAATTAGTCAAAAATTTATAAACGGGCTGTTTGTTGAAACCGGTCACTGACGAACTGGCGAACAAGGGAAAGCTAATTCGGTAGCCTTCACAGAATTCCTTGATTTCCTCATTGCTGGATAGTTCCTGATAGAAATCATTGCTTGGGAATCCAAGCACTACAAATCCTTGATTTTGGTATTTCTGAAAGACTTCCTCCATTGCCTTGTATTGAGGAGTGAATCCGCAACGAGAAGCAGTGTTAACGACCAGCACTACCTTGCCTTGAAATTTACTAAGTGGTAGATTAGAGCCGTCAATGTCGGTTGCGGATAGCTTAAACAGATTTTCCGCAGAAACGTTGGCTACTGTTACCCATAGAAATAAGGCGCTGAGCAGAAGACGCATAGGACCTCTTGAAAAAATTAATTGTGATGGTATCTGGATCTAATGGATCAACAGAAATGCTCTAGAGATTAGCGTAGGAGATTGTGTAAGGCAGGTCCATAATCGAGGACAGCTTCTACAGAAGCTGTCCAACCAGCTAAGAGTCCTTAGGCGGTTTCCTCTTCATTTGTTTCCTCTTCATTTGTTTCCTCTTCTCCACCCTCTTCTACAACGGCTCCTTCTCCAGTGAAGTGGGCATTCTTGACCTCAATAATGCTCAGGCCTAGGCGTCTTTCCTCTGGGTCAATCTTGATTACACGTGCTCGCACCTCTGTATCGACAGGATAGAAGTCGTTGATCTTATTCTTTGGAACGCTGCCATCAATTTCTGAGATGTGTACCAGCCCCTCAACTCCTTCTAAAACTTCCACGAATATACCGAAATCAGTTATATTAACTACACGCCCGACTACTTCTTGATTCAGTGGGAATCGATCATCCAGATTTCGCCACGGATCTTCAGTCAGTTGCTTGATCCCCAATGAAAGTCGCTCTTGTTCAACATCAATGTTCAGAACCTTAACTTCAATCTCCTCGCCTTTGCGAGCTATCTCAGAGGGTTTTCTTTGGCGCTGTGCCCAAGAAATATCAGACACATGGACGAGGCCATCAATTCCTTCATCAAGCCCAACAAATATGCCGAAGTCTGTAATATTTCTGACCCGACCCGTGACGACTGATCCGATGGGGTATCGGTCTAAAGCAAGTCGCCAAGGATTCGGTTCGGCTTCTTTCATTGACAGAGAAATGCGCTTGCGTTCCACATCGATTTCCTTGACCACAGCGTCAACCTCTTGGCCAAGTTGCACTACCTTGGAGGGATGGCGAATTTTTTTGGTCCAGGACATCTCGGATACATGAATCAATCCTTCCACACCGGGTTCCAGTTCGATAAAGGCACCGTAATCTGTCAGGCTGACAATGCGGCCAGTAATTTTAGTACCAGCAGAGTAATTTTCAGAAACGGATTCCCAAGGATTTTGAGTCTTTTGCTTCAGTCCCAAGGAAACTTTTTGCTCGTCCGGGTTGTACTTCAGAACCAGTACTTCAACTTCGTCCCCGATGCTGAACATCTCAGAGGGGTGAACGATACGTCCCCAAGTCATATCCGTGATGTGCAACAATCCGTCTACTCCACCCAAGTCCACGAAGACACCGTAGTCGGTAATGTTTTTGACAACACCAAGAATATTTGCACCTTCATGCAAAATTTCGAGAGTCTTCTTACGCTTTTCTTCTCGATCAATTTCCAGCAATGCTCTTCGGGAAAGGACAATGTTTCCACGCTTCTGGTTGAACTTGAGAATTTTGAAGTCGAAAGATTCCCCAAGAAGCTTGTCCAAGTTGCGAACTGGACGAAGATCCACCTGTGAACCTGGCAAGAATGCTTTTACACCGATATCTACAGATAGGCCACCCTTGATTCGATTGATGATTGCCCCAGTGACGATTCCATCTTCTTCATAAATTTTTCCGATTTTCTCCCAGACTCTGAGCTTCTCAGCTTTTGTTTTGGAGATGTTCGTAATACCATCATCTTCTTCTAAGGCCTCAACATAAACTTCAACTTGATCACCAATGTTAGCTGTCAGAGTGCCTTCAGAATTTAAAAATTCCTCAGTGGAAATTAGACAATCTGATTTGAATCCGATGTCAACGGTTACGTAATCCTTGCCAATAGTAGTGACAACACCGGTAATGATTTCTTGTTCGCTGATGCCAACTAGGGTCTCATCATATAGCAGGTCAAAGTCTTCACTTTCTTCAAAGAAAACGATTGGTTCAAGTGCTGTAGAAGTGGAAATTGATTCGGTCACGAAGTAGCCTCAGTTTAAGGAAACAGAAGTGCATGCTAGTGCACGACTGGTTGGGGTTAAAAAGTGCGGCATCTGTGCGGGGAATATACCCCCTTATGTTTTCGCAAGTATTAGGCAAAAGGAACTCACTATAATTGCAAAGTGCTACTTTGGTCAAGGCGATTCAACGGAAGTTGATAAACTGCATATCAAAGTCAAAATCTGTGTCCTTCAGTCCTTGGATCACAACCTGCAAATCATCCTTGCTTTTGCCAGTCACTCGAACTAAATTCCCGTTCACTTGGGGTTGGACTTTCACCTTCAGGTTCTTGATTTGTTGATTAACACTTTTGCATTGCTCCTTGGAAAGGCCCTGTTGAATTGAAATTTTCTTCCTCAGGACTTTTCCAGTCGGTTCGGTCTTACCGTAGACGAGACTTTTAACGGGCACGTTTCTTTTGAGCATCTTGGTCAAAAGAATATCAGTCACTGCCTGAAGTTTATACTCATCTTCAGCAGTCAATTGTAGACTTGGCTCTTCTTTGTCTAGATCAATTTCTGCTTTGGAGCCCCTGAAGTCATAGCGATTGTTGATCTCACGTCTAGATTGATCAACTGCATTTGTCACTTCTTGAAGATCAACTTGGCAGACCACATCAAAGGAGTAACTGGAAGCCATGTTAAATTCTCATTTAGGTTGTTCAGTCAGCAAACTTTCTGGGAAAGCGCCGCCTTGATAAAGCCATCCAGATCACCATCCAGAACAGCCCCAGAGTTTCCTGTCTCAAAGCCAGTTCGATGGTCTTTGACCATCTGGTAAGGATGCAGAACGTAACTGCGAATTTGGCTCCCCCAGGCAATGTCCTGCTTTTGGCTATTTTGCTCATCTTTTTCTACATTTAGTAGCACTTGTTCCCGCTCATAAAGTCGGGCTTTGAGGATTTTCATTGCAGAAGAACGGTTCTTGTGTTGTGAGCGTTCATTTTGGCACTGGACAACGATTCTAGTTGGGAGGTGTGTAATGCGCACAGCACTGTCTGTGGTATTAACATGCTGCCCACCAGCCCCACTTGCCCGATAGGTATCTATCTTCAAATCATCAGTCCTAATATCTATTTCAATTTCTTCATCGATGTCCGCATAAACAAACACGGAAGCAAATGACGTATGCCTTCGCTTGTTGGCATCAAAGGGTGAGATTCTTACAAGCCGATGAACCCCAATCTCTGCTCGTAAACGCCCGTAGGCATGAACCCCTTTCACAGCAAACGTTGCTGATTTTAAGCCTGCTTCCTCACCCGGCTGATAATCCATCACTTCCACAGAATAAGAGTGATCATTTGCCCAGCGAAGGTACATATCGTAAAGCATGGAGGCCCAATCTGTGGATTCAGTGCCTCCAGCTCCAGGATGAATATTGACAATGGCATCTTTGTCGTCGTTCTCCCCACTGAACAGGCTAAAGATTTCGAGACTATCGAGTTTCTGTTGAAGTTTTGCGAGGTTTGTCTGGATTTCCTGGAAGAGATCTGTGTCTTCTTCCTCACGATAAAGTTCTGCAGCAGTTTCCAAATCATCTTGAAGTTGGCGCATCTTGTTGAGGTTCTCAAGCAAATCCCCCAACTGCGCAGCTTCTTTCAATAAAAATGTACGTTCTTCGGCGGGTAATTCCCAGAAGTCTCCGCGAGACGAGCGACCTTCTAGTTCTTTCAGATGTTCAGTTTTGGCAGGGACTTCAAAGATACCCTTCTAGTTTGCCCAGGCGCTCCGAGAGGCCAACGATTCGGCCACTGATCTCTTCGCTCAACATGGTGTAAACCTTTCAACAGTTGAGAAATGCTGATAAAGAATAAGATTGTAAAAAAATTTATTATCGAGAAATAATGATATTAACATCAAGCTGAAACCCCCTGAAAGCTCCGGGCTTCTTTAGTTCGTTCATCTCGGACACATCAAATACATTTTTTGAATAATGCGTTTCATCAAAATTATTGCCTTCATACTGCTTTGCCTTTCCGGTTGTCAACTGCCTGTGATCACCGGCAAAAACAATTTTTTTGATTATCGAAATGAACGGGTAGCTATCATTGGGTTTAAGGCGGCAGATAGCGTTTCAGAAAATGTTTGGGATGGAATGCTGAATACTGTCAAACAGCAAATTCAGTATCACCCAGAAGTAAGTCAGGCTTTTTTTGCTGATGCTGCACCAGCTGCTCAGATGCCCGATTCAAATCTTGCGGTACTCTTGCAACGCTTTACAACAACTCTTGCCTTGACAGGAATAGCTGATCGAGATCTAGCGCTCCCTCTTAAAAAAGATTTGGAGGCAAATCTCCTGTTCCTACTGCAACTGGAGGATTATCCATGTAGCAAAGATTGTCCTGGGAAGCGCCAATTCTTGATGCGTATGGAGCTTTTGGATTTTCATTCGGGTGAAACATTATATCAGGCTCGTCTAAATTATCAGCTTAGTGAAGATGAGGAAGAGACACAAACACTTGCTGAGTTGATAACCAACTGGAATGGTCGTTTGTTAAATCGCTGGGCAGCAGATTTCAAAACTCCCTGGCATCGATGGCGATACGAAAATTTGAAGCTGTTGGCTGCCAATAAGAGTAAGTCGGAATGAGAGTTGATCAAAAAAGGATAAACTTCGACTGGCTAGGTTATCAACTCTATCTTTTCGACCTCGATGATACTTTGTTGATGACTCGTGCGGCGATACGAGCAAGTTGGCGTAAAACTCTTCAGCATCCGATGTTGACGGGCAAAGGTGTAGATGAATGGATAGAGACCCTTCGAGGGTTCACTTTACTATATGGAACCACTGCAGATCAGGAGTATTGGCAAGCATTTGCTGTTGAAGCTACAGGTGAGTTGCTTAAGCCTCACCCTCTTGGAGAAGAGCTCTGTAGGATCAATCGTGAGAACTATTGGCAGGTGCTTCAACCGGCTCCCTGTATACCAAATGTTCTCCAGCGTCTTCGTGAAGAAAAACGTCAGTTGGCAATAATCACAAATGGGCTGATTGAACTACAAACTCAGAAATTAACTAAAGTTGGGCTAGCTGATTACTTTCAAGATCATGTCTATTGCTCCAACCAGTATGCATGGGCTCATCAAAAACCTTCTCCACACATGCTGAACCAAGTTTTGAAGAAGTGCGACAATAGACCTGAAGAAACCGTGTTCTTTGGGAATGCTTCGATTGATGTGCTAGCAGGCAACATGGCTGGGGTAACCACTGTTGCAGTCGCTGAGTTTAATAACCCTCGTGAGCTAAGGTTACTTACAGCGGATTATCATCTTAGTGAGTGGCCATCAGAGATCTGACTCAACTTGTGTCCGCGATCTCCAGAATTGGAACTCCTGCTTTTCTGCCTTCACTCATTATTAATTTCTTCAAATGAAATTTGAACACAGTTGGCGCATGCCTGCTGAATGGGCCCTTCACCAATGTTGTTGGATCGCTTGGCCATGCAGAGAAGCTACGTTTCATGGTAGGTTTGAAGAAGCAAAGACAGATGTGGCAGCAGTTGCGCGGAGCATTGCCAGCGCTGAAAAAGTCAAATTACTAGTGAGAGAAACAGACTTTGAGGAAGCCACTCAACTTTGTGGTCCTACAGTAAAGTTTGTCAAATTTGAACTTAGTGACTCTTGGACAAGGGATTCTGGGCCTAGCTTTGTCTTAAATAAACTTCATGAATTGGCGGGAGTTGATTGGTACTTCAATGCCTACGGAAGTCTTCCTCTTCAAGAAGATGGTTCACCTGTTTCAGATCCCGAATTCGCCAATGATCAAACTTTGGCGAAACGGATTCTGGAGAGTGAGAAAATTTTCCGGTTGGTTGCTCCCTTGGTTTTGGAGGGAGGCAGCATTCATGTGAACGGGAGTGGGACTTTACTTACTACGGAACAGTGCTTGTTGAGCCGAAATTCTGGTAAGACCCAGCTGGAAATTGAAGGATTGCTATCGGAATTTTTAGGAATTTCTAAGACCATCTGGCTAGGCGAGGGACTGCAAGATGATGAAACCAATGGACATGTGGATAATCTTGCTTGCTTTGTCAAAGAAAGGGTCGTTTTGGCTCTGAACTGCGAAGATTCTAACGATCCAAACTATGAACTTCTCAAAGACAACTTGCGGCGACTTCGGTTGGCGACGGACGCACAAGGGCGTTTGCTAGAGGTCTTTACGATTAATCAACCGGCTGCAGCTTTTCGAAGGAATGGAGATCGGCTGAGTCAATCCTATTTAAATTTCTATCTAGCCAATGGTGCGGTGATCTGTCCAGCATTCGGATACTCAACAGAAGATGAGGCCGCTCTCGAACAATTAAAATGTTTATTTTCAAATCGAAGAGTCATACAGGTTCCTATCTCAAACCTGATTCACGGTGGCGGAGGTATCCATTGCATCACTCAACAGCAGCCATTTGGGCGAAATCGAGTCAACCATAAAACATTTTGACTACAAACGCAACCAGCTCATTTCATGAGGTACGTTGCCCAATTCGATGATCCGTTTGATACCTGGATCATCATGAGTGGCGACCAGGTCCAAAGGCTGAATTACGGTATTATGCTCATCACCTATGACGACTACTGCAGTGTGGTATCTAGCAGATAGAGGCATTAGCTCTTCTCCATTACCCCCTTGTAAATCAGCCTGCCCGTAACACAGACAAAAGTACGCTTGATCAGGTTCACCAAGCCAATCAGCTTCTGCATGGAATACCGTTCCTCTTAGACCTACCTGAAGCGCAGGCATTCGAAGATGGTACTTCCGATCTGAGTGATGGCAGCAGTGACACTTCCCCTTTCCAAGTTGATTTGTCCACCTTCCTTCTCAAGAATCGGTTGTACTTTAGCATAGCTGTTAAGTTGGAAGGCGCTTTGGTCGGGAGTTCCTAGAACTACTTCACTGTCCTTATCCAACTCGACAACCTCACCACTGAATACCTGATCACCAACCTTCAGTAGCTTTTGTGTTTGGGCTTTTCCACGTAAAGCCAGAACTTGCAGAGTGTCCGCTTGTATTTTGGAGGATTCCTGAGCCCTCAGGTCTATTGGTGGGACCAAAGAACTACTTTTCTGACAAGAACCTAATGCCAAGTGAGATAGCTTGAAGGCTTCTCTTAAGCAATTTTCGGCGGTTACAGCAACAGGAATACACAAAATCAATCTTTGAAGACCTGTTGATAAGCACAATAGTTCGTCAAGGCTTTTTCTTCACAACGAATTCGATGAAAGAGAAGAATGGCGTTGGCAATCGAGAAGAAGATGGAAGTCCAGATTGCAGAATGCAGCAAAGGAAAAAAAGCGATCTCCAGAACCACACCAAGGTAGTTAGGATGACGAATGTAGCGATAGAGGCCACTGCGAAGAGCTTCTTTTCTAGGAACCAGAACAATTTTAGTGTTCCAATGCGTTCCTAAAGTCAAAATGGCATGATATCGAAGGCCCTGACCGATAATAACAAAAATTATGGATGGCCCCGCAAGAAGCCATGAAAATTCTCTTTCCAGGAACCAGACTTCCAAGAGCATCGATAGTATCCAGCCAGTATGCAAAGCAACCATCACTGGATAATGCCTTGGAAAAAACTCCTCACCACCGTTTTCCAGCAAAAGTTTGATGTTTTGCTGGCTCCGCTTGAGTTCCCAAAAGCGTTGTAGAACGAGTAATCCAACGATTCCACTGAACAATATCGCACTGCTCATGCAGACTTGCACCACCAAAGGCGTTCAGATTGAGGTGTGCTGAGTCGTTTTTTTATTCTGGGGTTTGCTGGTATCTCGCAGAGCCAGTTTAGCAAACCTGAGGGATCCCAGTGACGAGAATCTTTGCCATAACAGTAACGATCCAAGTCTTTCAAAATGGCTTGAGCATCGGGAAATTCGCTGCAGAGATCAGTCCAGCTAGTTTTGGGAGAAGGATGCCAAGAGCGAAGCCAAATCATCAGCGCACTTCTGCTGCGAAGAGCATCGCCACTTCGAAGTGCATCCAAAGCATCCCGGTAGGCTTGACGAACTTTTGGCGATTCCTCCTGCGAGGCCTTAGGTACATTGTTTGGCTTGGAAAATTGAGTTTTTGAAGTCCAGAACCAGAGACCTATTGTTCCTGCCCAAAGCGCCAATAGAGCAGCACTGATCGATTGCCAGAGCCAACTATCGGAATTCATCTCTTCCGTGGCTAAGCGCTCCGCTGTGGACGTCGTCACCGTTTTATCAAGGGGCTGGAGTTGGGTTGGTGCAAGGGCAGCAGGCAAAATTTCAATAGTCCGTTCTGGTAGTCGTGCAACTTTGGGTTGGTTGGTTTGTAAATCCCACCAATTGATCTCGATAGCAGGTAGCTTTATTTTCCCAGGTTTTGTTGGAACCAATGCAAAACTTTGGGATCGTTCGCCGGTCACCCATTGGTTGTCATTGCTGGTTTTGACTTCCGCTGGATCAGAATAAATCTTGAGTGCGTTCGGCGTGCTCATGCTCCACTCTGGTAGTTGTTCTCCAAGCAGCCCAGTAGCTCGCAATCGAACTTGCCGAGAAACTGAATCCCCAACACGAAAGACAGGTGGGTTTGGATCCCATTGCTCTTGAAACACCATTTCCTGAACTGGCAGCCACCATCCCTGTGCATCCCTTGGGACCGGGATAACCCGAACTTGTTGAGAAGTTGTTTGCAATACTACTCGCTGGGTTTTTGCTCCAAGGTGCCGATTCAAACCCTGAAATAGGCTTTGTCCTTTGGAAGCTAGTATCGCTTCTCCTTGATAAGTTAAGGCCGGGATTTCCAGAGTCCCACTTTTTTGGGGAAAGATCGCGTACCGTAGAGTGGTGACGTTAAGCCGGCGGCCATTCCGTACTTGTTGTTCATTTTGCTGATCCAGCAATTTGACAGGGATGTTGAGTAGATCTGGTGGTGTCAGGCTCTCGTTTTCAACTGGAATTCCTCGTTCTAGCCGAATTTCCAAAATCAGCTGCTGCTGGGGATAGACTTCCTGTGGTTCGGTTCGTGAGGATATCTCAATTGGCAGAGCCATTTGGTGACTCTTCCGATCAGCGATCTCCAGCTGGATTTCCTCTGTCTGTTCATTCCCCAGTTGAAAGGGTGGAATTCTGAGGACTCCAGCCTGGTTTGGCAAAATGCTAAAAATCCAGCGATGTGCTTTGGAAATACTACCATTGATGATGGACGTTTGGCTTTGAGTGCTTTGACTCAGGATTTTTAGTCCATCCATTTCAGGGATCTGTAAATCTCCATCTTCTTCAGCCTCAACAATAAGTTCAAAGGCTTCTCCTTGCACAAACACATTCCCTTGGACCCATGAACTCAGGGCTGCAAATGAGGTTTGATGGCTAAACATCATCAAGAGGAATAAACCAGGCAACAAACGCATATTTTTACCAAAAATCTGTTTCGTGATTCAGTTCCGAAGCCTGTCTTCGACGAAGACTCTCCAAGCGCATCTTATTTCGAAGTAGCTGTCCGGGATCATCAGGAACTTTTCGTAGCCATTGTTGAAGCATTTGTTGCTGTTCTCCCTTCTCATTCCCTTCTTCGGGAGTCACTAGATCTTTCTGTGGTTCTTTCTGTCCGGCTTTCTCTAGATTCTCGGAACTATTAGTCTCTTTGTCACTAGCTGAACCTGTATTTTTTTGATCAGAGTTTTGTTCACTTGGTTGCCCTGAAGAATCTTCTGATCCCTGGCTATCAACAGATTTTGTGGCTTGTTCAGCAGACTGTTGATTGTTTTGCGTTGAGTCTCCATTCGCTGCATCATTGTTTTCTGGCATCTGATTTTGTTCAGTTGGATCTCCTGAGGATGCAGACTGATCAGGTTGTTCTGGAGAACCTTCTTCGCCCTCTGCTGGTTTATTTCGATTTTCTCCAGATGACTTATTTTCCTGAAATTGGTTTTGTTGTTCATTCAGTAGTTTTGCAACCAGATCTCTATTAAATTTTGCATCCTCCCAATCTGGTTTGGCTACCAAAGCCTGATCATAGGCTTGGAGTGCTTCAGTCAGCTTTCCACTCCGCGCCAGTGCGTTCCCACGATTGTAGGATGTTATTGGACTCTCTTCTTTTGACCAATATTGCAGCGCTTCTTCATACTTATGCGCCTTGTAGGCAGCGATTCCTCGCCATGTGTTGTCATCAAAAGTTTGTGCTGCTTCAGCCGACTGACCTTCCTCTAAAAGTTCGTAGGCGCGTTGATTTGCATTGATGAAAAGTTCTCTCCATTCCCATGCATGACTCAATGAAGGCCAACTTGTCAGCACAATCACAAAGAGCCACCCTCTACGGAAGATCATAGCTGCCAATGGTAATAATAAAACAAACAACCAAGGGCCTTCTTCCCTCCAATGATTTGTTGGGTATTCTTCCTCTTGTTCTTGAAATCCTTGCTCCTTTTCTTCAAACGCAACTAATCGATCCAGGTCACTCTCATCATATTGCACAGGCAAAACCTGACCACTAAGGCTTTCAGCAACTGCTTTCAATGGAGATATGTCTAGTTGGGGAATGACAATGTTATTTTTGGTATCCTTAAGATAATTTCCTTTTTCTAAAACGATAGGCGCTCCACTGGGGGTCCCGACTGCGAGGATAGTAAGCTTGTGGCTCTGTGAGGCCAAAATGTTTTGAAGGGGCTTGATTTGCTGACCATCGATCCCATCAGTGATCCAAATTAAGTGACTGCTTTGGATATCAACCTGATCTAGCATTTCAATCACTTTTTCAAAGGCTAGATCTGGTCGACTTCCATGAACAGGCATCAGCCTGGGATGAAGAGAGGGTAATAAAGCGCGGATTGTTTCAACATCCTCAGTCAATGGAACTAGCGTATGTGCATCACCTGCATACAAAACAATCGCAGTTTGGCCTTCCTGAAATCGGTTTAGAAGATCCTCGATTTTGTATCGAGCCCTCTCCAATCTATTTGGTTGTAGATCTTTGGCCAGCATCGAATAGGAAAGGTCTAGCAGGATTACACGTGCTTGGTCCCGAACCATCATTGGTTGAGGAAGGCGTTCCCATGCTGGTCCAGCCATGGCAAGAGTCCCTAAAACCCAGATTAGAGCAAAGCAAACTTGAACCTGCTTTTTTCGGTGATGGCTGATTTGGGAGGATACGACGAACAAGCGTTGGAGAGGAGGGGAGATTGATTGATTCCAATCAAATTTGGAACTGTGGATTTTTGGAAGAAGCCGTAATATTAATCCCCAAAGAGGGAGCAACCAGAGCCATTCTACTCTGAGGAAATGAAACTCTGAAAGAGTAGATATTTCCATTGATAAGGTCAGTAAATCAAAAGATGACGCAAGTTTTTTGAAAAATTACCGATAATTTTGCCATGATCAAAAAACTTTGCCAAGCCACCTTGGACATGGAAAATATATGCGTCAAGATTCAAATTTAAAATTTCTACTCTTGGAATCTGCTTTGCAGGTGAAAGATTATGTGCAATTGAGTCACCGTACAAGTGATTCGAAGAGGCATTCACAAACGTCAAAGCCGGTACCAGTCAATCCTATCTGGGAATCTGCTCTCCGAGAAGCTATGCAACCGATGGATTGAAAGAATTCTCTCGATGATTCTGCGCTACCACAATCCAATCTGGAGCTCGGGGATGATGCGGCGGAAGAATTGAATGATGTCCTAGTCCCAGTTCTAGCAAGCGAATGATCATTAGCGCTGTCATACCCCAGATGTGGTAGCCCTCGAATTGGAAGTGATGTGTGAAGTGAGGATACGGTTGCTTATTATGATGTTGTTGAATTTGATGCTGTTCAGGATCTAAAAAGAATGAGAGTGGGACCCAGAAGCAACTCTCTATTTCAGCCTCATTGATTCGTGGCTCAAACTGATTTGGTATTCTTGCGACGAAAGGCGAGACTAAACACCCATGTGGAGAAAGCATCTGCTCAAGTTTCCCCACAAAATAAATCTGCTCTTGTTCAAGCCCAACCTCCTCTTGGCTCTCTCTGACAGAAGTATCATAATCTGATTTGTCTTCCTGATCCCTTTTGCCTCCTGGGAAAGATACGTGCCCCGAAAAGCTCCGGAGCCTGGTTGATCGCCTGGTCAACAGTAAGCATGGTTCACCTAGATGCAGGTTTAGTGGAATTAAAACAGAGGCTCTATTCGAAACGAATTCGTTGGTGGGAGGATGGTGCTCTCTCAAGCGATCTTCAATTTGTTCCAACATGGGGTGATTATCGTTGACCGGATTTTTTCATGGGTTGAAAAAGAGATCCCGGTGTGTTTTTAGATAGCGTCGAACCGCCTCATGAATCTGTCGCGTTGCCTCTTGGCAAGTCTTTGCGTAGGGGGAAGTGAAGCGGATGTTTTTCTGTTGCGTATTGCCGAAAACGTCTCGTTCCAAAGAACTATCCAGTATGTAGCAGGCTGAGCGAGTAGATTCCAATTCATTGCCATTATGCTTGACACAGAGATCTAATAGTTCTACTGCAGAATACGTAGGCAGTTGGAAAAAACCTTGAGCCTCGAGCAGCGAACTAAGTGCATTAATCGCCGCTTGGACGCTGTGCAAGCAGCTTAGTTCCGGGTTGGAGTTTTGTAGATCTCGAGCAGTTCGCAGATCATCATTGGACTGCTCCCACATCACCTTTGCCCGTTGCAGACTCCGTGCTGAAGGAGCAATTTTCTGCATATTATAAGCTCTTTAATTTTTTTAAGAATATCTTCCATAATTGAAAAAGGCAATCAGCGCTCTGAATTCGAAACCACTGGACAAGGTTTGACATGTATCATAAATTATTTTTTAACAAGCGAGTGTGGTGGAATTGGTAGACACGCCAGATTTAGGATCTGGTGCAGCAATGCGTGGGGGTTCGAGTCCCTTCACTCGCACCATTTTTATTGAAAAAATAAATTAATTCAATAACTTATTCTACTAAACAAGACTGATTTTTTACTAAACTTTTCTAATTTCCCCAAATTGATTCTGGAATAGTCATTACTCTAATCATTACTAATTGATTCTCGTCTGAATGATGAGCAGTTGGTGATTGAGGAAGGACATTCCATGGCATGGTTACGAACCCCGTCTCGACTCGTCCAGAATCCTCATTCTGGTTCCTCTTTTTTCTTTCAAGTTTACATCCCTAAAGATCTGACTCATCACTTTGATGATAGCAAATCCTTCCGTATCTCTCTTCAATCTGGTACCAAAGCACATTCGAGCAGATTGAGCAGAAATCTCTCAGCAACAGTTGACACTCTCTTCAATGAAATCAGGTCAGGTATGCGTTCACTGACGATAGCAGATATCAAGGAAATCTTAAGAATTGAAATCAGGAAATCCATTCTACACGCAAACCATGTTCACTTGGGAACCAATGAATTTTCACAGAAGGAAGTGATTCGGAGTCAGGGAATTCAGCAAACTCGTCAACAGAATCTAAAGCATACACTAGAAGAGGATTTAAAGAACTATGAATCCAAGATTGATCAGACCCTAGATGAAATTCTAGCAGGCAAGGAGATAGAGGCAAACAAGTCTTCAGTGGATTATAAGAAACTGAAGAGAAACTTCATTCGGATTCATGATCTAAGAATGCAATGGATTCAGGAGTTACTATCGAAAAGTAGCAGATCAGATTCAGACTTTGAGAGGGAAGCAGAATCTGTTGTTGGGATGCATCTTTATGATGAGAAGCAGAGTCCTGCTGAAGAACCTCTTTTTGCAACAGAATCAAATCCAATACAGAAGGTGCAGGAAAAACATGAGTCAGAGAAATCCTTCAGAGAGATTGTCGAAGAGTATTTCCGATGGAAGGAACTGGAAGGAACGGCAGCAGGTGCGATCTATGAGAAGAGAAGAATTATTGAAGACTTTATTGAGGTTTCAAAAGTTGAATTCAGTGATCAGGTGACCAAGGAGCAAATCAGAAACTACATTCAGATCGAATCAAAACTTCCACTGCACAGGACTAAGAATCCAAGGTTTAGAGGCAAATCTGTAGATGAAATATTGTTGATGGAAGATGTTGAAGGACAAGGAGTCAAGAACATCAACAAAAAGATTTCTATCCTGACCACTTTTGGAAACTGGTGTGAGAAGAATGGGTATTTTGAGCAGAACAATTTTCGGGGGATGAAGTTTGATTCCAAGCAAAAGAGATTGGAGAGAGAAAACTTTAATGAGCAAGACCTTGAGAAAATCCTCAATCCCCAGACCTATCTCAACTCAACCATCTACGGCATCTCTTCAATCACCAAGAAACCCATCTCCAATCGAGAAGCATACTACTGGATCTTTTTACTCGGCATCTTCTCTGGTCTGAGAACCAATGAGATGACTCAACTGAGACTGGAGGACTTTCAGCAGGTTGATGGTGGGGTCTGGATGATTCAGGTGCAGGAGACAGAAGAAACCAGAGTGAAGACCAGAAACAGTATTCGCAGAGTTCCTGTTCATCCACAACTGATTGAACTGGGTATTCTGGATTACATTCAAAGATTGAAGAAACAAAATAAAGAGAGATTCTTCTGGGAACTGAAGATGGTCAGAGGAAAGTATGGAAAAGAAGTCTCAAGATTCTTCAATGAGAAGTATTTGAAGGAAGTGGGTGTCTGGAAGCAGACGGTGAAGGTTCTTTACTGCACTCGTCATACTCTGATTCACAATCTCTATCGCAAGGGAGTGGATGAGAATGTGATTAAGACTCTGGTCGGTCATGAGAAGGAATTTACAATGAAACACTATGGAGGAAATCCCTATGATGCAGATCAACTACTGAGAGAGATTTCTAAGATAGAGTATCCCAGTGTGGACTTTGGAAGTCTGAGAGTGGACTGGAAGAGAGAGAAGTGATTTAGAGAGGGTACTGTTGAACTCAGTTACTGACCTATAGAAACTCTATCAAACCCAACATAACTAGTCTATCTTAGTAAAAGGTAATTGTCAAGTCTTTTATTAATTAGTCTTGACAATTTATAGGTAAAACTAAATTCAATTATTGAGAATAGATTTCTGTCTAAGATGCATTAATCTAATGCACTAATACTATTGAATATTAATATAAATTGTCAAACGTAATTACTAAATCTATTTAAATGAATTTGACGCAAGTAGAGCGTAGGCATTACCTCTGAGACAGCAGGAAAAACCATGGATACAGACAAAAGAAACAAGATTCTATTCAGTGCATGGGAGATCTATAAAGAATCAATTTCTAGGGAGGTTACTGGTTCTAGAAACGAGATTGAATTCAATGAGAATTGTTTCAAGTATTTGGACAGATCAATTGAAGCAGCAATCACTTTCAATACACATGCAGAAGAAAGACTGGAAAGTAAAGAGCAGGAGAGAATGAATAGAGAATTGATCAGAAACCAACTACAAAACAAAGAAAAAGATGAGACATGAACAGAATGGTTACCCCAGAATCAACCGATGAAGAGAGAAGCATGTTGATTCTGAGGCAATCAGACTGACCAGTAACTATTTATGTCTCTGGGAATCATCAATGGTCTTTGAGCAGAAATCCATGAAGGGAGTGAGATTGTTTTCAGGTTCCTTCGAATCCCTATAGATTGGATTTCTGGGGTCAGATTTAGTGGGGGAGGTGGTGTTGGGTAGAAGTGATTGCATCTCCTTCTCAAAATCTTCAGTGAATAATCCTGAGAGAATTCCTCCCTTCGATAGCAGTCCGTCTTCTCCAACAGAAATTCCCACCAGAGTCAGTGCAGCAAGAGCAGAAACCTGTTGAGCAAGTAAGTCCAATTTCTTCTCAGAATCTTGAGTTGATCTGACTTCTCTTCCTTTACCAATTACCTTCTTCTTGACGGCAAGAGCAATCAATCTTGCTGCCGCATCACTGAGTTTTCCTTCTTCTATTTCTCTCATTTGTAGACCTTCCTACTTTTCTTTTTTCTATAACCTCAGGCACTGAAACTGACTAAGTATCTCTGAAGTATTTATGAAGAGAGGAGAGAAGGAGTATGGAAGAGATTCCCGAGATCATGAGATCAGATGAATTCAGGCAACTGATGAGAGATGATCAGGACTTTCGTCAGATCAGACACAAAAGCATTTTGAAGAAAGAGCAGAAGTTCACCGATGGAATGACACAACTGATGTTGAACGTGATTGACAAGTGGCAGAATCACTCTCGGTATTCAGACATCTGGAATGCAACCAAACTGAGTAGAGACTTTCAGAGGCAGGTTTGTTCGACAGACCAGAAGTCATTCTGTGATGTGCTGGAGAGAAATGGTTTCGTGATAGACCATCAATTCTTTCAACCGACTGCAGCAAGAAAAGGAGAAACCAAGGCAGTCTTTGTTCCACCAGAGAAGATACACAAAGTACAGCAGTACATTCGCAGATGGCATCTCTCCAAAGGAAAAGCAGACAATCATAAGTTTGAGGTTGATTGGAATCAGACCTTTGACTTCAAAGGAGTTCAGATTCCTTCAAGGATAAGAATCAACACTTCAGTATTCAGTGAATTCCTTGAATCAGCAGAATTGATCGAGGATGAATCCCTCAGCAGAAAATGGAATCTGGAACTGAGATTGATCGGTGCAATCGAAAATAATGGATGGTTGGAGCAGAACTACTGGGTTTCTCCTTTTGGAAGACTCTATGGAAGAGGTCTTTCTTCTCTGCAGTCCTGTCCCAAAGTTCTTCTCAAGCAGTTTCTAAATAAAGGAGCATGGGAACTGGATGTGGATACTGCACTGCAGAGTATTCTCTTTCAGCAACTCCAGCAGAGAACCAAGAAAGAGATTCACTATCCAAGTATTGAAGAATACATGCGCAACAAGAAAGCAATTCGAGAAGAGATTGCAGACTCTCTGGGAGTAGATTCCGGAGTAGTGAAACAACAGTTCACTGCAATCGGATTTGGTATGAGAAGAAGCACCAAGAAGTTTCTGAACAAGGAAAACGGTTCTCTTCAGAATCCCACTCTGACAGAGAACTTTGGAGGATCAGAACTTCTTGCGGAGAACTTCAAGAGTATTAGATTTGTGAAGAGTTACTGGGAGGAACTCTATGATCTGACGAACAGACTGACCAAGGCAGTTCGCAAAGAGAATCCTCAGTGGATGAGGAGTAAAGAAGAAGGGTTCTCTGGCAAGAAGCAGATCATGACCTATCTGTTCTTTCAGGGAGAGGCAGAGATCCTGAGATCTATCTGTCGTCAAGTAGGTCAGCATCTAATTCTTCCAAAACATGATGCAGTGGTGATCAGCAGAAGGATTAGCACTCAAGAGAAATCCAGCATTGAATCAGGAATCTATGAAGACACTGGATTTAGAGTAGGACTATCTAGCAAGCAGTTATAATTCTAGATTAGGTATTCTTTATTGTTAATTTTATTCTTAGGATTGAATTTATTCATTAGCATGATTCTTTATTCATTCTCTTGAGGAATAGATCCTTCTTTAGGTTCAGGACTCTAGTATTATCTGGTGGTTCTGGGGGACTCAAGGGGTTCAAGGTTTCTCTAGAGGAGTTCTAGAGAAGGTTCTGGAGGATCTGGTGGGTTCTAGAGGGGTACTAGTGTTCCTCTAGATATCCCATTAATGACTGACCTTTTTACTTTGGTATTATTCCAGAAAGAATAAACGAGAACTAGTCCCAGTGAAAGATATAGAGGTTTTTAAGAGAAAGTTTAAGAATGTTAAGGGGATCTATGTACATGCTATACTGTAGATGTAACAAGATATTTTAAAGGGTGTGCTGGAAAGTTCCTTTTAGTGGAACTTCCCTGTGACAGGGAAAAGTTGGAGAAGGAGATTTTGGGGGTTTTATAATGGATTTTAACGTTGGTTTAAACAAAAAAACTGATCGGCAGTTATTGAGCAAGGTAAAACACAGAAGGTCTGTAGGAATAAGTACAATTACTACCTCCATTCCAATCAGACCAATTAATTCCATCAGCAGAGTACCTTCTACTGGCATATGTAAGAGAGGCGCTACATTCCCCAATAGACATAGATATGTTATCGCTAAATTCAACTACAATGAAATAAGTCGTATTTTGGTTCAAATTGATAGAGTTAGCGCCAAAATATGCTTGGGTAGCACTGGAATTCAAATTAGTTAGGTTGCCAAAGTAATTATTTCCATCTGGTATTGCTGAAAACAAAATGTTGTCTGGATTACAGTTTGGTGAACTTCCCATGCCATAATATCCTTGCCCACAATTGGAACCAGTTGAACTGTAGATATGTAATTTAGAAGCAGATTTACAACTATTAGTGTATTGACACATATGATCACTATTCCACATTGCTACACCCGCAAATCTGAAATTCATACTTGAACTGGACCTAAATGGTTGGGCAAAAAACTTTCCAGTTGATCGATTACCTCCGTTGTTAGGATATCCAGCACCGGTTTGGGTGTAAACGAGTTGAGTTGGTTTAACAAAAGTTGTAGAGAAATTCCAAAAAGAGTTGGATGGGAGATTGTTTCCATATAGGTCTTTTACACCGTTACTAACTTTCACTGTATATTCTGTGGAATAATTCAAATCATTTGCTGGATTGAATTTCGCGACTTGATTTGAATAAGCGATAGAACCACTAACACTCATACTGTTATTGTCAAAAACCGAAATGTTATTAATGTTAATAGTCGACGAATTCATGTTCTCGTTAAATGTAATACTAACGTTGTCTGATATAGCAATGTCAGTTTTTCCATGATAAGGCGATACACTAGCAATAAAGGGTAATGAGGAACTGGATGTTGAGGAAGTAATAAAACTTGAAAAATATCCTAAAACAATTGAATTGTTTGATGCGCTTTTTACACCATTACCTATAAATATATTATATTTAGTAGAATATTTAAGATTAACCGATGGGTTGAATATTGCTAACTTGTCACTATAAGTTATTGTTCCACTTACTCGGTTTCCCATATTATCTTCTAAGTAAATATTTGTATTGTTAACCGTATTGTTTGTCTCGATAGTTGCCGAGTCCATGTTTTCATTGAACGTAATGAAAATGCTACTAGAAACATCGATATTTCTGGAATTGTTCGAAGGGTGAATGGATAAAACTAAGGGTTTTGATCCTGTTCCAGTTGTAAAGTTGGCAGTATAATTATCTGATATAGATGTACCATTTACATTCTTTAAACCGGTACCTACGATAATTGTGTAAAGCACATTGTATTTTAAATCTTTTTTCGGACTGAAAATTACTACTTTGTTTTTGTGAGATAAAGATCCTTCAACAATATTACTTTCGTTATCTATTAGTGAAATACTATTGAGATTCACAGTAGAGTTATCTATTTCATCGCTGAAATCAATAGAAATATCGGTTGAAACATTTAAATTAGCAGTTCCATTCGTGGGAGATACCGATAAGACTCTCAGTCCATAAGGTAAAGTGGTAAAACTCCATGAATAAGGTATTGCTAACGCATTCCCATAATTATTTGTAACGCCAACAGATACGAAAACTGCGTATGTTTCAGAGTAATCCAGGTTACTAGCGGGATTGAAGGTTGCGACTTTATTACTGTAAGTAATTACCCCTTGAACACTATTTCCGCTACTATCTTTCAAAGTAATATTGGTCCCATTGAGCGTATTGGAAGTTGTGATAGTGGAGGTGTCCATCACTTCACTGAAAGTGATGGTAATGTTGCTGGATATACCTATGTTTTTTAACCGTCTGCTGGTGTAACGGAAGCGACAGTAGGTCGAACCGTACTATTTGAGGACGCAGTAGTGAAACTCCAAGAATAATTTGAAGATAACGCATTGCTGGCACTATCTTTCACTCCTGTACTAACTGTCATTGTGTAAGTCGTAGACCAGTTCAAATCACTGGAAGGGTTGAAGGTCGCAACTTTGCTACTGTAGGTGACTGCTCCGTTGATACTGTTACTCGCATTGTCAACCATCGTGATATTGGTAGTGTTGATGGTCGAGGAGTCCATGTCTTCGCTGAAGGTAATAGTGATGTCACTGCTGGCAGAAATGTTTGTTGCACCGCTTGGAGGTGAAATAGCACTTACTGTCGGTGAGGAATTGTCAGTTGTAGATCTGGTAGGTGTGGTCTGATTGTCGGAAGAACTTGTGTCGGTGGGTGAATTTTCATAGGAAACAACAGGTGGTGTATCCTTACAACCTGATAATAAAATCAGAATAAACAGAGTAACAATGCTTGTCTTCATATTTACCCTTGGCAGCAATTACATTTATTTCTGAGCAAATTACCATTCTACACCAATGAAAACCGTGACAATCTGGTTGTTGGTGACGACCGCTTTTACGTTACCAAACTCAGCATCCAGTTTGTGGTTGTAATTTCCCTGTTTTGCTCCCAGCACCCAGTTGTCTTCTAGATCAAGAAAAACCATTCCTTCCGAACCAATGAAATCATTTTGAAATTTTTCTGTTTCGTAGGTGGTCTCTTCGTTGTTTGAAGAAATGAATTTCTTTGAAAAAGTAGTTTCTCCTTTACCTGCCAGACCGTGAACACCGATATGAAGAAACCAAATCTTGATCTTTAATCCCAGCAGGGCATATCCAGAAACATTACGATAATAGATTTCATGCTGGTTCTTATTCTTATCAACGAATCTTGTGTCAACAATGGTATCTTGAATTCCAAGACCTGTTGAGATGCCGTATCCTCCTTTGCGATGAAAGAGAACAAACTCCTTAGAGCGACCGGAGATTTCTTCATCAATCGAGTTCTGCTCCTCTGTATACTTGCCAGAAGATATTCCAGTTCCCAACCAAGAACGATATTCGGTGACAGCACCTAAATCTCTAGGGATTACAATGCTGAGAAATGGTATCAATATCAGAAACGAGTACTTTTGCAATCTCGTATTCTTCATTAATCAGATCTCGTTTTGAGATTTATCAGATCTTTGTCAGTAAATAACATGCTATTTATTAAATATTTTTAATAAATAATATAAGTATTTTAGATATAAATTTAACATAAAAGTATTTTATTGATTGAAACAAATAATGCAAAAATTTCTCCCAAATGCTTTTTTATGTATCAGTTCAAAATGTTCTAGAACTGCATATTAGAACATTCTCTTACAATCCCCCATAAAATCTGACTCTAGAACTTGACACGATACATAAAAAAGCATATTATGTTCT
>AGAU01000069.1 GCA_000224765.2 SAR324 cluster bacterium JCVI-SC AAA005 | reverse complement strand
ATGAGATTACCTGCAGTTTCACCAATGTCGGCAGTGTGACGATGAAAGTTGTTTGATCGATTATAGCTGATAGGTACGAGAAATTGGCCAACGAATTCTCAACCAGACATCGAGTACAGAGGAAAAGATTTAATACATCAAATTCATTCGCTGCTTTTTTTTAAGTTTCTTCCTTGATCGCGAATGAATTTGTGTGTAGGAAAGAATCAGACTTGTGCATGGTGCTCCAACAGACTTGGCATAATCAACCATTGAGCCAAGAATATGTTCATACTCAGTCTTTTGATTGAGATCCAAGTCTCTCAGCATTGAAGCAGTTAATTTTGATCCCTTTTCCAACAAAATACTCAAAGCCCGATCTTTAACATCAACCGAAATAGGGTATCCTGATTTTTGAGCTACCCCACAACACTCATCATACATTGTGGTTGTTGCTTCCATACCAAATCGGCAATCTGTTATTCTGCCCATACTAGCTCTCATCAAGGTCGTCATCCCAGCTAGTGTTGCAAGCACCGCCCATTTGTCCCAAAGTGCCTGTTCAATTTGTAAACTAAGAATACTTTCAAAAGCAGATGTGCTACATAATTTGTGTAGATTTGCTGCAATATTTTTTTGTGATTCGTGTCGGGCCCCAAATAGGAAACTTGGATCATCTCTAAGCTGCTGAACTGAACCATCTGCTGTCAGTGTTGTCGATACGTACGCAGCCCCAGCCATCACCCGTTCCTTTCCAAACAAACGATCCATTTGGTGTAGATGATCAATACCATTGAGAAAAGGCAGCAAAAAGGGTTCCCCTTTGGATAACCTTAACTACCTCAATTGCCTCTGCAAAGTCATAAGACTTGGGGGTTAGGACTACTAAATCAACATCACCATTCAGACTATCTTTTGTCACTGTGGCAGGATTCAGTTTCACAGTTTCATCAGATGTTTCTATTACCAATCCATTCTTTTTAAGAAGCCTTTGCTTTTCAGGTCTGACTAAGAAAGTGACGTCAGCTCCTACTTGAATCAGTCGGGCACCATAATATCCTCCTACAGCACCAGCACCGAGGATTAGTATTCTCATCTCACAAGGACTCATTAAATTTGTTTTGAGATCTAATTATTGATATTTACAAGGATTTTGACTGACGGTTGTTGTCATTGTGGCTCACTCTGGAATTCACAGGTTAATTACATACTAAAACTACCTTCTAATTAATAGCCAAAAAATGTACAGGTGCCTGTTGTCGAGCCCATCTTTTTGGAGTAGATGAGTAATTTGGATGCTCACAGGGCCTCAAAGACCATCAGAGCAGAAAACAGGTTGTCACATGCTAAATTCGGTTGATGAACCTGCTAATTGTTTTTGCTGAGATAGAAATTGAATTGGGATGGTCTGATTGTGATAGCGAAGGAATATTATAAGGGATTGGACCGATGCTGGAACGGGTTCTTTAATTAAGAATCTTGTCTAGGATATGTATTAGTGCTCAACTTATTTTTATGGTGAAACTTTAGGGGGCTTTGTCATCG
>AGAU01000070.1 GCA_000224765.2 SAR324 cluster bacterium JCVI-SC AAA005 | reverse complement strand
ACGGTCAGAGTGCGTTGGTTGGTATTTGAGGCTGATGGGATTGTGAAATTGTCGGTAACACCGTAATCGATGGCTCCTTGATCAAGGGTTTGGTTTGCTAGCCTAGTCTGCAGTTGGCTGATGCTGAAGCTTTCAGCATAACGATAGATAAAAAGACGTAGGGGACTGTTTAGTTTTAAAGAGAGTTTGATTTGAGCCGAAGGTAGACTGAGGAGTCCTGACCCAAGAGGATTGGTTGGTCCCTTCTCAGAGAAAGTTGTTCCTCCTGGAACAACTACAATGAACTCTGTGGCACGAGAACTTGAACCAGCACGGGCGCTGCGTTCTGAACT
>AGAU01000071.1 GCA_000224765.2 SAR324 cluster bacterium JCVI-SC AAA005 | reverse complement strand
TTTTTTTTGTTGTACAAATACTTCCTACATTTTTATTACCAATCACTTTTTGATAATATTTGATTGCATTTTTAATATTTTCAACATTTCTTGTGTAATGAGGAAGTATTTGAAGTGCCATATCTTTATTAGTTTGCTGGACGTCATATAATCTTCGAATAACAAGTTCTTCGATCTTGATCGCTTCAATTAAGAAATCGTCCTTATAACTACCTTGTGACCTTCTTTCATAATATCCACCTGCATAATAACCAATTGACCTTCTGTTGATCCTTTTTTTTAAACTATTATTTATGATTTGCTGATTACTTATTAGGTAATTAATTTTTTGAAATTTGAAATTATTTGATCTTTTCAGATAATTCACACTTATTTCGAAAGGAATTATAATCTCATTCAACAGATAATTCTTTCTTACATCAAAAAAATTTGTCAATTCGTGGTATTTGATTACAAATTTTTTTGATGTTGCTAACATTAGCATCAATCTTACTTCTTCCAAGAATATGAAATAAACAAAATTTATTTCGTTCTCCAAATGGCTAATTCTATGATATAGATAAAATGCTATCGCGGCATCATGGTTCAAACTTTTGGTAATGATTTTCCATATGACCTGCACTAAAAAGATTGAGAGGATGATTTTCTTCCTAATTGGTACCCTTACATCATATATACTTTTGTAAGATATATTTTGATAGTATTTCTCAAACAGATACTCTTCTTTTTTTAATTGATTTAAAGTTAACCAGCAATTCTTTTCAATCGGTTTGTAATTTCCTGGTTTGTAAATGAGTTTTAAAATTCGCAATACCTGACCAAATAAATTTCTTTTTTTTT
>AGAU01000072.1 GCA_000224765.2 SAR324 cluster bacterium JCVI-SC AAA005 | reverse complement strand
CGAAAGCTCAAAGCTCACACCAGAGCTCAGATGCATGGTTGCCCGTGAGTACTACAGCGGGCAACTGCAGCGTCTCTGGCTGGATGGCGTAGTTGAGCCGGTTTGCCCGATCCCGATGGGAGAAAATACCCTTTACGTAGCATACTACGCCTCTGCTGAGATGGGATGCCATCTCACACTTTTTTCGTATTGTTCGATAGGTTGGTAATTTTTCTTTTTATCAGTATGGGTATAAGTTTTCTATTTAGTATTTTTCACAGCTCAAATCTCAGATTTAGGTCCCATGACATAATCTGCACTAGTAAACACGTGAAAATTAATCAAATTATTAATTATCAGTATAGAAATTATAACTTCGAAGTAACTTACTTTCGATAAAAATAGTTAACTGGTAAAATAATACCGACAGTGCAACCGAAACAGCTGCTACAGTCCAAATCATGCTGAAATCAAGATATCCCCTTGATTGATTCATTAAATTACCAAGCCCGGTTCCAGTTGCTAACCATTCAGCGATCATTACACCGAGCAGGGCTCTCGGCGCAGTTAGTTTGACCGCTGTAAACAGGAATGGAAGCGTACTAGGGACAATAACTATTACTAATTCTTTCCATTTGCTTACTCCATATACCTTAACTATTTCTAGGGCCGATTTGGGTATAAGATTAATACCTTGGACGATGTTAACAAACGCTGGAAAAAAAGTAACTGAAGTTGTAATCCAAAGTATGACAGAATATTCTCTTCCCAATATCAAAACTAGTAAAGGTGTTAGAGCTACCAACGGCATAGTTTGAGTTATAAGAGCCAATGGCATCGTAAAATTAACGATTCTCGTAAAGTATCTAGAACCAATACCAAGAACAAATGCAGTTCCTAATCCTACAAACATCCCTACAAAAGTAATCGGTATAGTTTCAGATAAAGCTAAAATCAATTTTGACTGGGTCAACAAATGATTAGGACTTAGGAAAACATATGCAAAAACATCAAAAGGATTCTTCCCAATCAGAGGTGGAACTTTCAGTAAAATAATAAAAAGATACCAAGCAAGGAATGGCAATATAAAAGATATAAGAACTATCAAAATTTTCCCTAGATAACTTTCAGAAGAGGCTAGTTCCCCATTAGGTAAGGAATTACTTGTATCAATTGATTTTGAAGCAGATGTATATTTTTTACTAAGAATAGAAAAAACCAAGTAGGCCATACCAGAAATTAAGGTCGCCATAATACCAATACCCCAAAGTCTCGCAGGTTCACCACGTCCTAATGAACCTATTAAGTATACACCCAAACCCCATCGGCCTCCACCTCCAAACTCAGCTAAAATGGAACCCAAAACTGCATTTGGAGCAGTTACAGCAATTCCACTCAATATTACCGGTAGAGCTCTAAACCAAGAAACATGAAAAAAGTGTTTAAATTTTCCACCACCATACGATTTGATCAAATTTATTGTAATTGATTCCGATCTTGTAAGGCCGATATATGTAGCAGTCATTGTAATAAAATAACAACCTAAAGCCGCCATAACAATTCTTGGTGTGATCCCTGTAAGTGTAAGTGAAAGTATTGGTGCTAAGACAATTGGTGGCAGGGAAAAGACTACTATATTGAATCCTCTAAAAATTTTATTGGCCCATGGAAACAAGGCAAATATTATCCCTGCTAAAATTGCAAATAAATTGCCTATTAAAAACCCATAACCTGCTCCTTCAATTGTTGCAAATATGTGTTCAGGATAATCATTTCTATCTTCCCAAAATTTTATTAAAATCTCACTAATACTTGGCAACGCTCCGTCAGCTATAATTCTTAGTCTTCCAAGCAATTCCCAAATTAAAAAAAAAGTTAGAATTTCTATAAATTTGACCAGTTTAAACGGAATGCTCACTTCGATATTTGTCCTTCATATAAAGCCGAATTTATTTTTTCTATATACTCAAGAAATGATGAATCTGTAAAAAGCCCGATACTGCGAGGTCGGCTGAAAGGAATATTGAATTCATGGATGATTCTTCCTGGAGCCTGTGTCATTACAATAACTTTATCAGATAAAAATACCGCTTCATCAACACTGTGGGTAACCAATAAAGCTGTGTATTTCTTTTCCATCCAAATGCGCTGCATTTCCGTATTCATCTGCTTCCTCAAAATTTGATCTAAAGCAGCAAAAGGTTCATCAAGTAACAAGATTTTGGGGTCTGTGACCAAGGCTCGGGCAATAGCTACCCTTTGCCTCATGCCACCAGAGAGTTCGCCAGGAAATGATTTATTGAATCTTGACAGCCCCACCAGACTAATTAAGTGAGCAATTTTGGGTTTATACTCTGCGGGACTGATACCTAGAATTTCAAGAGGGAGGGATATGTTTTTTTCTACGTTTCGCCAGGGTAGTAGGGCAGAATCTTGAAATGCTACACCAACAATGCCTTTCTTGGTAGCTGCTTCTGGATCTGTACCATTTAGTTTAATTTGGCCGCTGTCAGGTTGTTCTAAACCTAGGGTAAGACGCATCAATGTTGACTTTCCACAACCTGATGGGCCAATCAAGGAATTAAATGAATTAGGGTTGAGCTTTAATGATACCTCTTGCAATGCAAAAAATTTCTGACTTTTTACCCTAAATGATTTTGAAACATTACTTATTTCTATGCCACTGCCGATGATGATTATATCTCCTCTAATAAACTTGTATCAAACATTTCTCGTTTACCTTTTATTCCAACTCTACCAATAGCTTCAAGGTTCTTTGCAATATCATCCTCCGACATTGAAAAGATTCCATTAGGTGATTCCATAATCGGCTTTTGAGCATTATTGAAATAAATCTCATTCTCTATTGACCGACCTGTTCCTTTAAACCAAGTATCTTTCCATTTTGGTGGATAAAGATTAGGGTCTTTAAAATTAACCTCCCAGCCTCTCCGACTTGTTTTTAGCCAAGATACCAGTTGCTTTCGTTTTGACTTCAAGACATCTTCTGTAACTACTACTGTATCGTTATAAATTGTGAATCCAAAATCATAAAGTAGAAAATGGCTCGCTTGCTCTCCCAGCATGTTAATTGTGTAGGGGACATTTGTTGTAAAGTCTAGAGACGCATCGATTTCACCTTTTATTAAAGGCGTTGGATCGTAAGAATATGGTACAATATTTACTTTACTTCTTTCAATATTGTTAATTTCTAACATAGCTTCAACTGAAATCACATTGACGGGTGGAACAGCCAAAGTTTTTCCAATTAAATCTTTTGGTGATTCGATTGGATTTGATTTTAACGAAACCACACCTATAGGATTCTTTTGATATTGTGCACCTATTATTTTAAATTTAGCACCTTGATCAACTATTGCTTTAATTGTTGTATCTGGAGTGGTCAACGCTAAATCTGCTTTTCCAGTTATTATGGAACTCTCAGGAATCACATCAGGACCACCAGAGAGATAATTCACTCTTAGTCCTTCGTCTAAATAAATACCTTCATCAATTGCTATAAAGTAACCTGCGAATTCCGCATCGTTAATCCAGGCAGCTTGCATTGTGATGGGTTCTGCAGCTGATGCATTTTTATACCATAGTGGAATTGTTGATGTAGCAATTGAAAATTTTATGAATTCACGTCTTTTCATAATTTCGTTTGGATACATATTATTAAGTTGTAAGAGGTTTATATACTACGCCATTGCATCAATTCCTTGAGCGGCGGCGTGTTTTCGATTTGGGTATCTTCCAATAATTCCCAGTGAATACCTTTTGGTCGGGTCCCCCTTTTTTGAACGCTATGCACCGCTGTTGGTGTAACAATAAAATCTACCAATATATCAGTTTTATTTGGGTTCAAATCTTCTTGAACAAACTGACAATCATGAACGAGAGCAATTATCTTTGTACTTTCATCCACTACTCCGATTTCCGAGAACATTCCCCACTCAAGGTCGAAAAAGCCGTGGCCTTTTCCAAAACGGACGCCATTTTTTGATACTGCAGAAGCTCCAGTTATTAATAGGTCAAATTTCTGTCTGTTTTTAATTTCGTTTAATTTAATGTAATTGCCAAAATGTTCTGCTCCATCCAGCCATGCTGCATAGAGACTAGAACCTTGTGGAACATTTTTGGGTTCTATAAGAACAAATCCACGATATATCCCATAAGTTGACATTACATAGGGTATTTCGTTATCGATCATTTGTTTTCTAACGCCAGTTAGGCAATTATCTGGGGTCACAAACGCGTATTTACAATCTTTGTATTCCTTTAAATTTAGTATGTTTTCAGTAGCTTCTCTAGAACCCTGAAAATCAGGAATGTACTCCGCGAAGTTCAAGTGAAACCGTGTGTCTGGTTGTGCAACTTTACTCAAATTTTTCCAGACCTTTTTCCGGATATAATCTGCATTATTCAAAATTTTAATTCCTTATTCCGTTAAAACATCTATTTAAACTAACTAATAATATGAAACTCAATTCTCAAAAAATATTTAAACCGATCTACCTCTCATTCAATTGAGTTTCTTAGAGGTAGTCATCAACAAAATATATGCCAGTTTTAAATTATTGATTTTATAGTATTAAATTAAAAAAGGTTTTTTTGAATGCTGAAAATTTCAATCATTGCTTAAAATCTAGCCACCCATTTGTTTGTTAAAAGTAAATATTCTCAACTTCACTTGGTCGAACAGATGGTTTGTCGTTGACAGTAATCGGTTTGAATTTCTGACAAATTTTACACTAACGAAACTAGGCTTAAGCTCCTTAATATGTTTGAGGGCAGAGTCTTGAAAAAGGACCTATTTCCCGAATATCTTAGCAGACACCAGCTGGCTTCGCCCAGACTGCCGAGTGGGAATTTAGACCTCAAGGATGAAACCTTCCACTCAATGGCAAAGGTCCGTTCCCAGATCTCTCCACTTCGGGAATTACGGCATTCTCTGGGACAGATGCGCCTCAATAAATTTAGAGTTGGAGCGGATGGGCGGAACCGGACAATGCTAATTGCTTTTGGTGGTAAAACCGGAAGGAATCAGCCGAGTAGCAACAAGTTCATCTTTGGCTCCTCTGTTTGGCTACGCAGTCTGATCAAACTGATTGAGGGTTGGGGGATCGCCTACGTTGACTGTTCCCAGCAGGAGTTTGGAATTGCTGCAGCACTCTCTGGCGATGAAGCGATGAAGCAGGCTTACGCTTCGGGTGACCCTTATCTGGAGTTTGCCAAACTAGCTGGAGCAGTACCGGCAGATGCGACCAAGAAGTCCCATCCAGAACAAAGGGCACTTTATAAAGCAACAGTGCTGGCTGTTCAATATGGAATGGGTGCAGAGTCACTGGCAGAGAGAATCCAGCAACCGGTAATTGTTGCCAAAGACCTACTACGCAAACACAGAGAGGCTTTCCAAATATTCTGGCAGTGGTCTGATGGCAATGTCGACTACGCTCTTTTG
>AGAU01000073.1 GCA_000224765.2 SAR324 cluster bacterium JCVI-SC AAA005 | reverse complement strand
CGTTCTAATCCTTCTTCCCCTTCATGTTTATCGTATACATAAATCTTTTTGTCATTCTTGTAAAACGTACAATAGTCCTGAAAGTTATTTGCAAAATAGCCTCTTAGACCTATTTTTTGAGTTTCCTTTATTAATTCCCAATTTTGTTTAATTTGGTCGCTATATCCTTTCATTGCCATTGAGGTAACTGAACAAAATGTTGTTGAACCTCCTTTTAAGATATTTGCAACGGAGTATTTAGCTGAAATCTCAAAAAAATCTTTTTTTAAACTATCCTTTATTTTCCAAGACTTTTCTTTAGGTATTCTTTTAAGGTCTTTTTTCATTAACAAAGTTTGAATATCTATATTTGAGATACAGTGTAAGTTTACAAAACCTGGTGAAAGTATTTTATTACCTCCAACTAGTGTTTCGATCTTTGAATATTTCTCTTTGTTATTAGGACCAACATATAATATTTTATCTTTTTCATAAACGACACATCCATTCTCATATACACAATGATGACTATCTTTAAATCCAATTACATATTTTGCTGTTATCTTTTTTTGTCTGTTATTGTCGCTTTGCATTTATTCTTGGGTCTGTATGATCGCGTATGCAGTCTGTAAGTTGATTAATTGACAAGACTGTTATCAGAATTACTAATCCAGGGAATGTACTTATCCACCAGGCTTGATTCATAAAATTTCTACCTTCAGCTGTCATCAAACCCCATTCTGGTGTTGGCGGTTGCGCGCCCATACCAAGAAAACTTAATCCTGAACCTACTAATATTGCATTTCC
>AGAU01000074.1 GCA_000224765.2 SAR324 cluster bacterium JCVI-SC AAA005 | reverse complement strand
TTTACGCTGGCTGAGACCTTGATTGTGAAGTTCAAGAGTTGCCGCGCGGTTGCTAGCTGCATTTAGTTTGCGTTGCATGCTCACCTCAACTCGGGTTGGCTGTCTCCCTGGCAAAAGATAGTGCAAAATACTGCGGGAGTTCTAAAAGTCTCCAGCGATGCTGTAAATTGTTCGAGACTTTTGCCAAAGGTCTATAACTACAACGGAGACTTTCTTGACAACATAGGGGAAGGGACAGAAATTAATTCCACTAGAGAAATTTTCGTTGTAAACAATAGTGGTGTTGTGAATATTAGTTCGAATGAGAACATTTTCTGTTCAACTGGAAAAGTGCACTGACTTTGATCAAGTGTGTAGAGGTGCCAAAGAATATATTTCTTTCTCAGCTCTCTGGATTAGGCTTAGTATTTAGAAAACGTCTTCTGAGAATTGCAAACTGCTTTTTCAGTGACATGTAAATTGAAACTTTACTGTTAACATTGTTGGTTTAGAAATAAAACCACCTTCAATCAATGCAATAAAATTATATGAAAAATTGGAAAAAATTTATGTTTGGTGCTCTCAGCGCTGTTGTTTTTGCCAGTCCAAGCTATGCCGCAGATGATAATAACGATGTGGACTTTACTCTCCAACTGTTGCACTTCTCAGACGTAGATGGATCAGTATATGATGTGTTTGAGTCCATGGAATATTTCGGCGCACTAGTGAACGCATTTAAGAAAGATCCCAAACTTGGTCCAAAAACTCTATTTGTCAGTTCTGGTGACAATATTATTCCTGGTCCGCGATACTTTGCCTCTGAGAGTGATGAGATTGAAAGCATTACCGGAAGCGATGAGCCTGGCCACGCTGAATTTGCAATACTAAATGAGCTAGGCTTGCATGCTAGCGCACTGGGTAACCATGAATTGGACCAAGGAACTGGTAATCTTGCTGATGCAATTAATAAAGACGACTTCATTGCAGGTTTCCCATTTGTAACTACAAATGTAAGCAATTTTGAGCAGACAGATCTCGAACGCGGCAAAGACGGTACAATCGTGGAAGACTTGGGAGCAAAGTTTGTTAAATATGCTTTGAAAATTTTAGATGGCGAAACTATTGGGATTGTGGGGGTATCAACTCCGGAGATGCCGATTATCACATCGCCGGGAGACCTCAAAGTTTATCCAACATTGCCATTTACAACATCAGACTTGGCTCCAATTGTTCAGGAATCTGTTGATACCCTGACAAATAAAGGCATAAACAAAATTGTTTTGCTCTCTCATTTGCAAAATTTAAATTGCGAGAAATCTCTGGCCAGGAAACTGAAGAATGTGGATATCATTGTTGCTGGTGGCTCAGGAGCAATGATGGGTGATGAAAATGATGTCCTCTACACTTCGAGTGTCGCTGCAGATACAGCTTTCACAGAAACATACCCATTTTTAACGAATGATCTAAGTGGAAGCCCAACAGCTGTCGTAAATGTTAGCTCAGATCACAAATACCTCGGCCGATTAGTAGCTCATTTCGATGGAAACGGTGTGTTGTTAACCAATCGACTTGACTCGAAATTGAATGGCGCCTATGCAGCAACTCCTGCAGTCGTGTCGAGTGTGGGTGGAACCCCTGCAGAAGCAGCAAACAAAATTTCAAATGCTCTAATGGAAGTTATCAAAGCCAAGTATGCAAAGCCAATCGGCTACACAAATGTCTATCTGGATGGACGAAGATATTCAGTAAGGGTTCAAGAAACTAGACTTGGAAATTTAAGTGCAGAAGCAAATTTATGGTATGCAAACAAATTATTAGAAGGTGTGGCAACAGTAGATGTTTCCCTCAAGAACGGTGGCGGCATCAGGTCATCTATAGGGATTGAAAGGCAAAACACTTCGGGAAAGTTGGATCTCTTGCCTCCAAGCTCATTTGGTAAACTTGGTGGGACTGACAAAGCAATTAGTCAGGGTCATCTCGAATCAGCTTTCAGATTTGACAATGGATTAGTTGTAGTTGATGTATTGCCTAGCGAATTGAAAGATCTTCTAGAGAATGGCTTGCGTGATGTCGGCACAGATGATGCCCCTGGTGAATTCCCCCAAGTGGCTGGGATGAGATTCGAATATGATGCAACTTACCAACCTCGAACGAGTAAAGGCAGTGGTCAGAGAGTAAGAAAGCTGGTTTTACTGAATCGTGATGGCTCTGACGGCACTTTGCTTGTTGAAAACGGCTCTCTGGTCAACAACGATCTTAGAATCAAACTAGTGTCTCTGAATTTCTTAGTCAATGGCGGAGATGGTTATCCTTTTGGAGAGTTGAGTGATCCAAACCGAGTGAATTTGTATGATGGTCAGAAATATGGAGATGAAGAAGATTATCCTGATGCAAACTTATTGCAGGACCCTGGTTTGAATAACAGTTTCAGCGAAACTGGAGGTGAGCAGGACGCATTTGCAGAGTACATGTTGGCTTTTCATGGGAATGTGAACCAAGCTTATGATGAAGCTGAGTTAGATGCAGGGGATGATCGAAGAATTAGGAGTCTTAGCTTGAACCCAATTTCGGCTGATGCACAAACTGCAGGAGCTAGACAAGCTGGAGCCTGTCCTATCGATTGATACCTGCTTTCTTTAGAATTGGTGCTAGAAATCCTCAGCCTCGTCAGTAGCTTGGTGGTAAGGATTTTTTATCTGAGATCCACGAAACTAGCACCACGGAAGTCTCAATACAGCACAATTTAAGTTAAGTGCAGGATTATCAGAAACACTCAAGGATCGAAAATCTTGTAATACTCTGCTGCACTAACTTATCTAGATCATCTATTCTGTTGAGCAGAAGGCAGGAAGCTTTCATAGCGCCGAATCATTGGAGAGCCCGGAGTATGAACCAACTGGTAAGCTACTTCATCCATTGTTGCTTCAGAGGATAGCGGCCTTTTCGGTTGCCATTGCTCCCCATTGTTTTCTTTGAACTTACCTGTTTGGCAGTTCCACAAATTCAGTGTCCTGATTCCTACTAAAGAAGGATTTTTTAAATCTGGTATCAGCCGTTTGTCCTACATAACACGGCTACTAATAGATACCAAAGAAAAAGTGACTGGAAGGTCGACCGTCTCTAATCCTGTAAAGTGGCTATCACCTGTACGAGATGGTGTACAGAATTCAGGAAGTGAAATAGCGTCCTCATAGCTCATTTTCAACTTCTTGACTCGATGATGCAAAGTAGCGCAGGGTATTTTGTAAAAATCGGCCACAGACTTTACCGTTTTAAATGGCTTTCCGTGAACAATTATAGGTAGAAGAGCATTTACTGCGGCCTCAGGTACCTCTCCATTCCTAAGCCTTTGAGAAAGAGCGGAAGCACTGACTCCATTTTGAACTGCCAATTCAGCAACAGACTAAAAATTTTGACCTAAAGCTTTTGGTTCATACTTCACGAAAAAATCCTGCAAATTATCGTAGTACCCCTTGCCTCGATGCCCCAGCTTGGATCAGTCAACAATTCCACAGAAGCCAGCATCTCCACTAACACATTACGTTTTGACAAGCTGTCCTGAACAGACAACTACTAGCATAAGTGCTACCCCTATCGGGAGATTCGTTATTGTCCTGATGAACGACGATGAAAAGGGTGGAGTATTAGGAGAACTTAATAAAAGACGGGAAAGATGAAAAGTAGATTTTCAACAGTATGCCCTAGAGTCAACGAATTAGCCCATTGGCATAATGGGATTGGCTTTGAGACTAGGCGCAGTCGCAGTTCAAAAATAGTGGTCAGCGGGTCTGAGAGTAAGGATCAGATAGGGAAAAGTTATGTTGGAGCAGGCCTTGATCGAGGGCATGTAGACTTTTGTTAGTTCTGTGCCGATTACTGCAGAAGCTGTGGAGGGTAGGAGTTAGGCGGAAAAATGATAGCCACAAGAATTTCTTTATTTGTTAAGATTTCTTATTAATGAGGAGAGGATTGGTTTGTAATACCAAAATAGAGAAGGTTTGAAGAAGAGTAGCAAGAAATCTAAGGTAATAGAATCAAGAGACTAGTGTGTTTAAATGAAAAATTAAAGTTTAATAAATATTCATTAGAATACATGTAATTTTTGACTAAATTGCTAAGTATTGCTTCATGATATTCGAATTTTGAATTTCTGATTTCTTTCCTTCTACAACTATTTTACCTTTCTCTAGTATTATACAATGATCAGTTAGAGAAAAAATAAGTGGAACGTTCTGCTCAACAACTATTAAACTAATACTATTTTTTTGTGACATATTCTTAAGTGTTGATCCAATTTCTTTAACTAGGGATGGCATAATTCCGTCAGATGGTTCATCTAAAAGCATGACTTCGGATCAGACATTATTGCTCTACCAATGGCCAGCATTTGCTGTTCACCCCCACTTAGTGTTCCAGCAACTTGATTGGTTCTTTCAGATAAAATCGGAAAGTAACCAAAAACTTCATCAAGTCTATCTTTCTTAACAGTTGTTTGAAGTAATTTACCGAGCATCAAATTCTCTATAACCTGAAGTCGTGGAAAAATCCCGCGACCCTGAACAATAGTCGAAATTTTTTTTTGTGCCCTTAAATGCGGCGGATAGTTCGTAATATCTTCATTATCGAGAAAAATTTTTCCGCTATGACACGGCAATAAACCTGACAAAACCTTTATCAGGGTAGACTTCCCCATTCCGTTACGACCAAGAACTCCAAGGATAGAATTCTCTTCTAGTCTAATATTTATTTCCGAAAGAACACCAATTTTTCCGTAACCGGAAGACACATTCTCAATTGACAACATCAGGAGCACCCAGGTAAATTTCTCTTACAAACCTGTTATTTTCAATGTTATTATAGTTGCCTTCAGCAAAAATTTTCCCCAGATGCAAAACTGTTATCTGGGCACCTAGTTCTCGAACAAAATTAATATCGTGTTCGATTACAATTATCGATAAATTTTTTTCTCCTGATAAATTATTTATTAATTTGGTAGTCGCTATAGTTTCCTCGGTCGTCATGCCTGCAGTTGGCTCATCAAGAAGCAATAATTTTACGTTGTTACCAATCAATAAGCCAATCTCTAACCACTGTCTTTGACCGTGTGATAACGTGTTTGCAAGAACGTCTTTCTCATCAAATAGCCTAATCAATTTTAACGTTTCATCTATTTTAAAAAATTTTTTTAAATTATCATATTTATTTCTAATTACTGATAATTCTATGTTTTCATAAACAGTAAGATTATCGAAGAGAGTTGGTGTTTGGAACTTCCTTCCGATACCGAGCCTTACTCTTTTAACTAAATCGAAATTGCCTATATTTTTTCCGTTAAAAGAGATGTTCCCACTAGACTGGAAAAGATGGCCAGAAATCATTGAAATAAGTGTGGTTTTCCCCGCACCATTGGGGCCAATTATGCACCGAGCCTCACCTAGCTTTAGCTCCATACATATTTTGTCGTTAGCTAATAGACCTTTAAAACTTTTCGATAAATTGTTAATTTCTAGCAGATGCATATTTTTTAGTTATTAGTCTGTAGTAAATTTCTTCAAAACCCCCAGCTAAACCACCTTTGAAAAGAATGACAACGGCTATGAAGACGATACCAATAATTAGTTGCCAGTATTCTGGAGTTATGGAGTTGAGATAATTAGCAAGAGAAGCAACTAATATCCCACCGAGAAAAGATCCAATGATGGAGTTCCTACCACCTATGGCAACCCAAACAATTACTTCTGTTGAAAAGAGCACTCTTGCTAGTGAAGGGTCAACGAAGCCGGCGTGAGTTCCATAAATTGAACCGGCAAATCCTGCTAGTGCTCCTGAAACGCAAAATATTAGTGTTTTGTATATGGATGTATTGTAACCAAGAGCTAAAATTCTATCTTCGTTTTCTCTTATACCTTTGAGAATTTTCCCAAAATTAGATGATATTAAAAATTTTATCAGTACAAAGGCTATGATTGTTAACAAAAGTGTAAAATAGTACATCGGGACATCATTGAACAATGAGTATTCAAATAGATCCCCAAAGTTAATTAAAATCCTGTCTACAAATAAACCATTCCAGCCTCCAGTTATTTCTTTTTGTGATTTTGCTAACTGCTCAATTATAATTGATAATGCTAAAGTAGCTAATACGAAGTAGGTTGCCTTAACTTTTGCACTGAACAAAAAATATCCGACAACACCTGCTACCACTGCTGAAAATACTATCCCTAGTAAAATTCCCAGTATAGCCGAATTCATTAAAAAATTGCTTTTGACAACGATACCTATTGCATAGGCGCCAATTGCAAAAAAACCAGCTTGGCCAAAACTTACTATACCAGTAAAACCCCATAGAATAGATAAGGATACCGCAAGTAAGCCGAACAGCATATATTGTGGGAGAATGAATAATATATATCCTGAAAAAACCAGCGGTATCAACGCTAATGCAAGGAATATTAAAAATTCAAATTTTGTTTCGCCAGATATTTTTGTCAAAGTATTTTGCATATCATTTTTCTGAGAATATACCTTGTGGCCTTATTCTTAAAATAATAATTGCAAAGAAAAATACAGCTACCTGTGCAATAACTTGATCTGAAAACAATGCTACTATCGTTTCCAAACCCCCTATCACAAAACTACCTATTATTGTTCCACTTAGAATCTGGCCTATACCTCCGACTATAACAACGAAAAAGGATCTGACAAGATACATGTCTCCCATGTAAGGACTTACTGAAAGCATTGGTGCTACTAGTCCCCCTGCCAAGCCCGCCATGAAACATCCGAATCCGAAAATAATTTTATATGTCAACGAAATGTTTAATCCTAATAAACTTGCCATCTCTCGGTTTTGAATCATAGCTCGAATTTTTATTCCAGTTGATGTTTTGAAGAAAACGAAACTAGTTAATAAAATGACAAAGGCCGTAAATAAACAAATCACAGTCCTATAGGTTGGTATCTTATAAAAACCCAAGTTAATCGAACCAGGGTATGGATTTACAACTGTTCTAAAGTCTGAGCCAAATACAATCTTTATCAGTTCAGTCGTTACCAGAAAAAAAGCCCAAGTTAGCAAGAGTGTTTCATAAGGACTGTCGTAGAAACGTTTTATTATCCAATGCTCAAATAGCAGTCCAATCAAACCAACAATGAATCCCCCTAAAATTACACTCAGCACAAATGGAATTTCTAACTGAAGACCTGCCCACGTAAAATACGCACCTAAAGTCAACATGGCTCCGTGGCCCATATTGATTACACCAACTAAACCGTAGATGATTGCCAGGCCAAAAGCTGCCAATGCTAACGTCAGAGTTATCAGGGTTGTATCTAGTATCACACTGGCAGCTAGTTCCATCTCAATCCAAGGACAATTTACAGTGGTAGATTACATCGTGCGTCTTGAGGGACTGCTCTTGCTACTGTTTGAACCTGTTCGAACATATCATTGACACTGGACCAGCCCTCTCTAACTCTCATCAAGTATGATGGTAATACAGCTTGATGGTCCAGAGCCCTCATTTCAACAGTGCCTTGTGGTGCTTTGTCAAACTTGATACCTTTCAAAGCCTCGCGGATAGAATCTGTATCAACTTTTCCAGCTTTCTCAATGGCCATTGCCCCCATATGTGCAGCGTTATACATACCGACTCCAACGGTATTCATCAGTGCATCCGAACCATATCTTTTTTGGTACCTATCCAAGAAATCTTTATTATTTTGGTGCTTGATGGTCATGAAGTAATCAAAGCTGACATATGTTCCTGAAGACACCTCATGACCCAGCCCTGACGTTACAACTTCCTCATCATCCACAGTCCATAGAGTGAAATCATTTTTCATTCCTGCCGCCACAAGCTGTTTCCTAAAGTTTACAGTATCGCTACCTGTTAATGAGTGGAAGATTATATCAGGTTTGGCTTGACGTATTTGCCTCAACACCGACTCGTATTGAGGCGTATTGAATGGAATATAGACTTCGCCAACTGCTTCACCGCCAAGTTCTTTGAGCTTCTCCTTGGTAAACATATTTGTTACTTGAGGCCAAGCGTAATCAGAACCGATCATGAAGAATTTTTTCCCAAATTTATTACACATATATTCCATGAATGGCCAGACTTGCTGAGTCGGTTCTGGGCCAAACATGAAAATATTTTCGTTGCAGACTCCAGGATAATATTCCTCTATTTGTCCTTCGTACCATGTTGGATACAGTAATAGTTTATCCGCTGCTTTCACAATTGGACCTGCCGCATTTCTATCGGCACTTGAAAAAGTACCAGCAAGTAAATCAACTCTTTCTTGCCTCAAAAGTCGATTTGCTTGTTCAACAACTAGTCTTCTGTCAGTTTGGTAATCTGCTAAAACCATTTCTATAGGTCTACCCAAAACTCCTCCAGCAGCGTTTATTTCCTCAAGAGCTAATTCGAACCCCCGCGAGTGTGCTTTCCCGTAAACAGTCCAAGCTCCAGTAACTGGTGAGAGTACACCTATTTTAATCGGGTCATCTGCGTGAAGATTTCTAATAAATGCAGGTGATCCCATAATTACTGCGGATGCTGCTGCTGTTTTAATAAGTTGTCTTCTACCAATTTTAGATATTTTGTTTTCTTTTTGCATAATTTCCTTTTTTATTCAGAAAAGAATTAAAAATATATATCCAAACAAAAACTATCAGTTATCTCCAAATTTAATGAGAGTTTAGAATTCAGCTCAGAACATCTGAATAGCGATTCAATTGTTCTGCAATTAATACCAACCAACATTCATTTCACTTCCCAACATTTCCCCGTATACATCCTTTCTTCTATCTCTTAAGGGTTGATTATATTCATTCCAATTTCTTTTCCTACGTGCATCGGCTAAATTTGCATCCGCATAGATTATTTCCTCTTTATCTTTGCTTGCAGGGCCACCGATTGGCCAGCCTGTGTAATTGGCTATTAGACTTTGGCCTATAAATGGTTGTCCTCTCTCAGTTCCTACTCTGTCTGCAGCAGCGATAAATACTGAATTCACATGAGCGGCTCCCATGACTAAGATGTTTGCCATTGCTTCCCTGGTTTTGTCCTGTCCAGGGATTGGGACCCAATTAGTGCAAACACAAACTATGTCAGCCCCCTGTAGGGTTGCTAATCTGTAGCTTTCTGGAAACCAGCTATCGTAGCATATGTGGGACGATATTCTGCCTATTGGCGTTTTAAACACCGGGAAGCCTAAATTACCGGGCTCAAAGAAAAGATTTTCCTCGTTCCAAAGATGAACTTTGCGAAATGTACCTACGTGCCCTTTGGGACCAATAATTACTGAACTGTTGTAAAGTAGGTCCTCTGCTCTTTCATTTATACCCGCTGCAATGTGGATATCAAATTTACTCGCAAGCTTCATCCATTCCTGACAAGTCTCTCCTTCTGGAACAGATTCTGACAGGTCAAACGCTTCTCTACGTGTATCAAAGACATATCCTGAATTACATAATTCTGGTAAAACAATTAAATTTGCACCTTCTTTTGCTGCCTCTTCAATCATTTCTGAGCTTCTTCTTATATTGCGTTCTTTTTCTCCAACAATTGGTTCCATTTGACAACATGCTATCTTAACAATTGCTTCATTTCTTTTTTTCATAAGTTATACTCCCTTGATAAAAAAACTAATTCTTTGAACATTTTAATTTGCTTTGATTTTACATCTTTAGATAGTAAGTCTTCATAGTTTTTAGCATTTTAGGCGAACAAAAAAATTCTAATGATTTATCTAGCAAATTTTGTTCGTCAATAATTATCATAACAATATAGCAACGTGCGAATGCACCTATAGAACAGAAACTTGAAAAAAACAATTTAATTCCTATTAATTCCTAAACACATTTTTTTAAAGCATCTAATTAAGTAAAAACATTATGTGGATCAATCAAAAAAGCCTAAAGACTAAGATTTCATAGTTAATTTGCCAGATTCTGCAATAAAAGGAACTATTATGGAAGTAACAAAACGCTACCCTGTGGAACTTTTAGACCTCGACGAAGTCTGCGAAATGATTACTGATGGTTGCAGTCTGGCCCAGATTGGGGTCAAGTTTGATCGCAGTCGCAATGTGATCTGGAAGTTCCTGCACAAGAATGAGGGACATCGGCAGGCTTACCTAGCAGCTTTGCAAGAACGAGGATTCCACCCCGCCAATATGATCGAGCGGTTGGTGCTTAAGTTAGAGAATGGAGAAATGCGACCTGATGTTGCTTGAGTCGCCATCGATGGCCGCAAGTGGATTGCCAGTCGTTTTCACCCTAACCTTCTATCTGAGAAACTGATCGGCAAAATTACCCATCATGAGGCTAGTATTCAGGATCAACACTTGGCAGCCATGAAGAGTATTTTAGAGAAACGGAAACGTCAGATTAAAGAAGAAGAGAAGGATAAGCAGGTGGATGGGAAAATTGAATTAGCGGCTTCAGGTTCTTGAGCCACTGAAAATACATCGGGGAATGTGTTTATGCGTCTGGGCGCAATTTTTCGTTCAGGATGACAGTATGAGTGTGTGAGAAGAGATGATCGAGGAAGGGAGAAGTTTGAAGTGCACCTAATTTGCGCCTACAGGCACAATTACGAAGGTTTCTAGAATTTTATCAGCACCTAAGTATCTATTATTGTTGGTGGGCTGACAGGGACACGAACCCTGGACCACCTGATTAAAAGTTCCATCTCTACTTAAATGCGCTTGAAGTAACTGAAAGAAACGTAACGAAATCAGTCGATTTAGTCAATGACTAGTTTAGTGGACTCAAGTGGATTGAAGCAGTTGATGGCACAAATTGGCACAAAATTCTCCATTTTATGCTTCAATTTCTTTTCATAAACGATTAGCCAAATTATCAAACTTTCAATAAATCCTAGTGTGTTTGGGAAAGAAGTATTTCGATCTTTTGAATTACCCCAAGGATCTTGGGCTCATAACCCGAAGGTCGCAGGTTCAAATCCTGCCCCCGCCACCACACTTTTCC
>AGAU01000075.1 GCA_000224765.2 SAR324 cluster bacterium JCVI-SC AAA005 | reverse complement strand
TCATCATTACGTGGAATCAAAAGACTTTGTATTAGAATTTGATGAAATGATTTCTACATATAGCATTGAATTTAAGGAGTTTAATCAAATGAAGATTACCCAAAGTCTTTGGGATTAATCAGAACCAAGCAACTCATCTCAATATATTTGGGATCCGACACAAACTGGATCCTACCCCACTTTGCATCCCCTCGCCGGTTAATCAAATTAATGTCCGACACTTCTCCCAAATCAGAGAATCGACCTCTGACAGCTTTTGCTATTGTAATTGGAACAGTTTTCCTTTTTGCCTTGGGTGATATCCTAGTTAAGCACCTGACGATGCATTACCCTGTGATGTTAGTACTCGCAATTCCGCTATTGGATCAGCCTACTATTTCTTCTAGCTCTTGCTTGGCCACGAATTGGGGCGTCTCTCTGGGAAACTGTACGAACTCGATCGGTGCTTGGCAGAGGGCTGGTCCTAGCGCTCTGTTCATTGACATTAGGCCATGCACTG
>AGAU01000076.1 GCA_000224765.2 SAR324 cluster bacterium JCVI-SC AAA005 | reverse complement strand
CAAGCACTAAAATTTTTTCAGTGAAATTTGACTTTTATTGATAATTGCAAGCTAGCTAGAGGTAATTAAATTTAATCTACTTTTGTCACGCATAAATTGTTTATGTCAATACATTTTTTGAAGCTTTTCGGTGTCTGAAGTGCTTTACATCGAATTAATTATGAGCACAAAGACCTTCTTTTTGAGAATTTTTAATAAATTTGTGCGAAATTTAGACTTGGTTTTTTGGATAGCTTCACAAACTTATGATGCTCATTTGGGAAATTAAATGAATTTAAATAATTTCGAACCTGAACAACTTCCTGGTTTCCAATTTATTGATCATGTAGCAATTGCAGTACTGCAAGGAACTTTAGATGCGCAAGTGAACGCCTATCGAAAGATGGGGTTTCGGGAAGTACATAGAGAGGAGGTTTTAGGGAATGACCAAGTGAGGGAGGTTCTTTTGCAAATAGGTAACAGCCAGAACCTGATTCAGTTGCTGGAGCCTCTAAATGATAGTTCACCGGTACAGAAGATGATTGATCGGCAAAATGGCAAAGGTGGCCTAGCCCATGTTGGACTTAGAGTCAAAAGTGCTCAAGAGGCTTATCATTACTTATATGAAAACCGATTTCATTTGATTGATGCAGGTCCCCGGCCTGGATCTAGAGGTACAAAGGTCTTTTTCGTACACCCAAAATCAAGAGATGATCAGCCTTTTGAAGTTCTTTACGAAATTGTCGAAGATCCAAATGATAATCTAGAACAAAATTAAATTTATGAGAATTCTTGTTGTAGGTGGAGCTGGTTATATTGGCAGTCACGTAACAAAATCTTTGTTGGAAGCCGGCCACCAGCCCGTAGTTGTCGACAATCTGCAAACTGGTAAAGCAGAAAATCTATTACCTGAAGTACCCTTCGTACATGCTGATTTGAGAATTCCAGAAACTCTGCAGGGAGTCCTAAATGGATGTGAGGGATTAGTACATCTTGCTGCATTAAAAGCAGCTGGAGATTCAATGACTCAGCCTGAAAAATACGCTAATCAAAATATCTCAGGAACAATACAGCTTCTCAATGCAGCTACCGAATCAGGCGTTCGTTTTGTTATTTTTTCCTCAACCGCTGCAGTTTATGGGAATCCTCAATACACTCCGATGGATGAAGAACATCCCACAGAACCTAGCAACTTTTATGGTTACACAAAACTGGCAATTGAAGAATTGTTGGGTTGGTATGAACAGTTGAAAGGGATAAGGTATGCTTCGCTTCGCTATTTCAATGCTGCTGGCTACGATCTTGACGGTAAGATCAAGGGATTGGAAACCGAACCAAATAACTTATTACCTATCGTGATGGAGGCTGTAATTGGCAAAAGACCATATGTTGAAGTCTTTGGAACAGACTACGAAACTCTAGATGGGAGTTGTATTAGAGATTACATTCACGTCAACGATTTGGCTGACGGGCATGTGAGGGCTCTGGAATATTTGACAAGAGAAACTAATAATCCCATTCTGAATCTCGGAACGTCAAAGGGGATTAGTGTGCTTGAGATTCTTGAGCACACCAAAAACCTTTCTCATACAAACTTTGATGTTAGGTTTGGTTCTAGAAGACTTGGAGATCCCGCAATTGTTCTTGCTACGGCAGCTAAAGCGAAATCCTTGCTAGGGTGGGAAGCTAAACGAAGCGATCCAAAAACCTTAATAAACTCTATGCTCAATGTTTACAGAGTATCTCGCTAAATTTCTTGTCAAAAGTTGAAAATTCTAAAATAGAGAATTTCGAAATTTCAGTATTAAATGCATAGCATTTTTTCAGAAAACCCGGCCAAACCAAATAGCTTTTCCGATGATATCAAATGATTCACCAAAATCCCCAGAAAGAGTGATGGGTGGATAGTTGAGATTATCACTGATGATTTGAATCAAGCCCTTAGGTTGACGCTGTAGACGTTTCACCATCAACATGTCATCCAAACGAATCACATAGATCCCTTCACGAGCAAACTCTGTTTGCTGTCGGTCGATCAGCAATAAGTCATTTTCCTCAAGGGTCGGTTCCATACTATCTCCCTCCACTGAAACCAATACCATCTGATCCGCAGATTTACCAAGTTGCTGTCTTAACCAACGGTCCTGAAAAGGCATTTGCTCCACAATCGTTTGATCCACAGTCCAACTTCCTCCCCCAGCACTGACTTTGACATCATACCTTGGAATATGTACAACCTCAGTTCCAAAGTCTTTATTTGCAGAATCCAAGTACATTTTTCCAACTCCTAGTAGTAACCAATCCAGACTGATAGAATATTTCTCAGAAAGTTGAATTAGGTAAGGAATGGTTGGGAGAATTCTACCTTTGCAGACATCCGTTGCGAAGGATGGGGCCTTGCCAGTCTCTCTGGAAAACAAACTGCGGTTTCCAGCTGCCACTTCTTCAATGACTTTTTGAAAACGAAATATTAAACCTTCCATAACTTTCTCAAGTAAGTTTAAAAAATTCCCATAATAAGGAAATTTTATAAAATGAAAAGAAATTTTACTAAAATTTCGAAATGAGTTTTGAAATCATCGACATACCTGATGGGGATTTGACCTTTTCAAGAACTTGGCGAAAATCCGAGTCAGTGGATTGGATGGAGCGCTTGAAAAAAGAGATTGAATGGAAGCAACATCGAATCAAAATCTTTGGCAAATGGGTTGATTGCCCAAGATTATCAGCTTGGTATGGTGATCCAGGGGCTGTGTACAGTTATTCAAGTCTGAGTTTGACTCCTATAGCTTGGACACCCACATTGTTGGAAGTCCGTAATCAGTTAGCTGAAACGATTGAGAGGCCATTCAACAGCGTATTGTTGAACTTATATAGGAATGGAAATGATAGCATGGGTTGGCACAGTGATGATGAATGGGAAATGGGCTTAAATCCTGTGATTGCATCAATCAGTCTTGGAGGTTCCCGGATGATGAAATTTCGACATCGCTCTGATTCTGAAGTGTCAAACTTTGTACTTGAGCTCTCACCTGGATCACTTCTGATCATGGCGGGAACTACACAAAAATTCTGGCAACATGAAATTCCTAAAACAAAAAAATCAGTCGGTGAACGGTTGAATCTAACATTTCGGTTTGTTCAATGCAGGTAAATCATTTTGATTGGACTGATGCCTAGCCTAAGTGATCCACGACTATTTCAGCCTCTATGTATTGATCTGCAACCCACTAAGACCCACCATCAGAATCCATGGTTCACTTAGAAATCAAGAGGAAACTTCTTTACGATTTAACCAAGCTTTGGTGTGGTACTGATTCTGCCGATTGTTGAGGGTAGCTCGATTGTGCTGGTTGAAGTATAGCGACCCATCCTAAATGATATGCATTCCATAGAAATTCCGGCTGGCGATCTTGAAAGAGGTGAGTCTCCGCAGGAGGGAGCCTTGAGAGAATTACATGAAGAGACAGGAATTAAAATTTCTGCAGATCGGCTAAAGCAGCAGAACCTTTTTGCCCTTACTTCAAGAGATCCCTGTTCAGCTTACATTTACGAAGCAGAAATCAGTATGGATGAATTTTTGGCGAGAGCTCAACACGATGAGGAAATCAGTCAGGTAGGACTCTTTGATTTTGAAGAGGTTTAAGGACTGCTGGTTAGTGGTGAAATATATCTGGCTGGGGTTGTGGGGCTGTTAAGTCGGGTCTTGTTGAAAAATCTATTTGTTCTAACCAGTTTAACCTAAAACAATCTTTATATTATATTGTATTTTCATTGCACCTAATTCTTATTAGGCAAACCTTGAATTTCTTAAATACCTTTACATCTTGAGTTCCACATAAAAGGTAAATCTTATGGACAAATTTTCATTTCTAGGCAACGGAGACATTGGCAATTTCGACCATCTTTTTGAACAATTCCGTCAGGATCCTGAATCAGTTGATAAAAGTTGGCGTCAGTTTTTTGAAGGTTTTGAGTTTGCAGAAGCAAATTACGACCCAGAAGGTATTGACGGTGCGATACCTGAAGCTTTCCAGAAAGAAGTCAATGTGCTCAATCTGATTGGAGCATATCGTCAAAGAGGCCATCTCTTCGCAAAGACAAATCCCATCAGACCAAGGAGGATGCATGAACAACCGATTCTTTTAGAAAACTTCAATCTTAGCGAAGGTGATTTTGAAACCGTCTTCCAAGCTGGCAGCAGAATTGGACTAGGGCCCGCTACATTGCGAAAAATTATCGATTTTCTTGAAGAAGCTTATTGTGGCTCTATTGGCGCTGAATATAAGTATGTTCGTACTCCACACATAGTCGATTGGATTCAGTCAAGAGTTGAGCAGAATCGTAATCATACCATCTTCAACAAAGAAGAGAAGAAACACATTTATGAAAAATTGATGAGGGCAGTCGATTTTGAAGCCTTTCTTCATACGAAATTCGTAGGTCAAAAACGATTCTCACTTGAGGGAGCAGAAGCTATCATACCAGCTCTGGAAACACTTGTTGAGGAAGGAGCTGCTCTTGGAGTTAAAGAATTTGTCATTGGGATGGCCCATCGCGGACGCCTAAATGTATTAGCAAATATTCTGAACAAGAATTACGAAAATATTTTTGTAGAATTTGAAGGAAAATCTTTTGGAGATTCCAATTTTGAAGGAGATGTAAAATATCACATGGGTTATTCGAGTGACCGCATTGCCCACAATGGTGAGAAGGTCCACCTGAGCCTTGCACCAAATCCTTCTCACCTCGAAGCTGTCAACCCTGTTGTTGAGGGAATGGCTAGGGCCAAAATTGAAAAGCGCTACTCTGGGGATGAGAAGAAACTGGTCCCCATTCTAATTCACGGGGATGCATCAATTGCAGGGCAAGGAATCATTTATGAGGTACTCCAAATGTCCCAGTTGGAGGGCTACAAGACAGGTGGAACAGTACATGTTGTTCTCAACAATCAAGTCGGCTTTACGACAGACTACATTGAAAGTCGTTCAAGCACCTACTGTACTGATATTGCCAAAACGACGCTCTCACCGGTCTTCCATGTTAACGGAGATGATATTGAGGCTGTAGTTCATACAATCGAAATGGCCCTGGAATTCCGTCAGCAGTTTCATCGGGACGTTTTTGTAGATATACTTGCATATCGTAAACACGGGCACAACGAAGGGGACGAACCACGCTTTACACAACCTACTCTTTACAAGTTAATTGGTAAGCACCCCAACCCAAAGTTAATTTACAGAAATCGATTGATTGATGAAGGTACCTACAGTGGAGCTGAACTGGACGAAATTGACCGTAATTTCAGAGAACAAATGAACTCTTCGCTAGAACTTTCACACAAGAGAGAACAACTGGAGCCCACCTCTTTCTTCGAAGGAGATTGGCAAGGGCTAAGGTTAGCTCAACAGGAAGAACACCAGAAATCACCTGATACAGGTGTCAATCTTCCAAAACTCCAGGAATTAGCCAAAAAACTGACAGCGCTACCTGATGATTGGAAGATTTTCCCAAAAATCCGAAACCTCTACAAAGATCGATTAAAGATGGTGAATGAAAGAGAGATTCTTGATTGGGGTATGGGTGAACAATTGGCTTATGCTTCTCTACTTGATGAGGGAACTGGAATTAGAATCAGTGGTCAGGATGTTCGAAGGGGCACCTTCTCACATCGACACGCTGTTGTGGTGGAAGAAGACGACACTAAGCATGTTCCTCTCATGCATCTCAGTGATTCTCAGGGATTACTGAGTATTTATAATTCACATCTTTCTGAATATGGAGTCCTTGGCTTCGAATATGGTTATGCCGTGTCATCACCGAAAGATCTGGTGATTTGGGAAGCCCAATTTGGTGATTTTGCTAATGGTGCTCAAATAATCATTGATCAATTTATTGCTTCTGCAGAAACAAAGTGGCAGCGGATGAATGGTTTGGTCCTCCAGCTACCTCATGGTTACGAAGGCCAAGGTCCAGAACACTCCTCAGCGAGAATTGAAAGATTCATGACCTTGTGTGCCGACAACAACATGTACATTCTAAATTGTACAACCCCGGCCAATCTCTTTCATGCTCTTAGAAGACAGACTGCACGACCATTTCGAAAACCTTTGGTGATCTTCACCCCAAAAAGTCTGCTGCGTCATCCAAAGTGTGTAAGTTCTCTAAATGATTTTGGAAAGGGTACATTTTTTCAAGAAGTTATTGATGATAACTTTGCTGATCCAGCAAAGGTGAAAAGAGTTTTGTTTTGTAATGGAAAAATCTACTACGACCTGGTGGGAAAGCAGCAACTCGAAGAACGTAAAGATGTCGCTGTTGTGCGCCTGGAACAACTCTATCCGATAGCAACAGATCAGATCAAGGAAGTCCGTAACCGTTACCCACAAACGAAGGAGTGCTTTTGGGTTCAGGAGGAGCCCGAAAATATGGGTGCAGCAGGATTCGTGATGCGGAAATTCCCTGATCTAGGATGTTCCATTAAGTTGGTTTCGCGCAAAGGAAGTAGTAGCCCTTCTACTGGGTTTTCTGTAATGCACAAAAAGCAACAAGAAGAACTGATTCATCAAGCGTTTGCTTAAAACCCCAAAATCATAACTCTAAGCTCAGAGATAAAGTATGCCCGTTGTTGAGATAAAGATCCCTAGCCCTGGGGAATCAATCACAGAAGTTACTATTGAAACCTGGCACAAGGCAGATGGGGAATTCGTCCAGATTGACGAAATTTTATGTGAAATTGAAACTGACAAAGCAACGTTACCTATGCCCGCAGAGGTTGCGGGAACAGTCCAAATCATATTGAAAGAGGGAGCTGACGCAAAAGTAGGAGACGTTCTTTGTAAAATTGACACGGCTGGGATACTAAATGCTGATTCAAGTGGGGCAACTACTGAACTTTCAAACAATGCTATTTCCAAGAAGGTGGAGCCTTCCAGCCTCGGTTATGCGGCTGGACATCCATCGCCTGCAGCACTTAAATTAATGAACGAAGCAGAGATCTATGCTGACAAGATTCAAGGTTCTGGTCCCGGCAATCGGATTACAAAGCAGGATGTCGAAATAGCTAAAAATCAGATGCCTTCGCCCGCTAAAATTGAGCCAACAGCCCAGCCAGCTTCAGGTCAATCTGAATCTGATGGAGATGCAGTTCCTAAATCTTCCAGCAGGGAGCAGCGACGTGAGAAAATGTCCCGGCTTCGGATCAAACTCTCAGAACGCCTAGTTGCTGTAAAAAATGAAACCGCTATGCTGACAACCTTTAACGAGGTTGACATGAGTGCGATCTTCGCAATACGAAGGGATTACAAGGAAAAATTTGAAAAAAAGTATGGCCGGCGCCTTGGTTTTATGGGTTTTTTCACAAAAGCCGTGAGCGAGGCAGTACAAGATTTTCCGGCAGTGAATGCAATGATTGATGGCAATGAAATTGTTTACAGTGATTACGTCGACATAGGCATCGCTGTAAGCGCTCCGAAAGGACTAGTGGTTCCTGTCGTTCGTAATGCAGAAAGTCTGACTATACCACAAATTGAACTGGAGATTGGGAGACTGGCCAAGCGAGCAAGGGATAACCAGTTAAGTGTAGAAGAGATGACGGGAGGTACCTTTTCGATCACTAATGGTGGTGTCTTCGGATCCTTGCTTTCAACACCAATCATCAACCCCCCTCAAAGCGCCATTTTGGGGATGCATAACGTGGTGGAAAGACCAGCAGCATCAAATGGCCAGGTTGTGATTCGTCCGGTTATGTACTTGGCTCTCAGTTACGATCACCGAGTCATTGATGGCCGTGAATCCGTTAGCTTTCTGTTTAAAGTGAAAGAATATCTTGAAAATCCTGCAAGGATACTTCTCGGAGTATGAAGCTAAACGAAGAATTATTTAACAAACAGACAGTCGGTACTTGTGGAGAAGTACCGATACTCAGGCTGTTAATTTGTTGGGGGATGCACCTCACCCTCTCTCCGGAATTGAGCCAAACGATCCGCTTGTGGTAGAGAAGCGAGATGTGCATAAATTGCAGGAAGCGCGTTGCTCTTTCGCAACTTAAGAAAATCGTTGTCACCAAGCTTGTTAAGATTTTCCTCGTTCACGAGATATAAGCCAGTAATCTGCTGGGTTTTGCCCATGTTTTGGAAGTTCAGATTCATTGAGGTAAAAAGGTTCATGTCTGTCAATTCTTTGCAAACCTGATGTGTGAACTGTTCCATTTGGTGTAGCTCAGTCAGATATTTCCTGACATGTTCCATAGTCTCGCTTAGTTCTCCTTCGGGTGTGAACAAGGGGTTACCCTCTTCGGTTCCAACCAATTCACTTTCTTCATCAACACAAATTAAAAATTGATTGGGATCTTGAGTAGGTGCAAGGGTAAACGGATACCTACGAATAGCTGCAGGAACATAGGGTACTAACCATTTTCCTTGATCATCAATATAAAGGTTCTCTCCTTGCTGTAGCCCTAGCAAAGCAACAGGCCTAAACTCTTTTGTACTGGGTTCTTCTAAAAAGATAATCGGATAGTAAGCAGCAGCTCGGAAAAATTCTTTAAGAGCAATAGGAGCAAAATGAAAATCTTTTGCAAAAAGGAAATTGTCTGTTCCCTTGACAAATAGATGACTGTGATTTTCTTTTGTTACGGGTACAACTTTCTTAAACATGCGACTCCTGTGCATGGTTGGAACTGGTTCAAAGAGACTCAGCCTTTCAATGGCTAGTCAAATCTTAAGTATCTTAGCCTGAAGTCTTTAAACGTTACACTCAAGTCCACAATGCAAAATCATTCAGGAATGGGTCAAATTGACTGCTGATGGCATAATTCTTTGAAAAAGTGAAAAGTCATCCATGTGGAAAAGACCCAAAGGTTGGATTCGCAAAGGAGAGGATTCAGCATGGCTCGCAGAGCTCGACAAGAGTTGTTTCAAAAAAGCTTGGCGAGAAGAGTCATTCAGCAGATTGATGAAAAAATCGTGGTTCCGTGCTTGGACATGGCATGCTGAAGCCAATTCAAAAGCTTCAGCATTTTTGGTTGTCGAGGATCTACCTGATTTGTTCTCAATCCTCAGAGTTGGTGTAGTTCCGGAATGCCAACGGCAGGGAATTGGAAAAGAAATGATAGACTTCTTGATTCAGCTAGCTAGGAATGAGCAGGTCCCCAATATCTTACTGGAAGTTCATGAGTGCAATCTTGCAGCTCAGCATCTATACTTTGCCTCAGGTTTTCGTCAAATTCATCGAAAGAAAGGCTATTACCACGATCCCTCAGGCAATGCCCTAGTGTTGATCAAAGCAATTTCTTAATTGGTTATCACGATGAATGATGCGCTAGAAGCTCTACCCTAGCTCATCGGAGAAGCCCAAATTTCCTGTCGATTACTTTAATTCACCTAATTGCATATCTCTTAAAGTCAATATTTTTAACTCTTTAACTGGTTCAACTGCTTTATCTTATTTTCAAAAAAATGCTCTATACATTGCTCTGGCTAATTTAAGATTCACAAAACTTGTTATTGCGATGAAAGCGAACGCCATCATTTTATGTTTTCGATTCTTCCTGAGCAGATAGATAATATCATTTCACAAACTAGCTCATAAAAATATGGCCTAAATCTGACCATGGCATCCTTCGATTCTCCAAGCCTATACTTATAAAAGAAGATCTGAATCTTGTGACATAGAGACCAATTGCTCCATTAGTGCGTCCAAGCTTAAAACTTCGGCATATAATGCAGAACAACCAATAAAAGCAATCCTCTCACATCTTCAGAAGCTGGAAGAGTGACTTTACAATGTTGAACCTTCAGCATCATCAAGGTGAATTAGAAGTCAAAGTGTATTCCCAAATGGGCTGAAAACTGAGATTCAGTGTTCTTGCTTTGATCTCCGCAGAACATTTTTATATCACGTCTTCATTTGACAGATCCTTTATTAACGTAACGTGCATTATCAGTAGTTAGGTTCATAACTGAGATATTTGCAAATCGGCATATATGATATTAATGGCTTCACGTTTTCTTTCCAAAATTTTGCCAAGAATAAATACTCCAACGGCAGTTTTTGTTATATGAGTTAACTTACCGCAGCTCGTAATCGTCAACGTCATTGACAAAACAACTGAAGATTAGCTAACAACATTGAAAACAAAAGCAGGTATTAAAATGAAGTAGTCATAGCGAGTCTTTTTTTATGCCTTGAGTAAATGCAATAGGCCTTCGCAATAACCAAGTGCTACTAGTCCAAACACCAGCAGAAACTATCCAAAAAATGAGAAAATACCCAAAGACAAAATCATCTCCAGCACAAATATCAATGTGATGAAAGCCCTAAGAACATTCTTTGAAAAGTGAACGTGTATTTTTGATAGGGGGTTTTTCGACACGCTAAGTTAAGACATGAATTCATATGATATTTATTGATTTTAATTACTGAATAGTTTGCCAAATATAAAATGAGAAGGACTTTTCAATTGTTTTCTCATTGGATTAAGTTCGCTTTTGTAGAAGTATACCCTTCAGATATTCACCTTCAGGAAAAGATAGTAATTGTGGATGATCTTGATCTGCAGAAAAGGTATCGATAATCAAAAAGTCATGTCTGGCATCCTCTGCGCTACTTGCCAAAATCTTTCTGAACAGTTCGGGGCTGATTGCACCTGAACAACTAAATGACGCCAATAGTCCTCCTAAATTCAAGAGTTTCATTGCGAGCAAATTGATATCTTTGTAAGCTCGTGCAGCTTTTTCAACATTTTGCTTTGTTGGCGCAAACTTTGGTGGGTCAAGTATAACCAGGTCAAAATTTCGTCCTTGATCTCGAAATTTTCTGAGGGATTCAAATACATCCGCTTCCATCCACGTAGTTTTCTCTTCTTGTAACCCATTCATCTTTGTGTTCAATTTTGCCATTTTCAAAGCTTGACCAGAACTATCGATGGAAGTTACAAACTTTGCCCCGCCGCGCAATGCATTAAGACTGAATCCACCCGTATAACAAAAACAATTTAGGACCTCTCTGTTGTTTGAGATTTCTTGGATTTTGGCTCGGTTAGCTCGTTGATCAAGGTAAAATCCTGTTTTTTGCCCATTTTTAACATCAATGTAGTACTCTAATCCATGTTCCTTGATTACAAAATTAGGGGGTAGTTCTCCTAGGATTGATCCACATTGTCTTTCAAGTCCTTCCAACCTACGAACCTCAGTATCAGACCTTTCAAAAACACACTCTAATCTCGTCAAATCTATCAATTGTCTAATCAAGACCTCCCTCCAATATTCCATGCCGACAGATAAGAATTGTAGCACCAATACCTGATTATATTGATCGATGATGAGGCCTGGAAAACCATCAGCTTCGCCATGAACAAGACGTTTTGCATTGCTGGCCATATTGCTTGAACTACGATAGGAGAGGGCCTTCTGTAATCTAGAATAGAAAAAATTTTCATCAATTTTATCCCGTTCGTTAAAGCTCCAAAAACGTAATCGAATTTGAGATTTTGGACTCCATGCAGCATATCCTAGGAATTTTCCAGATGATGATTCTACCCTGACGGTTTGACCAGGTTGGTTTGCATCCGCTTCGGATTCTACAGCACCAGAGAAAACCCATGGGTGTCTCCTATGAACAGATTTTTCACGGCCTGGTTTTAGACGAAAAATAGGAATGATAGTTGATTGAAGTTTCATAATTTTTTGAAAAGTTAACGTCGTTTGCTTTTATCAGGGACAAATCTCCAAAAATTGCACCTGCACAATAAATAAAAATTTATAGTTAGTAGTTGGATTTGGACGACCCGGCGAATTGAAAAATTATATGCTTGAACCACCTGAAATCTTCACGCATTGATGACGCAAGTTTGGAATGGATCCCCAACGTAAGCGATATTATTGGATTGGAGCAATCCTATTAACCCTCTGGTTAGCTGTTTTGCTAACAGCCACTCTGGTCTGGAACCGATTTGATGCAGACAGAGTGATTATACGTCAGATTTGGTCACCAGAAACAGGCTGGTCACTTGGCAATGACCAGCCATGGCGTTTTCTCTATGAATTCGGAACAATTCCAGCGTTTGCACTTACCTTTATTAGCCTACTCGCTTGGTATCGATCCCTCCAATCACCGAAATGGATCCGCTTTCGGCGTTATTTTCTGCTCTACAGTTTGACCTCAATAGTGGGCGCAGGCCTAATCGTAAACGCGCTTTTAAAAGAATATACCGGGAGACCTCGTCCTAGAGAGGTTGTGGAATTTGGTGGTAATTGGGAATATCGGGCTGCTTTGGAACTGGGAATTCCAGGTCAGGGTCAGTCCTTTCCATGTGGGCATTGCACAATGGGATTTATTTTTGCCTCCGGTGTAATGTTCTGGAACTACTCCCCTCCATTAGCAATTGGATCTTTGGTACTCGGGTTAGGGTATGGCACGCTGATGAGTACAGCCAGACTTGTCCAAGGTGCACACTACGTTAGTGATGCTTTTTGGTCTTTGGGGGTCATGGGTGCCACGTTTATCTGTTTTTACTTTTTTGTACTTCAGCCCCCACTATCCGATAGTGTTCTGGTTCGAAAAATTAGTAATCGAACAAAATGGCGCTTAAGAATTGGGATTGCTGCTTGCCTAATTTTGATAACGGTCCTCTACTCAACACGTCGTCCCTTTTTCAAGGAACACCAAAGAATTGTTAGTTTATCGCTTGAAGCTCTGCACATTGAGCTTGTCACGAATGTTCCAGCTGAAAATTGGGACGTTGAATTTACAAATGTTGATCATCTGATCATGGATCTTCAGGTGAATGGCTTTGCTTTTCCTGCATCAAAACATGATCTTGATGTTGACACAGAGCTGTCTTCTAAGGGAATCATGCAGATCCTTGTGAACAGTAAAACGTTTGGTTACTTTCCTGAGTTGCACGAAGGAGTGACCTTGAGAGTCCCCATGCGTTTTCAACACCGTTTATCTCTAACCCCTCTGCCCCCTTAATGCGTCGACTCATCCAAATCCTGATAGTTGATTCGATCCGTGACCTGATTCGCTACAAATCTTTTTTTCTCCTCGTGGGACTTCTCCTTGTAGCAGATAGACTCCTGCGGAGATATGTAAAGATTCGACCAGATGGCTTTGAATTGCCAAGTTCGAGGGAACTTGGGATTGCTGCTAGGTGGCTGTTTCTTGAAGCCCCAAATGTAATTAGTGAATGGCTTTTGGACTGGCGAACTCTATTTGTGGGTGGATGCCTATTTGCTGCCAAACAATTGACATCAATGTGGCCAACCATGGACATGCGCAAAATGCATCGTTCCGAAGGAGGATCTTGGCGTATCTTGAAATCACTACAAAGCTTACGTTGGTCCCAGTTTGCCTGGGATGCATGTGCTGTTGGAATGGTAGTTTGTATTGGAGGAGTTTGGGCTGCAACTAGCTGGGTAATTGGTCGGGAAATTTGGATTCAAAGCAGCTCAGTTTACAGCCTTTTGCTTCCAATAGGAATGATAGGATCGGCTTGGCCCATAGGAATGGCCGGATTTTCATATTCCTCCAAGCTCGCCGTTTTGAACAATTGCTTTACAACCAAATTAAAACTTTTTTCAGAACTGCTAAAGAATAGAAGAGTTTTTTGGTACTCTTGGCTATTTTATCTTGCAAGAATCCTAGTCTCTCTACTTTTCGTTTTATTGATTCCAATTCTTTCACTCCTAACTCTTGAAAACTTCTTTCTTCGAATTTTGATAGCCTCCATTTCCGCAGCCCCCGCTTACTCCTATGTAAAAATGGCTTCATTCAAATTCTTCCTTGAAGTCTACCGTCCATACTCTGAAGTGGTTGCAGAATATCAAAGCTACTATTCTCGACACTTTTAATGAAGAACTACTTATTAAAATTATTTCCTCGTCTAACAAAAATTTTTCTGTTGAAAAAGAGGTTTCTCTCTGCTTGTTGGGCTTTTGGGTTTCCCATTCAAAGACCATGATTCATCAATTGGTTTTATCAATAAATTCACCTAAAAATTCATTTAAATTTTCAGATTCAGCCATCTTGCTGTTTTTTTAGAAAACTATAAGTTGAAAACGCTAGGAATTAGCCGCTTTCTGTAGACTAAAACTGTGACATCACTCTATATGATCAGGATTTCGAATGCTTCGCAGTACCAATGAGTGGCAGAGTCTTGATTCCCGCCACTTCATGCATCCCTTTACAGACTCAAAGGATCTTGGGCGCAATGGAACCAGGATCATAACTAAGGCCGAAGGAGTATATCTTTGGGATTCAGAAGGAAATCAGATCATTGATGGTATGGCTGGCTTGTGGTGTGTGAACGTTGGATACGGCCGAGAAGAGCTCGCAAAAGCTGCTTATAAACAACTGCAGCAGCTTCCTTACTACAATAGCTTCTTTCAATGTACCCACACTCCAGCAATTGAACTATCAGAGAAGCTAGCACAAATCAGCCCCACTCAGTTCAATCATGTCTTTTATGTCAACTCCGGATCTGAGGCCAATGACACTGTCCTGCGAATGGTTCGCAATTATTGGAAGCTTTTGGGACAGCCCCAGAAGCGCGTTCTGATTAGCAGAATCAATGGATATCACGGAAGCACAGTCGCTGGAGCGAGCCTAGGCGGTCAAAAATTCATTCATGACATTGATGATCTACCTATTCCTGACATTGTCCACATTGACCAACCATACTGGTACCAAAACGGTGGTGACAGCTCTCCATCAGAATATGGAATTTTGGCTGCCCAGGAACTTGAGAAGAAAATCAATGAACTTGGTATTGAGAGTGTAGCCGCTTTCATCGGAGAACCAATTCAAGGTGCTGGGGGTGTGATCGTTCCACCAGAGACTTATTGGCCTGAAATACAGCGTATTTGTGACAAGTACGAAATTCTGCTAATTGCTGATGAAGTGATCTGTGGTTTTGGCAGAACAGGACATTGGTTTGGTTCAGAATATTTTAATATTCGACCAGACCTGATGCCAATTGCCAAAGGTCTTTCCTCTGGATATCTTCCTATAGGAGGCGTCATGATTGCTGACCGAATTGCTGATGTTATCATTGGGAAAGGCAAGGAATTCGCCCATGGCTTCACATATTCTGGACATCCTGCGGCATGCGTTGTGGCTTCAAGAAACCTTGAAATCATCAAACGAGAGGGTCTAGTAGAAAAAGTTCGGAATGAAACTGGGCCCTATCTTCGTAAACTGTTGGAGCAATTCAATGAACACCCTTTGGTGGGGGAAGTTAGGAATGCAGGTTTGCTCGGGGCAATTGAATTAGTTAATGACAAGTCATCAAGGAGTTTTTTTCCTGAACGTGGGAAAGTTGGTGAAAGATGCAGGGATCTTTGTATCAGGAACGGTTTAGTGATGAGAGCGGTTAAAGATACTATGATTCTTTCTCCACCCCTTGTTGCTTCGAGAGATCACTTGGATGAGATTTACAAGAAAGCTCTCAAATCACTCAATCAGTTGGCAGAAGAACTAGGACGTTGCTGATTGTTTTTTTCCATAGAGCTAAATTTTTCAATGTAAAGGACGGTTTTATTCCATTTGCACCGCACAAGAGTTCATTCTCTGATGGCGCATTTTTACAGAACCCAAGGCTGGAGAATTTAAATGAAAATGAATCCAAAAAATCACTCTCAACTTTCAAGACGTTACTTCTTGCGGGGCCTCGGTGCTGTAGCAGCAGGGCTCACTTTCTCACCAGGTAAAGGTTGGAGTTCCGAAGAGAAGCGGCTCAACTTTTACAATTGGGATACTTATATTGGTGAAACAACTTTGGATGATTTCCGTACTGCCACCGGAATAGAAGTAAGTATGGATCTGTTTGCCGATAATGATGAATTATTTTCCAAGCTCAAAGAAGGTAACCCTGGCTATGATGTGATCGTTCCATCAAATGACTTTGTCGAACGCATGATCCGAGCAAATATGCTAGTCAAGCTAGATCACTCCAAAATTCCAAACTTCAATAACTTGGACAAAGCTTTTCAGGACGCAGCATTTGATCCGAAGCGAGCTTACAGTATGCCTTATATGTGGGGAACCGTTGGAATCGGATATCGCAAATCAAAGGTATCGAAAGTACCAGACAGTTGGGCGAGTCTGTTTGCATCAAGTGAATACTCGGGAAGGATCGCTTTGCTTAACAGCCCATCAGAGACAATTCCTATTGCCATGAAGTACCTCGGTCATTCAATAAACACTGCCGATTCTGAAGTTGTTCAGACTGTCGAAGATCTGATGATCAAGCAGAAGAAACACATCAAGGTCTTTGCTGAGGACAATGGACAAGATTTGCTGCTCTCTGGAGAGGTTGATCTAACGATGGAGTACAACGGCGACATTATTCAAGTGCAGGAGGAAGATGATGATATCGCCTATATCGTTCCCAAGGAGGGAACACTCCTATGGGAAGATTGCCTATGCATCCCCAAAGGAGCCCCACACTCTGAAAACGCTCACGCATTTATGAACTACCTGCTGGACGGAGATGCTGGAGCACTAATCGCCGATTTCATCCAGTATGCGACACCAAATGCAGCCGCGAAAGCAAAGCTCAGTGATGAATATAGAAACAATCCAGCTATCTTCCCAACTGATGAGGTTCTGGGACGAAGTGAGTCTTCAAAATACCGTGGAGAAGCAATGCAACGACTTTTTGACGAGGCATGGACACGTATATCTGCAGCGTAGAGCGCTTCCCAAAGGCCTGGATAAAACTGGGCCTATATTATCCAAATTAACACTTTTACACATAAGTGGATTACTGGCGAAAATCAAACAAGGTTTTTTTGTCCTTTGGGATACCCCCCACAATCTGGCTATTTGCCTTCTTTCTTGGGCCCCTTTTTCTGGTTTGGGGTCTTAGCTTTGGTGAGAAACAAGGCATCATTAGGGTGGCTATCACAGGTACACTCGAAAACTATTTAAGAGCTTTACAGCCTCTTTACTTGCAAATATTTCTCAAATCTTTCTGGTATGCAGGCCTAACTACTTTCTTCTGTCTAGTGATTTCTTTTCCAGTTGCGCTGGCAATCACCTTTGTATCAGACCGCTGGAAGCCAATTTTACTGCTACTTATAATTCTGCCATTCTGGACAAATCTGCTGATCCGTACGTACGCGTTGATTGCTGTTCTGAGAACAAACGGATACCTAAATGATTTGTTGGAATTGATTTGGCAGTCTGCTGATAGTGGACTTAGAATACTTGGATTGGGAGATTGGAATCTATTAGGAGAAAGATTCCATCGTTTTGAACTGCTTTATAATAACTTCGCAGTTGTCTATGGATTGGTCTATGTTCACCTACCATTTATGGTTTTACCTCTTTATGCAGCGCTCGATCGGATGGATAGAAGTTATATTGAGGTGAGCCTTGACCTAGGTGCTAGTCAATGGCGGACTTTTCTTTCCGTGATTGTACCTCTTGCATTGCCTGGAATCATCTCGGGTGTGATTATTACCTTCATTCCTGCTTTAGGAACATACCTCACTCCGGACCTATTGGGGGGCACAGACAGTCAAATGATAGCAAATGTGATCGAGCGCCAGTTTAAATCTGCCAACGATTGGCCTTTTGGGGCTGCACTCTCGTTTTTGCTAATGTATCTAACATTTTTCGCACTTTCTGTAAGGGCTCTTCTAACAAATCATGATGAAAAAGGGCTTGCGTGAGTTTTCGTTCAAACAACCCAATTGGCCCGTTAGATTACTCTCGACGCACATGGATGAAGTTGATTTTGCTTGGAACCTTCGTTTTTTTATACGCTCCGATCATCACACTTATAGCCTTTAGCTTTAACGACAGCCGTCGCAACATTGTCTGGCGAGGATTCACTTTCAAATATTATGAAAAAGCGTGGAACAACTCCTCCTTGGTGGAAGCGTTTGCAAATTCCCTGACAATTGCTTTATTTAGCACCCTCATCAGTGTAGTTCTCGGAACTATGACTGCGATATTGCTCTGGCGATTCCGATTTCCTGGAAAAGCGGGGTACGAAGGGCTCATGTCCTTACCAATTGTAATCCCCGAAATTTGTCTGGGCGTTGCTATGATGGCTTTCTTTTCACGTATTGGCTGGCCGTCTGGTCTCCATTGGCCACTCAATCTAGGGGCAATCACAATTGCACACATCTCCTTCAGTTTCCCATTTGTGACAGTGGTAGTTCGTGCTCGATTGGCAAGCTTCAATCGTGAATTGGAAGAGGCAGCGAAAGACTTAGGAGCTGGAGAGTGGCAAGCGTTTAAAGATATCCTCATCCCTCATATACGGCCAGGTCTCATTGCCGCAGCCCTATTGGCATTTACTCTCTCACTGGATGATTTTGTTATCACTTTTTTCACTTCTGGGCCGGACACTATTACCTTGCCAATCAAGATCTACTCGATGATTCGCTTCTCTGTGACGCCTGAAGTTAATGCTGCCTCAGCAGTCTTGATTGCCATTACCCTCATCATGACCTCCTTTGCTCTATGGTTTCAAGGCCGCAATGGAAATCAACCATAAGGCACATTTCATGGCTGATCGGCCAGTGATCCTTCAAATTCAGAAAGTCGTCAAGCGCTTCGGAAATATCCATGCTGTCAATGGGGTGAACCTGACTATTCATGAAGGGGAGTTTTTTGCCCTGCTGGGGCCTTCAGGTTGTGGTAAGACGACACTGCTAAGGATGCTTGCGGGCTTCGAGTTTCCCAATGAAGGTAGTATCAAGATTGATGGAGAAGAGACCAAAGACGTTCCACCAAACCAGCGTCCCGTCAATATGGTATTTCAGTCATATGCAGTGTTTCCACACATGACTGTCTTTGACAATGTGGCTTATGGACTAAGAGTAGTAAATGTGCCCCGTGAGGAAATTAAGGAGCGAGTGAAGGACGCCTTGGCGTTAGTGAAATTGGATGGTTATAACTCGCGCAAACCAGATCAGTTGTCAGGTGGACAGCGTCAACGTGTTGCATTAGCCCGTGCTCTAGTAAAGCGCCCCAGAGTTCTTCTGCTTGATGAACCTCTTTCTGCACTTGATGCAAAGCTTAGAGAAGCCATGCAATTGGAGTTGGTGAAATTGCAGAAAGCCGTAGGTATCACATTTTTAATCGTCACTCACGATCAAGATGAAGCTCTTTCGATGGCTGACAGAATTGCTGTAATGGAAAACGGGGTAGTGAGACAGGTGGCACATCCAAGAGAACTATATGAGTCTCCAAACTGCAAGTTTGTTGCAGACTTTATTGGCCGGATGAACTTGTTTTCAGGAATTGTTGAAGGTCATGAAGATGGCGGCCGACTGAAAGTCAAGACCGAGCTTCTTGGCAAACTGACTATTTCTTACAATGAGAAACTAAGTGGTGAGCTGCACCTCGCCGTTCGCCCAGAGAAGCTTAGAATCTCAAGCGAGATTCTTCCACCATCTCATTTTTCTTTCCCCGGGGAAATTGATGCGGTGGTATACCATGGCAGCGAGACCCATGTCTACCTGAAGACTGATGCTGGTCCTTTGTTATGTGCAACACTCACTAACATCAGCCGAAGTTCCATCCGTCCGAAACGGGGCGATCGACTTTGGATTGGTTGGGCCCCTGAAGATACTCTCGTTCTCTCAGAGTGAGCCTTAAGTTGAGGCAACTTGTTTATCAAATCAATTTGGATTTATGTGATCCAAGAGCTCTTTTCTGTAAAGCAACCCACCTAGATATACTGTTTTACATAGCTAAACTGTAGAATAATCAGAAAAGTGGAATGCTAATGTAGACTTAAGATTTACCAATTCGCCAGTCACCAGAGTAAACGTTCACCGAACATTCTCGTTGAAATCCAAGCAAGGTCATATCAAATTCTTGAGCTAATTCAATTGCGAGGGAGCTTGGAGCTCCAATTCCAACTAAATTTGGAATTCCTACCAGAAGTGCCTTCTGCACTAGTTCGAAACTAATTCTACCACTCACCAACAAAATCATGTCCTCAGTTGGGTTGTTTTTGTGATTTAGACTCCAGCCAACAACTTTATCAAGGGCGTTGTGCCGACCAACATCCTCTCTTAAACAAATCAAATTTCCATCGTAATCGAAAAGCCCAGATGCGTGGACACCTCCAGTTTTACGAAACATTTCTTGTGAGCTGGAAAGTTTCTTCGAAAAAGTTCCCAAAGAGAGATCACTTGGCCAGATGGCTCCTTTAGGCCTGTTAATTTCAAGATTCCTGAGGCTTTGAAGAGACTGACGCCCGCAGATTCCACAACTAGATTGCACATCTACTTTTCGATTCAGGCGGCTCCAGTCAACTTGTGTTCCTGAAGACAGCTCTACAACAATTACATTTTCTGAAACTTCTATCCGCGGATCTAAAGATCTTTTCACAGATTGAACAGAATCTATATCTCTAATTACTCCTTCCGACCAAAGGAAACCTAGAGCCAATTCTTTGTCATGACCTGGGGTGCGCATCGTTGTAGCTACGCGAAGTGTAAAGCCTTGTACAGACAATCTGATTTCAAGCGGTTCTTCAACAGCTACGACATCAAGAAGGGAGTACCTGGAACCATCCTTTCGCAGAACTTTGACTTTGATTTTGTGGATGGACTTCACAGATTTGCATAAAAGAAGTGAAATGAAAATGACAGAGATGGATCTTCTAAGATCACCAATTCAGGCGCAGACCGACTGCACCCTGGATTTCCCCATAGCTAGTCCCCGGAAGAAATAACTGGGCAACGTCTAAACCGAAAAACCAAACCAAATTGGTTGGGATTGCCTTCATAGATCCATTCCACCCCATGTGAAAAATGGTCGTCGAGGCAGGTTCACCCATTTCCTTCTTAGCTTTGGCCGCCTCAGTCCATCTCAAATGCCTGAGTGAAATTTGAGCTCCTTTTCCAACAGGATCACGCCATTGGTCATGTAGGACTATTTCAAGGCCTTGTCCAGATGATAACAAGAAATGATCTCCAAGTTTGCTTTCAGTAACCAGACTGGCCTGTGGAACAAACAACACCAAACTTTGCAGATATCGTTGTGGCTCACTATCATCACGGTCCATCAGATATATTCCGACACCTGTGGCAATGCTTGTGTAGGAACTGCCACGATTTCCAAAAGTTTGATAAGTGTAAAGTTCTGGTTGGACTGAACTCTGTGCACAAACATTTGTCGGGGGACACCCTAAAAGGATCAGGCCGCAACAAAATCCAAATATTTTTATCCTCATTGCCAATAAATCATCTTCCATGGGGTAAAGGATGGACATCCCAAATTTGGGTTGCGTATTCCCTAATAGTACGATCACTTGAAAATTTTCCAACTTTGGCAGTATTTGCAATCGACATCTGAGTCCAGGTAGGAACATCTTGATAAGTTTTTCCAACTAATTCTTGACAAGCAGCATAATCATCAAAATCTGCAAGAAGTAAGTAATGATCATTGTGAACCAGAGAATCGACAAGGTCCCTATATCTTTGAGGCTCTTCGGGATTGAAAAGGCCAGATCCGACAAGATCTAAAACATTCTTTACTCGAGAATTTTCATTATAGATTTGCTGGGAATCATAACCATTTGCTCTCAAATGCTGAACATCTTTCGCCTTCATTCCAAAAGTAAAAATATTCTCTGATCCAACTTGCTCTCCAATTTCGATTGTTGCACCATCATGGGTCCCTAATAGTATACAACCGTTCAAAGAAAACTTCATGTTACTGGTACCGGAAGCCTCAGTCCCTGCTGTAGAAATATGCTCTGAGATTTCGCTGGCTGCGATGATCTTTTCCGAACTTGATACACCATAATTGGTCACAAATAGAACACGAAGCCTGTCCTCAATCTCAACATCCTTATTAACTATTGCTGACACATCATTGATCAAACGAATAATTTGCTTTGCCATGTAGTAACCCGGAGCAGCTTTTCCTCCAAATATAAAGGTTCGTTTAGGAACAATCATTTTTGGATTTTTTTTCAAGTGATCATAGAGATGTACCACATGCAGGATATTGAGCAACTGACGCTTATATTCATGAATGCGTTTAACCTGGACATCGAACAGAGAATCAACCGACAATTCAACTTTGTGGGTTGCACGAACCCATTCACAAAGTTGCTGTTTTTTCAATCTTTTTATTTCTTTCCATTGATTTTGAAAATTCTTTTTTGTAGCAAAATCCAACAAGTTCTCTAGCCTTTCCAGATCTGTAATCCAATCATTTCCAATGTGATCATTAATTAGCTCTGCTAATTCAGGATTCGCACAACGTAACCAAAGCCTCGGAGTAATTCCATTGGTCTTGTTTTGAAACCGCTCTGGGAACAAATTGTAAAAGTCCTTAAAGATTGTCTCCTTAAGGAGGTCAGTGTGCAGAGCAGCTACTCCATTTGTTGTGTGGCTACCAACAATTGATAGAAAAGGCATCCGTACTTGCTTTTCCCAACCTTCTTCAATCATCGATACTCTGGAGAGTAAGCCTGGATCTCGTAGATTTTGATGTCTGACTTCATGAAGAAATCGATCATTTATCTGATAAATTAACTCCATGTGTCTAGGTAGCAAATTGTTGAGCAATGCAACGGACCAACGCTCAAGAGCTTCTGGCAATACCGTATGATTTGTGTAAGCAAAGGTTTGACGACAAATTTGCCAAGCCTCATCCCATTCCAATGCCTCCTCATCAATCAACAACCGCATCAGTTCTGGAATCGCTATTGAAGGGTGTGTATCGTTAAGTTGAATTGCCATATATTCGGGGAAGGCCATCCAAGGACGATTACGGGTCTTGAACCTAACAATCATGTCTTGTAGTGAAGCTGAAACAAAGAAATATTGCTGCTTCAGCCTAAGTTCCTTTCCACTGAATGCCTGGTCATTCGGATACAAAACCTTGGAAATTGTTTCTACTCGCTGTTTATCCATCACAGCTTGTAAATAATCTCCCCGATTGAAGCTCGCCAAATCAAAATCACGAACAGCCCTTGCAGACCAAAGTCGCAGGGTATTGACAGTCTCATTGGAATAGCCACTGATTGGAACATCAAAAGCTACCGCTCTTGCTTGTTCGGCTTCCACCCAACGACGCTTTGATCCACCCTTCTCCTCGGGTTCATCAATCACCCTGCCATAAAATCGAACCGGGTAATTGATATGTGATCGACGAATTTCCCAGGGATATCCACTTTGCAACCAGCCATCAGGAAATTCGATCTGTTGTCCATTCTCAAATTTTTGCTGAAAGATGCCATACTCATAGCGAATACCGTAACCAAAAGCAGGCAGCTGCAAGGTTGCCATGGAATCGAGAAAACAAGCTGCTAGCCTACCAAGACCTCCATTCCCCAAACCTGCATCTCGCTCACACTCCTCTATTTCTCTCAGATCCATACCCAGCTGTTCCATCGCATCTTGGCAAACATCATAGATCCCCATGTTGACAAGGTTGTTCCGAAGACTCCGACCGATCAGATATTCAAGGGACAAATAGTTGACTTGTTTGGTGTCAGATTTTTCATATCGCTGTTCGGTTTCGTTAAGTTGCAGGATCAGCCTGTCCCGAACGGTTCGAGCCAAAGCCTCAAACAAATCTTTCTTAGATGCTCGCTCTGGAATCTTGCAAATCACGAATTGAAGATTTTTTACAAGAGACTCTAAAAAAATGTTTGAATCAAATTTTTGTTGTGACTGGGAGATTTGGCCTAAACGGCTTTGATTTTCAGGTGTCAGATTCAAAACTCAGCTCCTTCTTAGCATTTTTTACAGTTTAGTAAGAATCATTAATTCAATTTCCATCATTGCGATGTTTCATTCTCACAAAGAAACAAAAAACAGAGTAAACTTTTGCGAAAAGCTAAAGATTTTTCTCAAAGAGTCGATAATACCTTCAAGAACAAATTTTAAGCATTCAAAGGAGAAATTGATGAAGTTAAAAAATTTTATTTTAACCATTGCAACTGTAGGCTTTTTATCATGCGGGTGTAGCACCATTCAAGAAATCGTCGGGGACAGCAACACTCTACTGGCTGGCCCTTGCGCGGATTTGACCATTGATGAGGCGTTCTTTCTGCATGAAGAAGCAAAAAGTGGATTTGCTAAATATCTTAATTCACGTGAGGATCATCGCCTCTATGATGCTTTTTATACCGCAAGTGATTCAAGATCTGTTGCGCAGTCGGTTAGTCAATGCTGGGATCGGAGAGTTTCTCACTTCAACGCAATGAAGAATCTCGAGGAATTGAATAACAACCTTGCACGAGTACTAATCAGAAATATGCCAGACGAGGATCCTGGCCAAATGGTTTTGGTGTACCGTGATAAATACGCTCGTTTGATGCATCGTTAACTGGAACAAATGCCAAGCACCTCAACATCTGTTTTCTCCGAATTCAAGATCAATTTTCAGCAAAGCATATCTGGTGTAGGACGAGCGACTTTGCTGATTTTAGAAGCTTTTTCTGCACTTTTCTCACCTCCCTTTCGCTTCAAAATATTTTTCAAACAAATGGAATTCATTGGCAACAAGTCGCTCTGGATCACCATTCTCACCGGAACATTTACTGGAATGGTGCTAACCATTCAGTCCTACTTTGCTTTAAAAACATTTAGTTCCGAAAGCATTGTGGGTGGAATGGTCGCTGTCAGTATGACTAGAGAATTGGGTCCAGTCCTAACTGCCTTAATGGTAAATGCCAGGGCTGGTTCAGCGATAGCAGCAGAACTTGGCACCATGCGTGTTACAGAGCAGATTGATGCATTGCAATCCCTAGCAGTAAACCCAGTCCAATATCTTGTGACTCCCAGGATAATAGCAGGTTTGGTGATGCTGCCAAGTTTGACGATGGTGGCCAATTTTACTGGCATACTCGGCTCATATCTTGTTGGAGTACTGTTACTCGGAGTGGATTCTGGAATTTTTCTTTCCAAAGTTGAAGCGTTTGTAGAGCTACGAGATATTTGGGGTAGCCTAATTAAGGCAGCAATCTTTGGAGTTGTTCTCACTCATGTAGGTTGCTACAAGGGTTACTTCACAGAAAACGGGGCTGAAGGAGTAGGCCGAGCAACTACAGAAGCAGTGAGCTTCTCAGCAGTTTTTATTCTATTCTCCGACTATATCTTCACCTCTTTTTGGCAGCGTTGAACAAACTAGTATAAAGACTCTCGCCTTCGATCCAATGCTTGAACTGCTAAAGAAAGTATCATTCGGAACCTCGCAAACATTCTGATCTGGACGGTTGATTAAAATTCTATATATTCAAATGATTTGAATTAAGAATTTTAATCTCCCAGTTCAAAAAGTAATGTCAAATCTCCTTCAAGTCTCTATGCCCCAAGTCTGGGCGGATAATCTACGTTCTGAATTAATTAAACGGCTAGAAAATCGTAATATTTCTGTCGAAATTCTTACACATGGCCAAGACAGACCACCAGGTAAAAATGCTGCCGTTATATGGCTATGGTATAAGGAGGACTTTGGTACAGATAAGCGACCGGCCAACGGAATGAAAATTTATTCCCGATCACGTGTCATGCGGCTTCCCAAAAACATGAATCCTGAAGCCGAAATTTGGTTGCAGCGTTTGAAACAACTCGAAAAGAATATCCAAAATCAACGGAATGATCTTGATTTTCAGAAATTCTGCTATCGATCTATAAAATATTTTAGAAAGAGTGAACAAAACTGGCAACAACAGTGAGTATTAAATTCTATCCTCAAAAGAGTAGAACCACTTGAGGATCTTTATATTAAAGGACTGAAAGGAGCGCTAGACAAAGCCATTATAGCAGCTACAGGGATCCATCATCTTGAAGATGTTATGCGGACATTGGTGAATGTGCTAATCGTCGATAATCTTGGTTCCAGGTTGCCAAGAAGACTTGAGGATCTAGGTTACAATAGCCAGCGCATTAAGACCATGAAGATAAATCAACTGCAACATTTGCAGAGGAAAATGGTCCCGAGTGTTCAACAAATCGATCTTCGAAAAATCCAAACCAGTCTTTTTCAACATCCTGAAATGAAAAAATATGACTTGGTGTTAATTAATCCTTGGCGTTTTGAAGGAGGTAAACTCCCCATTCTTATCTTGGTTCGAACTACCAAAAATCTTAGTCGTAAAGAAGGGAAATCACTCGCAAAACCACCGCAGAATCAGCAGCGTGTTGAGGAAGCCAAGAAGCGCCTAAAAGATTTACAAGAACAGACTGATAAGCTTCAGGTTGAATTAGACCTCATTGAGACCGATGACTTTAGCAATCAAATTCAACAAGAAATCAATCATTATCAGCATCTTCTAAAGTCAAAAAAACATTTACTTGAAAATATTCGCCAGAAAGAATCCTTTATTCAGGCATTGATAAAAAAACCAATTGATTCCAAGGGAAAAACTTATCTTCATCTACTGAATCTCTTGAACTGCTACATCAAAGAGGAAGGCATTGCTGAAAAAGCCACTTTCATGCTGAAACAAGCATTCATGCATGAAAATAAGCGAAGTCAGGAGAATATTCAAAAAGATATAAAAAAACTATCTGTATTATTACGGAAACATGTGGAGATAGTGCGTAAAATAGAAATAATCCAAACTGAGATGAATAAGCTTGAGAAAAATCTTCAACATTTAATTACAGAAAAAGAATCGGTTGCCCCAACTCCCTGGCGTAGACCATTCCTAGAATATCAATTAGACAATTTGGAATACTGTATTATTAAGGAACATCTAACTGATCTTGCCAAATCATAAAGATTCATTTGTTCTCGTTTATTTTCCCAACTATTATCATCAGAAAAGATTCGACTTAGTCCAGAAATTTCATTTAATTGTTCTGTCAAATATCCTTAAAGCCAGATTTAAAATTAGAAAAACGTTGCTAAAAATAATTCACCCTTTCCTAATATTTCTCTTCTTTAGTTGCCATACCGTACATGCCGAGGAATTGATTGTCGCCGTAGCTTCCAACTTTGTTGTTCCAGCAAAAGAATTGAGTCAGGAATTCTCTCGGAAAACTTCTCATAAAGTAGCCCTGAGCTTTGGTTCAACAGGCAAATTATATGCTCAAATCATACATGGGGCTCCTTTTCAAGTATTTCTGGCAGCTGACCAGGAACGTCCATTTAGATTAGTTTCAGAGGGTTTTGCAGAGAAAGGAAGCCAATTCACTTATGCCCTTGGGCGAATCGTACTTTACTATCATAGGTTGAGTCCCAATCAACACCCCAAAGAAGTTTTAAAATCGAATGATTTTACCCGACTGGCGATCGCAAATCCTAGGACGGCGCCATATGGTCTGGCAGCAATGGAGGTCATCCAAAACCTAGGAATCTTCAAAAATCTGAGCACAAGAATTATTCAAGGGAATAACATTTCTCAGACCTTTCAGTTTATTAACACTGGCAATGCGGAGTTGGGCTTAGTTTCTAGATCTCAGGTTATCAATAGTAATCCTGATTTGTATTGGACCATTCCTGCAAATTTACATAGTCCAATTCAACAAGATGCTGTACTACTGCATAAGGGTCTAAACAGAGAAGTTGCTAAAGAATTCTTAGAATTTCTGAAAAGCACAACTGCCAGAGAAATAATTCAGTCTTTTGGTTATGACTTGGAATGAGATTTCCCCTTGAGTGAGTTGTTCGATGCTGAGATGTGGGAGGCTACCAAACTCACCCTTAGATTAGCCTTCGTTACCACACTCCTCTTGCTGATACTCGGGATACCAATTGCTTGGTGGCTAGCCCGCTCAAAGTCATTTATCAAAGAAATTATCGGAACTTTTGTCGCCCTGCCGCTTGTTCTTCCACCCACAGTTCTTGGCTTCTACTTGCTTTTGCTGCTTAGTCCACAGGGGAATTTAGGTAGTTGGTTATCGGAGGTTTTTGGCTCACCTTTCCCATTTTCATTCAAAGGGTTGGTTGTCGGGTCAGTCATCTATTCATTGCCTTTTGTTGTCCAGCCTATTCGGAACTCTTTTGAAGCAATTGGAGATCATTCATTGGAAGCTGCGGCCAGTCTTAGGGCAAGTCCATTCGATGTCTTTTTTTCAATTGCCCTGCCTCTCGCCAGACCTGGTATTCTAACAGGATCAGTCTTGGGATTTGCTCACACCGTAGGTGAGTTTGGTGTGATTTTGATGTTAGGTGGGAATATTCCCGGGGAGACAAAGGTTCTCTCAGTCGCCATTTATGATTACGTTGAATCTCTTCAATGGGAAAAAGCCCATGTCCTGGCTGCGGGCATGATTGGATTTGCCTTCTGCGTGATCCTTTCAACGACTCTTATTGAACGTCATTGGCGCAAAAAAAGTAATGAGTAGATTTGAAGCCAAGCTCAAAGGGAGACTGGGGAATTTTCTGGTAGATGTCTCATTCACGATACCACACACTGGAATTACCGCACTATTTGGTCCTTCCGGCTGTGGCAAAACGACTATCTTACGCTGCATCGCGGGTTTAACTCAGTTGGAAGGCAACTTAGTCGTTGATGGAAAAAGTTGGCAGGATTCTTCTAATTTTTTGCCAACACACCGCCGCCCAATTGGCTATGTCTTTCAGGACGCGAATCTTTTTCCTCATCTTTCCGTGCGAAAAAACCTGGAATATGGATTGAAGCGCATTCAAATCCCTCGGAAGAATCAGTTATGGGAAGAGATAACGGAGATGTTAGGCTTGGAGGCTTTACTAGATCGTGAACCTAGCAAGCTTTCCGGTGGTGAAAAACAACGTGTTGCCATTGGACGAGCTTTACTCTCTGCACCAGAAATCATCTTGATGGATGAACCCCTCTCTGCATTAGATCGCTTCAGTAGAATGGAGATTCTGCCTTACCTGCAAAGGCTCCATCTGGATCTAAAAGTCCCTATTGTTTACGTAAGCCATGATTTGCATGAGGTCGAACAACTTGCAGATTGGATGATTTTGCTTGAGAGGGGGCATGTCATTGCTCAGGGAAGTATTTCATCATTACTTGCTAATCCACAATTACCATTGGTAGGGTTACCAGAAGCAGCTGTGATTCTAGAAGGAGGTATGCAATTTTTTGATTCAACATACTGTCTTTCGTTGATAGCAGTTAATGGTGGATTTCTGACTCTTTCTCAGGATTTGGGAGTAATTGGAAGCCGTCATCGCCTAAGGATTTTGGCAAGAGAAGTAGGGATCGCCAAATCATGGCGAGATGGAGATGCTAGCTTCTTGAATGTTCTCTCTGCCATCATAATGGACATTCAACCTTTTGGGGAGCAACAAGCTACTGTATTTTTAAGATTAGGAAAAAAAGCACATGGGGATGCTTTGTTGGCTAGAATCACAAGAAAATCCTGCGATGTACTTCAATTGAAAAAAGGGGATGAGGTAAAAGCTTTGATTAAGAGTGTAGGTTTGGTAAGTATTCCTACAGTAAATCAGGACGGATAGGTTCTGGTGTATTGAGGTTTAAGTTGCACTGTATCTCCTAAGAACCAAATCTCTCTGGATGGGACGCTGACACGCAAAACTAGGCCATTCTTATGGCAGACATGCAGAATTTTGTGATCACCACGAAACGAAATCTCCTGAATCCAACCTACTTGTAAAGTTGTCTCAGGGACTTTTATGATTTTGATATCTTCTAGTCGAGACATCCATAATCGATCGCGAATTTTTGGTAGTTGAGGTAATTTTTCAAGCCCAATAGCTGATACAACAAGTTCGAGGGGTACCAAATTCGCTTCACCCACGAAGGAAGCAACCCACGCAGTGTCTGGTTCATGGTATACCTCTTCAGGGGTTCCGTTCTGAACAACTTTTCCTTCGGAGAGCAAAATCATCCGGTCCGCAAATGTGTAAGCCTCCGTTTGATCATGAGTCACTAGAATTGCACTCACCTTTGCTTCATGCAGAATATCTCGAATATCCTGCCGAATCTGAACTCGCAGTCGATAATCCAAGCTATTGAATGGTTCATCCAACAACAACAATCTTGGGGCCGGCGCCAGCGCCCTGGCTATCGCAATCCGTTGCTGTTCTCCACCTGAAAGTTCGTGTGGCATTTTCTTTTCGGAGCCAGATAATTCAACGAGTTTCAGCATTTCATCCACACGCAAACGTTTTGCTTCCCTTGAAACATTGAGGCCGTAAGCCACATTTTTGAACACACTCAGGTGTGGGAAAAGTGCAATATCTTGGAAAACCATCCCCACACGCCTTAACTCAGGGGCTACAATTTGGTGGACACTACTCATTTCTTCTCCACCAATAAAAATCTCCCCAGCTTGGGGCTCGTCCAAGCCTGCAATCAAATTAAGAAGGGTAGATTTTCCACATCCAGAGGGCCCAAGAATCGAAAGCAATTCATGAGGTCGTAGATTCAGGCTCACTCCATCCACTGGCTTAATTTTCCCGTAGTGTCTTACAAGATCTTTACATTCCAGAAGAAAATTAGGTCTAACTGATGCTTCTCTACGGTTTCGAAAAAATGACATTTTTTGAGGAAAATGGTGTATCAATTCTGGTTTGGAGATATTGAATGTGATCGCTTTCGCATCTCACGCGCCAATTTTAATGCTTGTTTTGTAATTTCTGATCCATCAAGGAGTCGAGCAATTTCAATGATCGCCTGTTGATTGTCTAGATCTGCAATTTGAGTATAGGTTTGATCCTTTTCTGTTGATTTAGTGACTGCATAATGGTGCTCTGCGAATGCTGCGATTTGTGGAAGATGAGTAATGCAAAGCGTCTGTTGCCGTTTTCCTAGATCTGATAATTTTCTTCCAACTGTCTCGGCAATCCTTCCACTTACGCCTGTATCGACCTCATCAAAGACTAAAGTTTCCACAGCGTCAGTGGTTAGTATAGTCTGAATTGCCAACATCACTCTGGATAACTCTCCCCCAGAAGCAATTCTTACGAGTGGACGCAATGGCTGCCCAGCATTGACAGAGAGCATGAATTCTACTCGATCAGAACCATTCGAGCTGATTGAATCATCATATTTATTTTCAAAAGAAGTTTTGAATTCTGCTCGATTCATTCCAAGCTCTCTCAATTCCTTACTGATCGCTTCATCAAGTTTCTTAGCTACCTTTTTTCTTTCTGAAGATAGATTTGTCGACTGTTCTCTAAGAGTCGTGAGTAATTCATGGATTTCATTCTCTAGAGTTGACGCATCCTCTTTCAGATTTTGGAGGCCTTGTAGTTCCTGTTGATGTCGTTCGCAGAGTTCAATAAGCTGAGCAGTATTTGTTACCCGATACTTGCGCTGCATTGTTTGGAGTAAGCTTAAACGAGCATTGACCCAAGCCAAGCGTTCAGGGTTGTCTTCAATTCGGTCTTGTCGATGTCTTAATGACTGGCTCAATTCATCTAGTTGAAGAAGTGACTGATCAAGATTCTCAAGAAGTATTGTGCAACCGGGATCCATGCCTGCAGCATCTTGTAACTGCCTCTTCAAGCTACTTAACACCTCCACAATAGAACCGTCTTCTTCATAAAGAGTCCTCTGCATTCCTCCATATAGGTTAAGAAGCTGTTCCGCATGAGCAAGCATTTTGGACTCTGCCTCAAGGTCATCCATTTCTTGAGGTTCTAGATTGAGGCTTGATAGCTCTTGAAACTGTGCCTCTAAAAGCATCAGTCGATCTGTCCGGTTAGCTAACTTTTCCTGCCACTCTTCCTGCTCACGTCGCTTCTTAGTCCATTTTTGATGAACTTCTCGGATTGTCTCTCTTTTGGGGAATAGATTTCCAAAAGCATCTAAAAAATCTAAATGACCGGTTGAATCAAGAAGTGCTTGGTTATCATATTGGCCATGGATATGAACAAGTCTGCGTCCGACTTCTACAAGCGAGCCTTGGGTGACAGAAGTGTCGTTGAGGAGGCGTTTCTGACGGTTGTTTGTGTTGAGCACACGGCGAATCAAGAGTTCATTTTCATGAGGTATTTCCAATTCACTAAGCAATCGTTTCAATTCAGGTTGTTTTGAGATATCAAATATCCCTTCCACCAGCGCTTTTGATGAACCCTGTCTAATCAATCCAAAATCTGCACGGTACCCAACTAGTAATTGAATACCATCAATCATGATAGATTTTCCAGCACCAGTTTCTCCAGTCATGATGGAAAAGCCATCGAAAAAATCGATTTCTAGATTTTCAATTGTTGCTAAATTCTGAATCCGCAAATGCAGCAGCATAATTGCCCATTAGTGATTCAGTAAAGGTCGTCAAGTGATGAGATCACATTATCAGCGATTAAACGGAATGCTTTTGCAGCAGGGCTTTCGGATGGGGCTTGGTTCATTATGGGCTTGCCTAGGTCACCCCCTTCACGAACGGCTAGTTCCAAGGGAATAGCACCAAGAAAAGGAACTTCGTATTTATGGCAAGCTTCTACAGCACCATGTTGGCTGAAGATAGCTGTTTTTTCGCCACAATGAGGACAGGCGAAATAGCTCATATTTTCAACAATGCCGACGATGGGAATATCAACCTTGGAAAACATAGTAATTGCTTTATAAGCATCCACCAAGGCCATGTCTTGTGGAGTGGAAACCACAATGGCACCTGCCAATTCACAAAGCTGTGAAATGCTGAGTTGAACATCCCCAGTTCCTGGAGGCATGTCGATAATCAGTATATCTCCACCAGGCCAGGCTGTATCTCGAAGGAGCTGCTCTACTGCCTGATGAACCATCGGTCCTCTCCAGACCATTGCCGCCTCATCATCAATCAGATTACCAATCGACATCGCATATAAGCCCATAACCTCTAGGGGCATTAAGTTTTCTTCACGGAGTTCTGGTTTCACTCCCCGCAGACCCGTCATAATTGGGAAACTTGGACCATAAATATCGGCATCAAAAAAACTTACGCTAAATCCTTTTTGCTGGAGGGCCAGAGCTAAATTTAGGGATACAGTCGATTTTCCAACCCCACCCTTGCCACTAGCAACAGCTAAAACCGCATCATAATTTTGAAGATAAGCAGTTCTTTGAGGCTGCCGAGCGCTTCTACTGTTTTCTTTCTCAGGGGTGGCAGCCGTATCTTCCGTTGGCTCATCATCAACAGGGGCTTTCTCCAAGACTTCAACCGCTACACGAGAAACAATTGTTAAGTTTCGGATATTCTCCTCAATTTGAGTTGGTAGGATCTGACGTAATCTTGACTCCAAAGGAAGAACAATCGTGAATTTCGCGAAGTCATTGTTGACAACACAGCTATGAACAATTTCTGTTTCCGTGAGAGGCATTCCATCAACTTCGATTTCAGCAAGAACGGACGTGAATTGTTGTTCCAATGATTCCATGATTGCTTCCTTCAGGGAGCAGAGGTTTTGTAAGCAACGTGAACTGTCGAGGCACCAAACACAAAATCATAGTAGTGCGCCTGATGAAAACCGACTTCCAGTAGTTTCCGCTTAAGAGTTTCTTGATCAGGATACTTTAGAGAAGACTGGGGAAGATAGGTGAACATTTCCTGCTCTGGCATCAGCCATTCACCGATCTTGGGCACCAACTTAAAGAAGTAGAAACGACTCAATACATCTATAACTGGAAGCCGAACTTTCCCGACATCAAGACTAACCAAGACCCCTCCTGGTTGCAAGATTCGCCTTATCTCCAAGAGCCCCTTCGTAAGATCATCTAGGTTTCGCAGTCCATAACCAACGGTCACCGCAGCAAACCATCCATCTGGGAAAGGAAGACTCAGCGCATCCCCCTGGATCCATTGGACCGAGTAAACTTTTGTCCGAACTCCAGCTATCTCCAACATGGATGCTGCAAAATCAACCCCTGTCACTTCTGCATAAGGATGCTGCTTGATGACAGATCTAGCAATGTCTCCAGTTCCACAACAGAGATCAAGGCAGCGTTCTCCTTCGCGAAGCCCTGTCTGACGGGCAACAAAACGTTTCCAATAACGATGCATTCCAAAAGTAATGAGGTCATTGAAGCGATCATACTTCAACGCAATTTCATTGAATTTGCAGCTAACGTATTCGGCTTTCTCGGAGGTCGATGGAAGATGGTAGGTCAATGGCTTAATTAGGAAGGATTAGAATCAAATTGTTTAGAAAGCAAAGAAATAGAAGAAATCGCGAAGCAAAGTTGGTGCTCCTGTTTGGTGAAGAATGGATTTTCCTGAACTACTTCATGAATTTGCTGATATGGCTGCTCTATCAATTCTGACTTTTGGATAAGCACCACGTGAGCAATCCCATTCTTTGTGCTACGCAGGGTTCCATCGGGAGGACCAGCCATCCCGTTTTCTGCAAGCACTAGGTCTGCTCCAGTTTTTTCCATTGCAGCCAAAGCCATCTCTTTTGTCAATTTCTCAGAAAGGCTTGATTCCTGAGGCCCAAGAAATCTTCCAATTAATTGTTCTTTAATGGAATTTGCATAAGCGATCTGAGAGCCAAGCACGAATCTGGAGGAACCGGGTAACCCAATGAAGGATCCTGCTATCCGTCCACCAGCGCTTGTCTCAATAAAATAGATTTTTGGAGGATTGTTTCTCTCAAAAAGTTGCCAAAAAACCTTTCGACTAATTTCCAGCAGATCTCTATCTAATTCCTGAATTCTGGCTTCCCACTCACTGACCTTAGAAGTTTTTTTTGAAATCCCCCTCTCATCATAATCCTCAAGACGCTTAATTGCCTTTTCAGGCAGATAAGCTTGTAGTTGCTGTCCACATGATACTGCTCGACGAATTACTGTTGATGAAAGATTTAAATAGCTTTTAAGGCCTTTAGGTAAGTGTTCGGGATCCAGAATTTTCTGTTTCAGAGATAGTCCATTGTCAAAACTATCAGGAATTCGCTCACCAGGCCGAGGTACTACCAACCATTCCACCAAGCTCGACATCTCTTTCAAGTCAGTTTCAGAAAATATTTTCGGGTCCTGCATTCTGTTGATCAAGTCACTGCCGACCAAAATCTGAATCAGCTTATTTTTGGATCTGTGATAAGGCTGGACAGATGAGAGAATATTTTTGACATTATCCAAAAGTTTAACTTCGCCTTCCCTCAAAAATTCGCTGATCGAAATGAATAACTTTACTTGGCGAAGACGAAGAGTTTCTCCGACTTGATCAACAATGACATTGAGTCGAGTTCCAGAACTTTGATGCAAACTTACTAGCAAGTCCTGCATCAGTTGGAGACGACAGTCTTTGGGGAGGGTTACTGATCTTTTAGAGGGATCTGGATGATTACCATTTGAGAGGAGGTAAACCACCTTTGATAGCGCAGGCCTTTGTCTTAAAGCCAACTCAGCCAAAACTAGGTGGTGGTAACCTGCCGGATTTCCAGTGATGGGAACAAATAGAGTATTTTGGAAATCAGAATTCTCCGGGCAGGGAGATTCAATAATCTTAAAGTACACTTTCAAAAGTCAGGCTGCTGATTCAGCCTTTGCTTGATTCTGTAGCATTAGTAAATTTAGCATTTTCAAGGTTGCATTAACTGCTGCCATAACTTGGTCTCCATCCACACCAATCGTTTGGAGTTGACGCTCACTCATCTTCCAGGTGATCACTGCCTCGGTCAACGCATCAGTTTTTCCACTTCGGGGAATCCGAATTTCATAGTCCACCAAGTCTGGACAGATGATTTGACGGCGTTTGAGGATCTTCTTGATAGCATTCATAAAAGCATCGTATCCACCAATACCTGATCCTGCTTCTGTGTATTCCTTTTCGTCCCAACTTAAGCAAACAGAAGCAGTGGACTTGAGATTCAAACCACTCTGGATGCTGCAACCTTCCAAGCGGAGTCGCTGATTCCCATTATCATCCAGGACGTCAGTAACAATGAAAGGTAAATCAGCTGGTGTCAGATTTTTCTTGGAGTCCCCAAGCTGTACGATTCTTTCCAATACCTTTCTTAGATTTTCCTCGGAAAGTTGTAGGCCTAGGATCTCCAGATTTTTTACAAGAGAGGCTTTGCCACTCATTTTCCCCAATGCATAACTTCGAATTCTTCCAAAACGTTCGGGCTGAATAGGATTGTGATAGAGACCACCTTTCCTATCTCCATCAGCGTGAATGCCACTTGTTTGCGTAAACACGTCTGTACCTACTACCGGGGAATTGGTAGCCAATCTCTTCCCCGAGAAGTTCTCGATCATCTCGCTCACTGGTACCAAGCTCGTTTCGTCAATGCTTAAGTGAACCCCCAACTTATCACGAAGGACCACTGCAATTTCAGCAAGTGACACATTTCCAGCTCTTTCACCAAGGCAATTCATTGTGCAATGCAGGTTGCGAATCCCGGCTTTAACTGCGTAAAGGCAGTTTGCGGTGGCCAAACCGTAGTCGTTGTGAGGATGAAAATCGATAGGGGCCCATGGAAATCTAGAGGTCATGTCCTTCAAGCTATTAAAAACTTCATCCGGAGATAGCACTCCAAGCGTGTCAGGGAGCATGATGTGCTTGATATCTAACTTTTCCAAGTACTTCATTAGGTTGTAAACATATTCTGGCTTATCTCGATAGCCATTTGACCAATCCTCGAGATAAATATTTACCTTCAGGCCTCTACTTTGTGCGTATTCGACAGTTAAGCGTATGTCCGCAGCATGTTCTTCAAGTGTTTTCCGAAGCTGATTCTTGCAGTGGTTTTCACTGCCTTTGGTTAGTAAATTTATTACTCTGGCACCAGAGTTGACAATCCAGTCGACACTTCTCTTATGATCACAAAAACCGAGAACTTCTACACGATCCAGAAGCCCTTGGCTACTTGCCCAACCTGCTATATTTTCAACAGCTTCTTGCTCTCCCTGAGAGATTCTCGCTGAAGCAATTTCAAGTCTATCAACCCCAACTCTCTGAAGTAGAGCCTTCGCGATATTCATCTTCTCAGAAGGTGTAAACGAGACTCCTTGGGTTTGCTCACCATCACGAAGGGTTGTGTCCATCAAGTAAATATGTTCACCAGCGAGATCCATTACTCTATCCTTCTAAGAAATTCTGAAAAATCAGATTTTACCATGCTCTTAATATATGTGGCAACCGCTCTTTACAGTTTTGCTTAATCCTTTTCGTCTTGATTGAGGGTCTGAAATTCCAAACCTTTGACCTCCCAATGAGGTGATGGCTCTTTAACCAAGGTGAGTACGACCTCAAAGATTTGTGACTTTTCATCTTGATTGACCCTGAAACGAACTCTGGAATCCTCTACATCTTCTCGAAAATCGAGATGTAATTCTGGTTCCTCTAATTTGAGTCCCGCAGCTTGTAATTCGAGGTATCTTGAATCCTGCTTGACCACCTCATAAGCTACTTGAAAAGCTGAGGTCTTGCGCATGTTTGGTTGCTGCAGGCCCAAGGCAATGACGAAAAAACCAAAGAACAACAAGTTAGAAAGCAATAGACGGCGCATGGGTCGCATCGCATTCGGATTATCAATGACTACCGTACCTGCTAAGCGATCTCCCAAGCGCCTTCCATAGGGATCTTTGAAGATTTCCCAAGCCTCCCAAGGAAGGATGAACAAGCTCAAATTACGTTTGAATAATCTGTCTTTTGGCACTCTTTCATGAAGATTTTCAATTTTACGCAAACACATGCCCAAAATGCGCTTCCCAGGGCTGCCGTTCTGTGAAAGATCTCTAAACACTAAAAAAAGCATGACCCCACCATAGAACCAAGTGAGGTCTAACCAGCTTCGAGTCTGCTGCTTAAGATCCCAGTGTTCCTGCCGAAGAAAGCTATCGAGTGTGTTGAGAATAAGGATAATCAGAACAAGATCTATCAGGAGACCAAAAAGGCGCTTTCCTTGGGAAGAAGCCCTTTGATGAGAAGAAATCTCAGAGTTTTGAACAGAAAGGTTTTCTGAATCAACGGTGGAAGGTTCCTCCGTCATGGCAAGCGGGATTCTAAATTTTTCAGCCGGTCAAAGAGTTCTTCAAGTCGGTGAATCAATGCTTGAGTTTTGCGCCACTGGGAAACTGGTCTTGAAGGCATTCCACCCACTACCTGCTTATCGGCGATATTTGTGGTGATCACCGAGCGAGCAACAGCTGTTACATGATTACCGACCTCAACGTTGTCTCGAATTCCAGTTTGCCCACCCAAAATCAAATGATGCCCAATAGTAGCGCTTCCTCCTATAGCCGATTGGGCAGAGATCAGCGCATTTTCACCTACCACAACATTGTGTGCAATCTGAACCTGATTATCGATTTTGCTTCCAGCCTTAATGACGGTATCTGTAAAACGGGCTCTATCAACCGTAGTATTGGCGCCAATTTCAACATCATCCTCAATTACTACACGGCCCACCTGTGGGATTTTCTGATTGACACCCTCTCTTTGAAAATAACCATGCCCATCTGCCCCAATCACAGATCCACTTTGGAGGATCACACGATTACCAATAATGCACTCTTCCTGCACCACAACTTTTGGAAACAATTCACAATCTTCCCCAAGAAATGCATCTGTCATCAGAACACAGCCAGCATGTATAATGCTACCTGAGCCAACTCTAACTCCATTGTAGAGTGCCACCAGAGGACCTATCCAAACATTTTCACCAATTTGAACATTATCGCCCAAGATCGCCGAGTGATGAACTTGTGCTTCAGGGTGTTGCAAGGGATGCAACAGGGCTGTTGCTTTGACGTGGGCGACAAGTGGATCATGGGCAAACAGAAAATTTCGACCTTCGGCTTTGGTACCAGCTGGAACAATCACTGCAATTTCATCACCTCTGATTTCTTCATCATGATGATGATTTCGATGAATTCCTCTCGGGGTAGGGACGCTGCTCAATCCACTAGCGGAAGCCAAGTAAGCTACCCCTCCAGGTCTAAGTTGATCCAGCCCACAGGCATGAGTCAATTCCAGTGAGGCTTTGCCGCTGAAGGGTAAATCAAGTTGATTTGCCAAATCTTCAAGCGTGAGGGTTTGCCGAATTCTTTTCATTAACCAAATAAAGCAAAGCGATGTGCGAGGGGTCGAACCCTGACTGATTGCCCAAATCTTAACGGTTGGGAACCTTCAGGCACGTGAATCAGC
>AGAU01000077.1 GCA_000224765.2 SAR324 cluster bacterium JCVI-SC AAA005 | reverse complement strand
AGTGAAAGATGGCAACTGTCATCAAGTTCTTGAATTACTTGATAGTCCCGAAGGTAATGATTTCACGGCATCTCAACAAGGTTGTGAACGATTAGAGCGGTCTATAGACCATGCTAATCCCAATCAGATAATTCTGACTGAGCTATGGAGTTCAAAAGAGGATTGGGATGCTTATTTTGAAATGCAACAAGAGGTGAGAGACAACAATGGTTTCAACAGGCAACTTTTGGAATTGATAGAGGAAAACGGGATTGAA
>AGAU01000078.1 GCA_000224765.2 SAR324 cluster bacterium JCVI-SC AAA005 | reverse complement strand
CATCCCAATCATACTTCTTTGTCTCATACCTCCACTCAGTTCATGTGGAAACTGTTGTGAACGTTGAATGGGATTACTAATACCGACAGAAACTAAAATTTCGTGTATTTTCGCAATAGAATTGCGATATTTGTAATGTAAATGCTCCTTAATATTTTCATAAATTTGGTAACCAATCGTGTAAACTGGATTGAGGAAAGTCATTGGATCTTGAAATACAATACTAATCTCACCACCTCTAATTGCTCTCATCTCTCGGGAATTTCTATCTAGCTTGTGAATTTCAATAATTTTATCATCACCCAAATTAAAATTTAATTCACCATCTACGATATGAGCGTTCATAGGTAGCAGTTGAAGAATAGATCTCGCAGTTACACTTTTACCACAACCACTTTCACCAACAATTGCAT
>AGAU01000079.1 GCA_000224765.2 SAR324 cluster bacterium JCVI-SC AAA005 | reverse complement strand
TTTATGGATATAATAAAACATAATAATTTGTTTAAAAAATAATTTTACGATTACTTGGTTAACCCCTACAATAAGTTCCTCATTCGCAAGAAACAACGGCTCTATAAATGTCGCAATCTAAGATGCTTTCATCCTCGATCGCACAGTCATTTTTGCGCATACTGTTGGCACTTAATAATAAAAAAAATATCATCAATTCATTAGTGCACTAGATACAGTGAGGTGATCAGGGCAACAGAACCATTAAACTTGTGGATTTCTCCCGTGTTTTTGTAATTTGCGTAATCGGAAAAT
>AGAU01000080.1 GCA_000224765.2 SAR324 cluster bacterium JCVI-SC AAA005 | reverse complement strand
CCATGATCTGACGCCGGCGCCTTGCCTTGGCAAAAGCAACTGCTGCTAAACCCATTGATTGCTCATTCTGACCCCGCCAAGTAGGCATTACATGACGAACTGATTCCAGAGCCTCTCCAAGACAGGTAACGTTGCCATGCCCAAAAATTGCGAAAACACCTGGAAACAATGGTTCTTGCTTGCTATCAATCATCGTGTGTTGGTTGATAAGATAGCGAACCAGGGCTTGGGCCATCGTTAGTCGAATTTTTTTCATAAGGACTCCTCTTGCTAATTGACTCAAAAAGTCTATTTTACGAAATTGTTGAACAAAAATTCAAATTTATTAGGTTCATCTGCTTCACCAACATATTTGACAACAATATGAACACAATCTTCTAGGGATTCTGATGACCAACCTCCCTCTACCTGATACCTATGAACGGTTGATCACGCAGGTGACTGAGCAGTTTCCAAGGATGAAGAAAAGTTTTCAGCGTATTACACGTTTTATGGTTCAGAACCCAAATACGATGGCAGTTGAATCTGTCAAAGTTATTGCAGATCAAGCAGGGGTTCAGCCTTCCTCCTTGGTACGCTTCGCTAAGCACATGGGCTACAATGGCTTCAGCGAAATGAAGCGTGTTTTTCAATCTCACCTGATTTCCACAGCAAGTTCGAAAGAACGCTTGGAATCATTTAGCAATGAGGTTTCATCAGAGTCGAGCAATTCGACTGCTTCATTCCTACAGTCCTTGGTAACTAATGATATTGCAGCCTTGAATGACCTCAAGCACAGTATTTCATCCGAAGTACTGGAAAAGGCAGTTTCATTACTAGAGGAAGCAGACACAATCTATGTTCTGGGGCAATTGCGTTCGCTATCAGTAGCCTACTACATTCGTTATTTGTTACTTTATCTCCGACAAAATGTACGGCTTCTCGATAGCTCTGGCGGACTGGCAACTGAGGAGGCAGAGTTGATGAATGAGAAATCCCTGCTAGTTGCCGTTTCCTTCCGATATTACGCTCGTGAAGTTGTAGACATCGTTGAGGGGACAGCCCGTAAGAAGATCCCGATTCTTGCTTTTACGGATAGCCAATTGAGCCCTCTGTATAAACACGGCACCTGCTCGCTTGTCGTGCCGGGTGCGGGTCATAAATTCAGTTATTCATTGGCTGCCACAATGTCCCTTGCACAAAGTCTAATTGTCAGCATGGCCAGCCGGCTTCAGATTGAGAGCTCCCAGGAAGAATTCAATCCGCAGGATCTTTTAGGATCAAGTGACCCAAAAGTATTGCAAAGAATCTCACCCTCCAAGCCATATCATTTTGAGCAGAATTGAGTCTTTTTTGGATAATTCAAGAGTAAACTGCCTCCCAATTTACCACTCGATCTTTTTGTAATCGCCCTTTCAGGGCATCCACTACATTTTCAACACAGACCAACCCAAGTCGACGGGTGCATTCTGCTGTTAAGCTCGCATTGTGGGGGCTTAATACTACTTTGTCAGACCTCAATAACTCCATTTTTCGTTGTGGAGGCTCTTGCTCAAAGCAATCCAGCCCGGCTCCAGCAAGTGTTCCTGCATCTAACGCTTTTAGAAGTTCATCTTCATCAATTAAACCTCCGCGGGCAGTATTGATAACATAAGCTGTAGTTGGAAGAGTCTTGATCTCTGATGCGCCGATAATATGTCGATTTTGAAGAGTGAATGGCAGATGTAGACTGAGAAAATCCGTTTCGGATAGAGAAGCCCCAAGATCGTTAATATAAATTGCTCCTGCCTGAATAACTTGCTCTGAATCCACATAAGGATCGAAGACGTGTATTCGCATTCCAAATGCTAGGGCGCGTTTGGCCACTTCTCTGCCAATCCGACCATAGCCTACCAGCAAGAGATTCTTTCCAAATATCTCTGAACCCTGGAGACGATTACGCGATTCCCAATCACCTTCTCTCATTGCTCGATCAAAGGTACTCCCACGTTTCGCTAGAGTTAGTATCAAGTATAGCGCATGTTCGGCAACCGTAATGGCATTAGCATTTCCAGTGGTTGCCAAGGGGATTTTTTTTCTTGAAAGAACATCAACTGGAATATTGTCATATCCCACTCCATGACGCGCCACAATTTTAAGTTGATTCGCTTTATCCATCATGTCTGCAGACAGCTTAGTGGTACGTATGATCAAGGCATCAGCTTTTGCTAACTTGATGGAGATTTCCTTCTGAGAGGGCTTCTCCAATACCTCGTGGGTTAACTCATCATGGGATCGCAGTAATTGCATTGCGTCCTCATGGATTTTGCCGAGTAGCAGTATGTGCCCACGGGGAGTCGACATGATTAGTAGGAACTGGAGCTAGGTGATTGAGACATGTCTAAGCGCATCTTGGTCAAAACACCTTGCGCAGCACTAGCCATCAAACGGGAATCTGATGCGATCGTCACGAATCGAAATCCTTTTTCAATCATTCGTAGAGCATACTCCGGTGTCCCGTTGTGAATTCCAGCTGCAACACCGTGCTCTGTGGCTTTTCGAAGAATCATATCTATCGCTTCCAGAACGATAGGGTCTTCTTGGTCGAAAGTTGGGACTCTTCCGAGAGAGTTCCCTAAGTCTGAAGGCCCAAGGTAGATCATGCGGATGCCTTCTACCTTTAGAATGTCATCTAGGTTATCCAGTGCCTCCTTCGTTTCAATCATAGCGATTGGAAGAATTTCATCATTGGCGTGAGATGGATAGTCTGCTCCCAAACTGAAGAGTGCCCTGATTGGTCCAAAGCTGCGTTGTCCAAAGGGAGGATAATAACAAGCTTGAACAAAGCGCTCTGCATCAGACGCTTTGTTTATCATTGGACAAATCACTCCGTAGGCCCCGGCGTCTAGCATGCGCATGACGATCCCCTCTTCTAACCAGGGTACGCGGGTCAACGGAGCAGTGCTTGTAGTGCAGATTGCTTGGAACATTGTCACTGCATTCTGATAGTCGGAAATACCATGTTGCATGTCCACCGTCAGCGAATCCCATCCTTGGTGAGCCATCACCTCTGCGGAGAAAGAATTAGGAATCGCCAGCCATCCATTAACGATGGCGCGGTCTTCATTAAGCAGTTTGATCAGTGGATTTGGACGCATTGGGCCTCAATTTCTGGATTATTATAGAGAGCTAGGCTGATCAGATGAAAAACTGTTCGACACTAAATTATAGGCTAAATTGATAGAGAACAAGGTTTTTGAAAATTAATTTCCAATTTTTAAATTTCAGAACTAATTTTCAGGATTTTTGAGTTAATAGTTCTTTTCTGAACGACTCCTTGGCTTAACCAGTTCTAAATTTAGAGCGTAGGAAAGTTGAATTTCGCACCTTCCTTGATTCCTGTTGGCCATCTGGAAGTGACAGCTTTTAGTCGGGTGTAGAAGTTGATGGATTCAGGACCATAAATATCATGATCACCGAACAAAGATTTTTTCCATCCACCAAAGCTGTGGAAGGCGACTGGTACCGGGATTGGGACGTTCACACCTACCATGCCTACCTCAATCTTGCTTACAAAATCGCGAGCTGTATCACCATCGCGTGTGAAGATTGCGATGCCATTTCCGTAAGGATTGTTGTGAACTAATTGCATTGCGGCTTCATAGGTTGGGACTCGCACTATCGACAGAACAGGGCCAAAAATTTCGTTCTTGTAAATCTCCATCTCAGGGGTGACTTTATCAAACAGGCAGCCTCCGATGAAAAATCCATTTTCGTGGCCTGGCACCATGTAGCTTCGACCGTCCACTAGAAGTCGTGCACCTTGCTCCACTCCACTGTCCACGTATGCAGAAACCTTGTCTCGATGCGCACGGGTAACTAGAGGACCCATATCCAAGCCTGGTTCCATGCCGTTACCAATTTTGAGAGTTTTGACTTGGGGAATTAGTCGATCTATCAGTGCGTTTGCCGTTTCTTCCCCAACTGGCACAGCTACGGAGATCGCCATACAGCGCTCACCTGCACTCCCATAACCGGCACCCATCAAAGCACTGGCTGCTTGATCAAGATCTGCATCTGGCATGATGATCATATGATTCTTGGCACCCCCAAGAGCCTGAACTCTTTTGTCATGAGCCGTACCACGCTGATAAATTAGTCTGGCAATTGGCGTTGAACCGACAAAGCTGATCGCAGCGATATCTGGATGATCCAACAATGCCTCTACTGCCTCACGGCCACCTTGCACGACATTGAAGACCCCATCCGGCAACTCTGCTTGCTGTAGTAATTCTGCCATTAATAAGGAGGCACTTGGGTCTTTTTCAGAGGGTTTTAAGACGAAGGAATTCCCGCAGGCAATTGCCATAGGATACATCCACATTGGCACCATGACCGGGAAGTTGAAGGGCGTAATACCGGCAACGACTCCCAACGGTTGCCTAAATGAGTAAGCATCGACCGCATTGGCTACCTGCTCACTGAATGTGCCCTTCAGTAGATGAGGTACACCACAGGCAAATTCCACTACCTCAATTCCTCTCTGAACTTCTCCTTTTGCATCTTCAAAGGTTTTTCCATGCTCTTTAGTAATTGCTTCAGCCAGTCTATTGTGATTTTGCTGAAGCAACTCCAAAAAGCGGAACATCACTCGGGCTCGTCGTAGTGGAGGAGTCGTCGCCCATTTAACAATAGCTGTTTTTGCAGCTTGCACTGCCTGGTCAACTTCAGCAGCACTGGAAAGTGCGACTTCTCCTGTAATTTCTCCAGTAGCAGGATTGGTCACAGATAGCTTGTCAGCGTTTGCTGGATGACAAAGTTTTCCAGCAATGAAGTTTTGGATCAGTTTTACAGACATTTTTTATCTACTCTCAATTCAATTGGTGGATGATACTCACAGTTGAACAATCCATTCGTGGGCAGGGTCATTCTTGAATTTCCAGACACGGCTCGGACCTGCCATGACGTTCAGGTAATAAAGATCGTAACCGTGAGGAGCTCCTGCTGGATGGTAGCCACGAGGAACCATCACCACATCCCCATCATGAACAACCATTGTCTCATCCAGTGATCGATCATCTGTGTAGACTCTCTGGAAAGCGAACCCCTGAGATGGCTGCAGTCGATGATAATAAATTTCTTCCAGTTGTGATTCACTGGGCATGTTGTCAGTGTCGTGTTTGTGTGGTGGGTAACTTGACCAGGAGCCATTGGGAGTGATCACTTCAACAACCAATAGGCTATCAGCAGGTTCCGTCTGAGGTAGAATATTGCAGACGTGCCTTGTGTTGGTACCTTGGCCACGTGTCTCACGACCCATGGATTCTGGTGGAATTAAGCGTGCAGCATGGTCACCAAATCCCGGAGCGCGACACACTGCGATTTCGAGATTTGTGGTTGCTGTTATAGTGAACTCATTGGAGTGAGGTATATACACTGCGTGAGGGGCCTTGTCCTCAAAGACGCTCATTCTGTCTCCAAGGTCTTTCCAATCCTCCTTTTTAGTGTTGATGTCAGCTCGTCCTGTAACCAGTACGAGACAGACCTCCTGATCTCCTGTTACTTGCTGTAAGGATTGCCCCTGATGTAGGTGGTAGACATCAAAGCCCACGTGTTTCCACTGGGCGCGTTCTGGAGTGATGCTTTGAACTAATCCGGTGTTGTCAGGTTCCTGATGGCGGCTGAGTAAAGTGGACATATTCCTCTAATTCATTGAGGTGGCTTGGACGTGCCAATTTATTACCTTAAATTCTGATTAAGAAGTAGGCGAGGCTTCTTCCCACATCCTGAGAATAGTTTTGTAATTCTTTTCGATAATGGAGGGGATCTGCGCAGAGGTCAAGGAGCCATTGATGTAGCTTTCCCAGGGTCCCCAGAAGATGGAGCGCCCAATGGCAAATCCACAAGTATGTGGAGTGGATCTCATGATTTTGAACCAGCTGGGGAAAGTTTCTAGGGGAGCGTTTTTCCCTAGAACAATTACCCCAGCTTCGGCATCGTGTCGATCAAGGGCATTCGTGACTTTATGCCACTCGGCTTGATCATCAAGGGCCATCATCTTCCACCAAAAAGGTGTAATTTGGGCTTCATAAACTTCTTCAATTGCAGCTGCCTGCGCCTCTCCATCTTGCGAAAGGTTTGATGAAAGAATCAACTCCACCATCAAGCGTCGATCAAGCAATTGACAGATCGTTTCCAGTCTTTTCAATTGGTCGAGTTGTCGCAGTTTTTTTGTGGCATCAAGAGCAGGATGGAAGTACCAAAGAACCTTAATAAACCATTCGGATGGGCGCCCAACGAGGTGCTCATGCAACTCTTCCCCACAGAGCCACTCAACCGGAAAAGAGCCTGCTTGCTCAATTGGGGCTCCCACCGAATAAGATGCGTAGGCTGAATCCTGCAAAATATCAGCTCCATATTCTGGATCAACAAGTAGCGCAAGAGGGAGTGATGTTTGTTCTGCAGCCACTTTTTTGAATCCCTCAAACACCAATCTTTTGAATTCACCAATTTTGCTGGTTGGCTGATTGTGCTGCTTACAGGAATCTTCAAATTGGGTGCGATGATCAAAAGCCAGCACTTGCAATGGAAAATTTCTTGGTTTCCCAAGAATTGTTCGTTGATGAAGACGCAACAATTGTGGGTCTATTAGAATGTTTGGATCTGCATCAAAATTGTCAATCAGGTATTGTAATTCCTCAAAAGAAGCCATCGAAGGAGCACAACCATGCCGAGTGACAGTCAGCGCACCGTTAGCGTTGCCCCAAAGTGCGCATGTTTCCAGTGATTCACCCCGTAACCATCCACGCAAAAATCCAGAGGCAAAGGCATCTCCGGCTCCAAGAACATTCAGCACTTTGATGGGAAATGGTCTGGCAGTTCGACTTTGCTGACTACCAGATTCAAACACTTCACAACCCTTTTCTCCACGCTTCAGTACCACGGTAGCTCGTGAAGAATCACGGATTACTTGCAGGGCATCTTCCAAGGTCTCAGAGCCACCGACGATCATTACCTCTTCTTCAGTACCGATGATCAGATCCAAATCCTTGATCAACGGTTGCAATTCTCTTGTGACAGTTTCAGACGCAACAAAACGTGATTCGCCGTCACCAGCTGCGGTCAATCCCCATAGAACAGGTCGATAGTCAATGTCGAGAACCACAGCACAGCCTTGTTCCTTAGCAGTCTTGATGGCGGCTAGGGTAGCTTGCTTCATGGATGGACTAGAAAGCCCAGTACCTGTGAGAAGTAGTGCCTTGCATTTTTTCAGGAAGCAAGGATCAGCATCATCAGGGAGTATCTGCATGTCTGCGCAGTTTTCTCTGTAGAAGATGAGTGGGAAGCGATCAGGTGGGCTGACTCCCAAAAGAACGAGAGCTGTCAAATGATCAGATGTGTCACGTAGAAGGGTAGTGTCTACTCCTTCGTGGTGAAGTTGCTGACGAAGGAATTTCCCCATGGCGTCAGTACCAGTGCAGGAAAACATCGCCGATTTCAATCCAAGACGTGAGGTGCCAACAGCGATGTTCCCTGCACAACCACCTAAGTACCTTCGGAAGCTTTGGGCATCTTCAAGAGGGCTATGTATTTGTTCAGCATAGAGGTCAACGGCTACACGGCCCATACAAACAATATCAAATGGACGGCTGGAGTCCATTTGTCGATTGAAATTGGACATGTTTTAGTGATTTTTTTCAGAGGAAGAAGTGAATTCAAGGTAGGTCAGCAACACAACTTCCTAGGAGGACAAGAAAGCTAGCGAATGACTACCTCAAACTAATTGAGAATAATGTTTTGGAAAATTTTTTCTCAAAATTAATTTTTTGAATTTATTTGCCATTGGAGAACAAGTCAAATATATTTGGCGAACTAAATTCCTAGAGAATTAAAATTCAAATATTCTCGCTAAACTCCTATTCGGTTTTTTCTAATGGTAAGTTCAAATCGACGAAGCCCAGATGAATTGAGAAGTGCGCGTTGGTATGCACCTGATGATCTCCGCAGCTTCGGACATCGTTCACGCACAAAGCAAATGGGATTTCACCGAGATGAGTTTCTTGGCAAGCCAGTGATTGCGATCATCAATCCCTGGAATGAGTTGAACACCTGCCATACTCACTTTCCGCAGAGAGTCCAAGACATTAAGAGGGGAATATACCAAGCGGGGGGGTTTGCTGTTGAATTGCCAGTGCTCTCATTGGGTGAGCAATTGTTAAAGCCAACGGCGATGATGTACCGTAATCTGCTTGCGATGGAAGTAGAAGAGGTTTTACGGGGCTATCCAGTGGATGGGGCTGTGTTGTTAGGTGGGTGTGACAAAACCACTCCCGGTGTACTAATGGGTGCTCTCAGTATGAATTTGCCATTTGTATATGTCCCTGGAGGGGCAATGCTTCGTGGTAATTGGCGGGGAGAGACACTGGGTAGTGGAACTGATGTTTGGAAATATTGGGATCAGCGCCGTGCAGGGGAATTGGATTCAGAGAGTTGGGAAGAAATTGAAGATGGAATTGCCCGCTCACCAGGTACCTGCATGACAATGGGTACAGCAGCTACGATGATGTCATTGGCAGAGGCGCTTGGATTGAGCATGCCTGGAGCTTCCTCAATTCCTGCCGTTGATTCCAATCACAATCGAATGGCTTCCTGGAGTGGACGTCGAGCAGTGGAGATAGTTTGGGAGGGTCTGAAGCCAACAGATATTTTGAGTGATGATTCCTTTGCCAACGCAATTATAGTACAGATGGCAATCGGAGGCTCCACAAATGGAATCATTCATCTTTTGGCGATGGCCCACAGAGCAGGACTAACTCTTGACCTGGAGCGTTTTGATAAAATTTCCCAGGGAATTCCATTGCTTGCTAATGTGAAACCATCAGGCCAATACGTGATGGAAGATTTCTATTTTGCAGGAGGTCTGCGAGCATTGATGCAGCAATTGAAAGATCGACTAAAGTTGGGTGCAAAGACCATCAATGGCCGAACTCTAGGAGAAAACCTACAAGGTGCTGAAATTTATCATGACGATGTCATTCGTCCACTACAGAATCCAGTAAAGCCAGCTGGAGGTACAGCAGTTCTGCGAGGTTCCCTTGCTCCACAGGGTGCGGTAATCAAACCATCGGCTGCTGAAGATAGACTACTGAAGCACTGTGGGCCTGCAATAGTTTTCAAAGACATCCGAGACCTAAAGGCTCGTGTAGACAGTGATGATTTACGAGTGACTGCTGATTCTGTACTTGTTCTCCAAAATGCTGGGCCAGTGGGCGCTCCAGGAATGCCTGAGTGGGGGCAGCTCCCAGTGCCAAAAAAACTATTGCAACAAGGAATCGGAGATATTTTGAGAATTTCTGATGCACGAATGAGTGGAACTAGTTATGGTGCTTGCGTTTTACATGTGGCTCCAGAAGCAGCGTTGGGTGGACCACTAGGCTTAGTGCGTGATGGGGATTTAATTGAACTGGATGTATTCGAGAGACGCCTTGATTTGCTGGTGGAACCCATGGAGTTAGAGAGACGTCGACAAGATTGGCAGGCGCCAGCATTGAAACATCGCAGAGGATATGCTGCGCTATACGTTGAGCAGGTCACTCAGGCCGATGAGGGTTGTGATTTTAGGTTTCTGCAGGGGTCTCCTGGTGAGACAGCAGAACCAGATATATTTTGAATTTAGTCGTTGGAGCAAGGTCGTTCAAATACCCCGATTACTACATAGGAACGCAAGAGAAATGAGTGTAATCAAAGTTGGAATTGCTGGAACAAGTTGGTGGGCTGATGCGATGTATTTGCCAGCTTTAGAGGGAAACCCCCATGTCGAAGTAGTTGCAGCTTGTGGAAGAAATCCTCAGCGAGCAGAGGATTTTGCACAAAGATGGGAGATTCCTAACCACTTTGTTGACTTCAAAAAAATGCTCAATGAAATGGAATTAGATGCCCTGATCGTTTCAACAGGTAACGACACTCATGCTCCCTTCACCATAGCTGCACTGGAAAAAGGAATCCCAGTTCTTTGCGAAAAACCCTTGGGCCTCAATTATTCTGAAGCTCTCGAGATGACCCAACTTGCACAGAAAACCAAGCTAGCCAATCTCGTACCTTTCACATATTCCTTTATGCCAACAGCTCGCTATCTGAAGCGGTTGATCGATCAAGGTTATATTGGGAAACCTTATCACTGTAATCTTCGTTACTACACTGGCTACCGAAGGGAAACGGAGTATACCTGGCGTTTGAACGCTGCGGAAGCAGGATCTGGGGCACTGGGTGATATTGGATCTCATTTTATCTACCTAGCTCAGTGGATGATTGGTCCTGTCAGTGCTGTTAGTTGTCTTCTAGGGTCGCCTATTGATCGACCAGACACAACTCCTGATGGAAAACTATTCACCCATACTGATGATACCGCTATGGTCATGCTTGAGTTTGCGAATGGCGCTCAAGGGATGATTCATTCGACGACAGTCTGCTACGAAGATTCTCCATTCGGTCAAACTCACCACATGGAGTTTCATGGTTCCGAGGGTACTCTTTACTCCGTCACAGATTGGGACAAAGTTCAGCGGGTCCACGGGGCGCAGGTTGGTGAGGGACTACCCCATGAGCTTCCAATTCCGGATGATATTTGGGGCAAAGCCCGCAGGGATACAGTACATAACACCTATCGAGATGTTTTCCGGCAGGATGGCCATATGATTGGGGACTTCATTGAGGGAGTCCGTATAGGACAAGCGGTCCGTCCTGATTTTGCTGCGGGGGCCGATGTGCAGCGTATTTTGGATGCAGCATTGTTGAGTCATCAAGATGGTCGTCGAGTACTGATTGAAGCAATACAATAGTCCTCGTCTCTTCCCCGAAAGGGGATTTTAGTCAACTCGTAGAACAGGAGAACAATGATTCGCTTTGCTCTGATTGGTGCTGGCCGTATTGGGCAAATGCATGCTGCCAACATTGTAGCTCATGACAGGTGTGGCTTGAATTGGATCTATGATGTTCATTCTCCATCCAGTGAAGCTGTGGGGGCAAAAACAGGTGCCAAGGTCGCTCGAGATCCCGATGAAATTTTTGATGATGCAGAAGTGGATGCTGTGTTTGTGGCCTCTTCAACGCCCACACATGCTGATTTTATAATCCGTTCAGTTCAGTCCGGCAAAGCAGTTCTTTGTGAGAAACCCATCGATTTGGATATTGCAAAGGTCGAAGAGTGTAATAAGCAAATCAGTGGTGCAAAGAGTCTGATTCAGATTGGTTTCAATCGAAGATTCGACCCTGGACATGGACAGTTGGTAAGTGCTGTTCGAAACAGTGAGATAGGTGATTTAGAGCAAGTGATCATCACCAGTCGTGATCCAGAACCTCCACCGAAAGCTTACTACCTTGCTGCTGGTGGAATGCTCAGGGACATGACAATCCATGATTTTGACCTGGCTCGCTTTGCTTTGGGTGAAGAATTCACACAGGTAACTGCATTTACCGGTAATCTTTTTGATCCAGTGGCCAAAGAGATTGGCGAGATTGATTCCGCAATGATCCTGATGAAAACTGCATCGGGGAAGCTCTGTCATATTAATAACTCGCGCCATGCAACCTATGGTTATGATCAACGCCTAGAAGCACATGGTAGCCAAGGGATGTTACGCTCTGAGAACCGCCAACCCACAAGTGTTGAGCGCTTTAATGCAAAGGGGTCTCATTGGCGAGATGCTTGTGAATTTTTCTTTATCGAGCGTTATAGACAGGCCTACCTGAAACAGTTAGAAGGCTTTATGGATACTCTTGAAGCGGGTTCAGAGTCCAAAGTTTCATTTGAAGATGGTCGCCGTGCTTTGATTCTAGCGAATGCTGCTTACCGCTCAGTTGAGACTGGAAAGGTAGTCTCAGTAAATTATGAAAATCCAATGGAGGAGGAATTATGATTAATTCCTCGCAGGAGAAACAATCGAAACCCGTTTTTCTGAATCTACATAATATCAGTAAATCCTTTGGGGCCATTGAGGCTCTCAAGGGGATTAACATGCAGTTGTTTGCTGGTGAGGTAGTGGGCTTGATGGGAGATAATGGGGCTGGTAAATCCACTCTGATCAAAATTTTGTCAGGGAATTATCCACCAACAGAAGGTGAGATGTATTTGGGAGGTGAGCGTCGGCAATTTAACAAGCCGGTCGATGCTAGATCAAATGGTATTGAAGTAGTCTATCAAGACTTGGCATTGTGTGATCACCTTACCGCCGCGCACAATGTATTTTTGGGGCGAGAAAAGAAAAAAAGGCTGGGGCCATTAAAAATTTTGGATAACGGGTTTATGTTTTCCAAGGCAGGTGAAATTTTTGCGATGCTGAAATCTGAGACACGCCCACGTGACTTAGTGAAGCAAATGTCTGGTGGCCAAAGGCAAGCGGTTGCTATCGCACGCACTCAGCTCTCTTCGCCAGAACTTGTATTGATGGATGAGCCAACAGCAGCTATTTCGGTCCGACAGGTCAGTGAAGTCTTAGGATTGATCAAGCGTCTTCAGTCACAGGGTGTTGGAGTCCTCCTAATCAGTCATCGAATGCCAGACATATTTACGGTCTGTGATCGGGTAGTTGTGTTACGAAGAGGAGAGAAGGTTGCAGATAAGCATATATCTCAAACTTCTCAGGACGAAGTTACAGGATTAATTACTGGTGCTGTTGAAAGCGCTTAATAAAAAGGTAATTCAATGACTGATACAAGCCTTACAAAAGCTATTGATTCACAAACACATTCGGTTTGGCAACGGCTCTATCGTTCACAGCCTTTTTGGGTAACTATTGCTGCAATTGGTCTATGTATAGTGCTCTCTTGGGCAGGTACAAATTCACGAGGAGAGCAGGTTTTTTTCACTGCTCAAAACTTTAATAACGTCGCTCTTAACTTTTCATTTATTGGCATTATCGCAATCGGAATGACAGCTGTTATTATTACTGCCGGCATTGATCTTTCTGTTGGTTCAGTAATGGGATTGTCAGGGATTGCTACCGGATTGACCTTATCTAGTGGCTATGGAGTTGAAGCTGGAATTGCGGCTGGATTGTTAACTGCTCTGGCCTGTGGATTTGTCAATGGTTTTCTGATTAGTTATGTGGGTTTGTCCCCTTTTGTTGTGACTCTTGGAATGCTGAGTATTTGTCGAAGTTTGGCTTTGGTAGTTTCTAATAACAAAATGTTTTATGAGTTTGGGCCTGATGAAGATTTATTTGTCAGTATTGGTGGAGGAAGCTACTTTGGTATTGCAAATTCATTAGTCCTAATGCTCATTTTAACCATATTTTTGGGATTCATGCTTAATTTTACTGCCTGGGGTCGACATTTATATGCCATAGGTAGCAATGAAAATGCAGCAACTATGACAGGAGTCCCTGTAAAAGCTGTCAAAATGTCTGCATATCTTTTCTGCAGTCTTACAGCAGGAATGTCAGCTATAATGATTGTTGGCTGGATGGGATCTGTCACTAACGCTCTGGGAATGATTTATGAGCTGAGAGTGATTGCTTCTGCAGTCATTGGAGGTGCTGACTTAATGGGAGGGGTTGGATCTGCATATGGAGCATTGATTGGTTCTTTTCTAGTAGAACTGATTAGAAACGGTTTGTTGATGGCAGGTGTTGATCCCTATTGGCAGGGCACCTTTGTTGGCTTGTTCATTATTTTTGCGGTGGCATTGGAAAAAATCCGAAGCCAACGATCTCGTTAACCAAATTTAAAGGAGTTTGCCTATTGAATGACATTTGAGTTTGTGAGTATTAACTGATTGTTATTTTTTCATATTAGGAGAATTTCTATGAAAAAGTTTTTACTCGGAGCTTTACTGCTGCCGTTCAGCTTAACCACGATGGCCTTCGCCGGGGGACACGCAAAACTGACTTTTGCTCTCGTACCTAAGGCGATGAATAATCCATTCTTTGATCTGGCCCGTGATGGCTGCAAAAAAGCAGAGGGTGAAATCGAAGGTATTGAATGTTTGTACATTGGTCCTGGTGAGCACACTGAACAGGAACAAATCCAAATTGTACAAGACTTGATTTCGCGAAAGGTAGACGGAATTGCTGTAGCGCCCTCTAATGCACCAGCAATGGGTAAGGCTCTGAAGCGAGCAAAAGAAGCAGGAATCAGTGTGATTACATGGGACTCTGATTTGTTAGCCAAAGATAAGGGATTACGAACTGCTTATGTTGGTACAAACAATTACGATATCGGAGTCAACCTGGCAAGGCTGACACGCAACTTGAAGCCACAAGGTGGATCAATCTGCATTCAATCTGGTGGGGCATCGGCTGCTAACCACAACGAGCGTATGCAAGGGATCCGTGATACACTAGCAGGTGCATCCGGAACGACACCTCCTGGCAACCGATTAACAGGCCAAAATGGTTGGACTGAGCCAGATGGTTGTCCTCTTTACACAAATGACGATTTCCCACTTTCAGTACAGCAAATGGCGGATATTTTCATAAAGTATCCAGACCTAACTGCTTACGTGCCAACTGGTGGTTTCCCTCACTTTGTACCTAAGGCATTCAGACGAGTGGCAGGAGAAAATCAGGAGAGAATACGCACCAAGCAAACAGCTGTAGTTGTTGCTGATACTTTACCAATGCAGATGGAAATCTTGAAGGATGGTCTTACGCATGGTTTGGTCGGGCAACAGCCTTATATGATGGGTTACAAAGCGATGTACGTTCTCAAGGACCTAGCTGATGGAAAAGCTGTTGAGGATCCCATCTACACAGGGCTGGATGTGTGTCCATTTGAAGCTGCTTGGAGTTGTCTTTCTGGTGGGGGTTGATAGCTAATTCATAGTCATTGATTCTTCCATTTAACTTCTGCGCGAGGTTGCTTGATCTCGCGTAGATTCTTCCCTTTTTAAAACAACATGACAGAACAAAATCTTTTAGGAAAAGTCGCTGTTGTTACTGGTTCCACTCAAGGTCTCGGGCTGGCAATAGCAAAACTCTTTACTGAGCAAAGAGCCGCAGGTTTGGTGATTTGTGGACGGCATGTGCAAAATGGTAAAAAAGCCGCAGATATTTTGACAGGACAGGGAACACCAACAGAATTTGTGCAAGCAGATTTATCAAGGGTGGAAGATTGCAGAAAAGTGATTCAAAAAGCTGATCAAGCTTTTGGCAGAGTTGATATTTTGGTGAACAGTGCGGCAATCACCGATCGGGGAACCATTCTGGACACCTCAGAAGATCTATTCGATCGTATGTTTGCAGTCAACACTCGGGCCCCCTTTTTTCTAATTCAGGCAGCTGCCAAGTTCATGATCCGTGATAAGATAGAGGGGACAATCGTGAATATCCAGAGTATGTCAGCACATGGGGGCCAACCATTTATTGCAGCGTACTGTGCCTCCAAAGGTGCTCTTTCAATTGTGACAAAAAATTCTGCATTTAGTTTGATGAAAAATAAGATTCGCGTCAATGCTTTAAATATTGGTTGGATGGATACGCTGGGAGAGGATAAAATCCAAAAAAAATATCACAAAGCGGACTCTGATTGGCTTGCCAAAGCAGAAGCCGATCAACCTTTTGAACGGTTGCTCAAAACAGATGAGGTAGCCCGTGCAGTACTCTTTTTGGCATCTGCTGATTCAGGGTTGATGACTGGATCCATCGTTGATTTTGATCAATCTGTTATTGGTTGCTATGAAAGTCCCCCTCATCCAACTTAGTTAGTTGGATTCAATGAATATTTGAAAAAAATTAATGTGGCTTACAATTTCCAATGATTAATCCAGTTAATTCTTCTGGTCTATTTTCTTTGAAAGTTTTATCCAAAATCTTATTCTTCCTAGTGAAACTGTAACATAATATAACTTAAAACACATCAGGCAGACGTGTATTTAATAAAGTAAAAGAACGTCCGGTCTCTTTGGGTTTTTTGGTAGGAGAAAGAACCATAACAACTTTCTAATGGAACAATCTTTATTCGGAAATGAGCTATCACAATGCTTTTTGCTATGTTATTAATTTTGCAAATAAGCGCTCCTAACTTGCCAAAACAAGGACATAGTTCCCATTCTTAAAAAATATCTTGATAAAGGACTATTTTGTCGCAGCAAATCCTAGAAAAGAAAAGGATCGCAAAAACTGATCTGATGGTATCCTCTCTGTGTTTTGGGACTTCCGGGTTGGGTAATATGCCGGATACCTATGGCTATGAAGTGGATGAAAATCGAGCAAGGAAAACCCTCAATGCTATTTTTGATGGTCCAATAAATTTCCTAGATACATCAAACAACTATGGATTTGGACGTTCTGAAGAAAGAATTGGTAATGTGTTGAGAGAGAGAGGAGGTTTGCCTGATGGTTTCGTAATATCGACAAAGGTAGATCGTGACATGGGAAATGGTATTTTTGATGCCAATCGTACCAGGCGTTCTGTTGAAGAAAGTCTGACTAGACTTGGATTAGAAAAAGTTCAAATTCTTCATTTGCATGATCCTGAGCATGCGCGTGATTTGCATGAAATAACTTGTAAAGGGGGCGCCCTCGATGAGTTATTCAAAATCAAGGAAGAGGGATTGGCTGATGCCGTCGGGTTGGCAATGGGGAGACTGGATGTAATGGAATCTATTCTGTGGGATTGGCCCTTCGATGCACTAATGAACCACAACCGATGGAATGTTATTAATAAATCAGCCGACAGTGTATTCACAAAAGCTCATGAACGAGGTATTGCTATTCTAAATGCAGCGCCATACGCTTCAGGAATACTTGCAAAAGGCAGTGCTGTTATGCCGAGAATTGCCTACCAAGATGCAACAACAAAGTCTTTAGAACCAGTAAGGGCTATAGAGGAAATCTGCTCAAGGTACCATGTCCCGATAGGCGCACTAGCTCTTCAATTCTCTGTGAGAGATCACCGAATTACCTCCACGGTTGCAGGTGTTACTAAGCCATCTAGAGTTCAACAAACACTGGATTGGGCGAATATTGAATTGCCTAAAAGCTTGTGGACGGAGGTAGAAAATCTACCTTTCTCATGGGAGGATCCAGAGGCCAATCGTGAATACAAACCGGGTTGATGGTCAACTTAGCTAATCAATCCTGAAAACCATCAAAACTTTAATCGGCAAAAATAGCTCAAAGTAAATTCGTCTCAGGAAGTTATGGCTAAGGGGATTAGCAATAAATGAAGTTGTCTCGATTAGCAGATAGTCTGAATCACAGTAAAAATCGATCAAGGTAATTAGTTTGGGATTCAGTGGTACAGCTTCAATAGAGTCCCCTGAATTGGCAGTTCTATTGAATTTTATCCAACGGGCTCTGTAAGAAATGCCCTTAACTTTGGGGTCTTCAAGCGAATTCTGAAGATTTTTTAAAGTCGCTATTCACCGAGGTGCTTTCTGATGGTTGCCAGTTGAACACAGTTGACAAAGACATCCATCGCCATCGATAAATCTTCAATTGACGGGTATGTTGGCGAAAGTCGGATGTTTTTATCTTCAGGATCAAACCTATATGGAAAAGTCGAGCCGGCTGGGGTCATTTTCACTCCAGCTTCACCGGCAAGTCTGACAATCTCATTTGCATGGTCTGGGAGGGAATCAAAGGAAATAAAATAACCTCCTTCCGGACTGATCCAGTTGCCCATCTCCTGAACTCTAGGTGATTCATCTAGTTTTTTGAGGACTAATTCAAACTTGGGCCGTATGATCTCAGCGTGCCGCTTCATGTGCTTCTTGGCTGCTGCAAGGTCAGGTAAAAACCTGGTATGACGCAATTGATTCACCTTGTCCGGTCCGATTGTCCAATAGGCCATCTGTTCAAGGAAATGCTCGATATTAGCTTTCGACCCGCCGAGAAATGAAATCCCTGCCCCAGCTAAGGTAACTTTTGAAGTAGATCCAAATAGAAAGACGCTGTCCTGTGTACCATTCAGTCGACAAAGCTCCATCAGGTTTGTTAGCTCGGGAGCGTTCTCATAATGATCGTGTACTGCGTAAGCGTTGTCCCACATAATTCGAAAATCTGATGCTGCCTGATTCCCTAAACGGGCGATTCGGTCTACAACTTCGGCACCATAGATATTGCCGGTTGGATTCGAATATTTCGGAACGCACCATAGCCCTTTGACTTGAGGACGTTTCACCTGAGCTTCAACCATCTCCATGTCTGGTCCGTCTGCTTTCATTGGGATATTCACCATCTTGATTCCCAACTTCTCACAGATTGCAAAATGTCGGTCATACCCTGGAACAACGGCTAAGAATTCTGGGGGAGTCGATTGTTGTAGCCAAGGTGTAGTGCCATAACCGTAATGAGCACCCAAATGCAACACTTGGTACATTATTGATAGGGAACTATTGCCACTGACAAGTACTTCTTCTTGAGGTAAGCCGAGCCACTCTGCTCCTAAATTTCTTGCTTCGGGCAAACCTGTTAATCCACCATAATTGCGAGTGTCTGTGCCATCTGAAGCCAAGTAGTTACCCTTCAATATTCCATCAAGTCCATCTGCTAAAGCTAGCTGCTCAATCGCAGGTTTCCCACGGGTTAGATCCAATCTGAGGCTGTCTTTGATAAATTTTTGATGGTTGTCAGCCAAATCGGACTCCCAAGCTTTAATTTTCTCTACCGGGTTGTTCTTCCAATGCAAGGCTACCTCAGTATGTTGGAGGATCGTGAAAGTAATCAATCAATTCGGCTTTTAGTCCTTAATCTCTGAATAGCAAAGAAACCAGACCAAAATTCAAAGTAATGAAATAATATGAATCTTAAAATCTACAAAAATAGTGCGATTCTTCAAGAAATGAATTAATGAAGATGAATAGAGTTAATCTTTTTCGCGATTCTTCAGGAGTAATCCTAGTCCAACGTCAAGTAGTACCCAGCCAAGCAGAATCCAGCGAGCAATTTCAGAAATATGTAACCAGGGCCCAGATTGCTCAGGAACAGGGATTTTCACTGTTTTGGCAACTGATTGATCCCATTCTCCAGTCTGAAGCACAATTCCCCGAGTGTCTGTTATCACAGTGTAGCCAGAGTTGCTAACCCGAATTAGTGGCAACCCTATTTCTACACTGCTGAATTGAGCAAGAGCTCTGTGCCAGGCCGCCATGGAGACTGGGAACCAGCCATCATTGACGGGATTCCAAACAATACGAGGCCTAGATTCTAAGGCTTGCTTGAGTATTGATTCAAATCCGATTTCATAACAGATAGCTGCTAGAACTGAACTTTCTTCCGCCCAGGGAAGCAAGTTGAGTTCACTGCCAGGTAGGTATCGACGGGCATTTGGAAACCAATCTCTTAGTAATGGGAAACTGTCCTCTCCTGGTAGGTATTCGCCGAAAGGTACCAACTTTTGCTTTATTTGTGAGGCTCTTAGAATGCCCGTCGAGCCAATCATTTGAGCGACATTGTAGTAAGCGAATCGCTCCCCACGAATCACTTTTGGGTCATCAACGGTACTGGATACCATGAAAAGAGGACGTTGCCACTTTACTACTGCCTTTCTGATCTGTTGCCTTTGCTCCTCCTGATCAACCCAAGATAATGGGAATGGAACCTCAGGCCAGAAAACGGTTTCAATTTTTGGGTGACTCTGAATCAATTCAGTGCTTTGCTTCAAAAGACTAAGCAGTTGATCTTTTGAAAGGTGATTTTCCTCATTTGGAATAGAGGTGAAATTAGGTTGAACCCAGCCAATCTGTATTTCTTGGAAGAAGTGATTGTTATTTCGGTGTAATTCATAACTACCCCAACTGAAAATGATAACTGGAATGAAGGCATTTAAAATCAGATGGTTTCTCAATCGGCGATAGTCATGTTTAAATCGTAAAAAGCTGTGTACAACTAACCAATTAACCCAAATCAATAGTAGATGCAGGGTTGGAGTTCCTCCCCAATGAACAACCTGTAACCAAGCAGCCTGTTGGCTTAGGGTATGAACTGGAAAAACTGGTGCAAAAGAGGGAATCCACTCGGTCAAGCCAACCCACAACAGTGCAGTCCGAAACGCTCCAGCTGGTTTTTTAATCCAATTCAAATGGGTCATTAATAGCCCGAAAATCAAATAGGGAATGCTAGCAATGAGACAAAGAAATAGCCAAAAACCGATTGAGATCCACCACGGCAAACCTGGTTGATAGGTCAGAGTGGTATGAAAGCCCCAGGTTTGGCTGGTCCAGAGAATTGTTCCGAAACAGCAGCCTAGCCAAGTTCCCTGCTTAGCAGTTGCTCCATACAGAGCAATTCCAAGGGGGACCAATGAAATCCAGATTAGAAAAGGTGTGCCACTCCAACTTAGTGCTGGAGAACAGATGGATAGGAGTCCCGTCGAGCCTAAGGCGAGGATCGTTCGGTTTTGAGGTTGGATGGCTGAAGACAGCAGCAAGTTGTTTTATTGCAGCGCAGCTTGACGGACCCAGTCTTTTGGTTCCTGCTGGATCCAAAGCTCGAATTCGTCAGGACTAATTAGTCGAATTGCTCTGGCAACAGTTAAACGCAATTCAGGATCAGGGTGATCATGAAACTGCCATGCTAGATCACGAACAGCCTGAGGTCGGTCGTCTGAAAATGCTGAAGCATAAGCTTCTATTCCGTGTCTTAGCAACAGAGGAGGTGCAGTCTGCTGAAGCAATGATTCTAAAAAAATTGACACCTCTGGAGTGGGATAATGCCCTAGAACTCTTAGGGCTCGAAATCGGTAGTAATTGGGAAGGTGATTATCATTGATAATTTTTAGTAAATGCGGAATTTCTTCCTCACCTAAAGTTGCGTGGGATTTAGGAGGTTGCCAGTGGCGCCCTTCTATGCTCTCCTTGACTTGGTTATAAGTAACTTCGGCATGGACAGGAAAGATAAATATAAACGTCCAAATGACGGGTGCTAGCCAATTTGAAAAACTGTTCATGATTTGTTTTTCGTTGGTGTTTTAAACAGAGTTACTTTCGTTTGTTCGCCTTGAGGAGCAGCTCGAATCAGGGTGTTTTCCCCTACCATCACCTCGACAATACATTTTTTACTTTCACTGTAAGAGCCTGCCTTGTCTCGTATGCTGGTGAGAGAGCGAACCAGGCGATTTCGATTTTTTCGCCACTCGATGAGTGTGTTATCGTTCATGAGTAACAATGCTAGGCACTTCCCACCCTGTTCAAAATCTGCGCGTACTTTTAATAATTCAGGGTACTCTTTGTGAACTTCTTTGACAAACTTCATTGCAGGTGTGTTTTCATTTTCTTTTGCGTTATTTTTACCACTACTACCTGAGGCTTTTTTTCCTGACTTCTCCTGGCCAAAATCCATATTCCCATCTTTAGGTTTTGGGCTATTGATGGGTTTTTCTTCAACTGAGGCTGTTGGTTTATCTTCTTTGAAGACTTCCTTGAATAGATCTGTGTAGGTGTTGATGATAGCTATAGTAATCACTAGGAGAAGTATGATGCCTGCGATAGCTAATATTCTCTCTAGTTTCATTCTATCCACCCTTTGCGGCTAAAATAGCCATGCTTCAATTCGTGAGTTCCAATCCAAACAAGGCCCATGAGCTGGAAAAAATTTTGCAAATTCCCATCCAAATGAACCCACTGGAACTAACTGAGATTCAGACAGATGACCTCACAGAATTGGTGATACACAAAGCCAGAAATGCCTTTAAGTTAAGCCCGTCTCCCCTGCTTGTTGAAGATACTTCCCTATATTTTGAGCATTGGAGCAATCTGCCGGGACCATTCATCAAGTGGTTCATAAAGAGTCTCACCCTAGAAAAATTGGTAGAACTACTGTCTCAGGGAGAAAATTTCAGAGCTCGTGCAGTCTGTGTACTAGCCTTCACTTCTGATGGCGAAAAAGTGCATTGCTTCGAGGGAGAAGTTTTTGGAGAGATTGTTGCCCCAAGAGGTGATCATGGATTCGGATGGGATTCAATTTTTCAGCCGAATGGAAGTCGAAAAACTTTTGGGGAGATGACTTTTACTGAAAAACAAAGCTTCTCGATGAGAGAAAGAGCTGCACTTGCGTTTAAGCATTTCGCAATATCGCTGGTAGAGCAAAATTGACATTTTCATCAACAAGTTTCAATTCTCTAACAATATGTTGAGGAGCCAACTCACAAAGCTTTGCAACGATGCTTTGTACAACATCTTCGGGAGCTGAGGCCCCAGCGGTTATGCCAATAGAATCCACCCTTTCCACATCTGTCTTCTCAATCTGAGAAGCTTCCTCGACTCTGCGAGCTTCGGTTCCCTGGGCCTTAGCAACCTCAACCAGCCTTAATGTGTTAGAACTATTTGATGCTCCAACCACTAGGATTCTTTCAACCTGCGAAGCCAGTTCCTTGACAGCATTTTGACGGTTTTGAGTCGCGTAACAAATGTCATCCTTGGGGGGGCCTTCAATGCCTGGAAAACGTTTTTTTAAGATCTTTATTATTTCAAAGGTGTCATCGAGCGAGAGAGTAGTCTGGGTTAAATAGGCTATTTGATTTGAATCTGTGAGCTGAACTTTTTCAGCATCTTGAATAGTTTCAATAACGATCATTCGCTCTGGAGCTTCACCCATTGTCCCCTGAACCTCGACGTGTTCGGCGTGGCCAATGAGCAGAATAGTGAAGTTTTTGCGCCGGTAACGTTGCGCCTCTCCATGCACCTTGGTAACAAGAGGACAAGTTGCATCAACCATTTCCAAGCTTTGTTCCCTGGCTTGTTGTCGTACTACTGGAGAAACCCCATGTGCAGAGAAGATGGCATGAGATCCTTTTGGAATTTCCTTGATTTCCTCAACGAAGATCACACCCTGAGCCTGTAATCGTTCTACAACTTGTCGATTGTGCACGATTTCATGGCGCACATAAACGGGTGGTCCCCACTTCCTGAGTGCCTTTTCTACAATCAGAATGGCTCGGTCAACTCCAGCACAGAAACCGCGTGGACTAGCGAGCACAATTTCCAACTTTTTTTCATTCATTGAATTACAAGAGTAAACAGGTCCATGAATAACATGTCATTATTTGTGGGTTTTTGCTGATTAGTGTGCTTCTAACCAATTGTCTCCCAAACCGATTTCTACGACAAGTGGAACTTCTAAGACAATTACATTTTCCATTTCTTCTTTGATGATCGCACGGGCTTTTTGAATTTCTGATTCCGGGACATCGAATACCAACTCATCGTGAACTGAGAGAATCATTCGAGTATCCATTGCATCATTGCGGAGTCTTCGTTCCACAGAAATCATGGCAAGCTTAATAATTTCAGCTGCACTACCCTGAATAGGGGTATTGATTGCTGCGCCTTCTGCAAGTCGCTTTGATAAGCCTCTTCCATTTATGTCTGGTATAAGACGGCGGCGTCCCAGAAGAGTAGTTGCATAACCCTCTTTCCGAGCTTTTTCGAGAAAATGTTCCTGCAATGCGTGGATGGTGCTGTAACGTTGAAAATATGCTTCAATAAATTGCTTCGCTTCGGCTTTCGGAGTTTGGGTCACAATAGAAAGCCGTTCTGGGCCCATTCGATAAATTAGTCCAAAATTGACCTCCTTCGCCTTGGATCTTTGTTCTCTGGATACTTCTTCAGTTTTAATCTGAAAAATCGTAGCAGCAGTCAATGCGTGAATGTCTAGCTCATGCCTGTAGGCGTCTAAAAATGTAGGATCTTTTGAATAATGTGCAGTAACACGAAGTTCTATTTGACTGTAATCTGCAGCAAGCAGTTTATTGCCGGGTTTAGAAGGTAAGAACACCTTACGGATGCGACGACCTTCGGTACTACGAACTGGAATATTTTGTAGATTGGGATTATCGGACGACAGCCGGCCTGTTGCAGTTGAAACTTGGTGAAACGTTGAGTGAATTCTTTTTGTTTTTGGGTGAACGTAAGTCGGTAATTGATCAATGTAGGTGTTTTTGAGTTTGTTTAAAGAACGGTAGTCAAGAATAGTTTTAGGAAGTGGATATTCACTCATTTTCTCCAAAGTTTCTTCATCTGTGGAGAGTCCCATACCGAGTTTAATTTTTTTGGGTTTGACACCACAAGCTTTGTGCAGTTTGAATTTTTCATATAGAACTTCTTGAAGTTCAACCACAGAGTTTAGATTGAACTCTTTGTCAGCGATGCTGTGAACTTTAGATCTCAAGTCGTTTAATCGTCTTTCGAATTCTTCTGAGATTTCTGATAATTGCTCAGTGTTTACTCGGATACCCTCGTATTCCATTGCAGCAATACAATGTGCAAGGGGCAACTCTAGGTATTGAAATAAATCTGTTAGTTGCTTCTGCTTTAACTGATTCGACAAGTTCTCCCAAACCTGAAGTGTTGCTGCTGCACGTTCTCCAAAATACTTTCCTCGTTCCGGATCAGTTTCAGCCAGCATCGAAAGCTGTGAAGAAGAGTTGCTTGAAAGCTGTTGTGTAAGTTTTTGATGAAGACGCCGCTGAACAAGAAAATCTAATTCAAAACGCTTCTCCAAAGAATCTGTCAGATGAGCAGCAATCATCAAATCTCCAACAATGCCCTGAACCGATATGCCCTGATTCTGGCAAAGTTGACACATCTGCTTGATATCACATACTACTTTAGGGATAGATGCGTTTTCGAGCAGTTCCTTAAGTTGTTTAGGAATTGCCTCACCAAATGGCCAATAGATGGCTTGTTCACATTGGGTGCTTAGGGCTATCCCCATCCATTGGACATCATGCTGATTGGTGAAAATTGCGTCGGCAACCATCGCCAATGGTGTTTCAGGTTTTATTGAGACTGAGGAAATCCAGTCCTGCCATGAATTTCCCGTAATGAGTTCAGTTTTAACTTTGATTGATTCGGGGGCGTGATGGTTTTCCGGTTCAGAATTCGATTGGGGATAATGGCTTGATTTTTTTAGATGCTTGGTTGGGCTCGATTTCGAAACTGATGCTAGGCGCTTGAGGAGGGTATTGAATTCGAGCTCTTCAAGGATTTGATGAAATTCGATATTTTCTGAAAGTTTCATTTCACTGGGCTTCAAATCATCGAGTTGAATGCTCAAAGGCACTTCTCTGAAAATTGTCACCAATTCTCTTGAAAGAAAGGCTGCCTCTCGACCATTCTCCAATTTTGTGCGGAGTGAAAAACTATTGATATTGGCTAAGTTGTCATAGACCGAAGGAATAGATCCAAATTCTTGAATTAACTTAATAGCTGTTTTCTCACCTACTCCTTTCACACCAGGAATGTTATCGGAGCTATCGCCCATTAGCCCTAATACTTCAATGACTTGCTCAGGTGTACAGCCAAATTTTTCGAAGACACCTGCTTTCCCGACGCGGTCACCGTTGTGGTTCAGTAATGTGATTTTATCAGTAATTAACTGCATGTAATCTTTGTCACTGGTGACCATGACACCCTCTAAATCAGAGTCAGCGCACCAATACATCAGTGTGCCAATGATGTCATCAGCTTCGTAACCGGGCAAAATCAGGTAAGGTAAATGAAGGGCTTCAACAAGTCTTGGTAGATAGGGTAACTGCTCCACCAAATCTTCGGGCATTTTTTCTCGGGTAGCTTTGTAGGCCGGAAATCTCTCATGTCTGAATGTTGGTTCACCTGAATCAGAAGCAACCGCCAAGTATTCGGGTTTGTCCTCCTCTAATATTTTAAGAATTTGTTGAATTACTCCTCTCAACCCGCTCGTATTGAGGCCTTTTGAGTTGATCAAGGGATTCCGAATCATTGCAAAATAACTACGGTAGAATAATGCCATCGAGTCAATGGCGTAGAGGCTTGAGGATACTGACATCTTTGATGCTTAAGTAATAGCGGAGGCTTAAATCAGTTGGGACGATTGGAGTTTAATTCCTTCAAAAATGCGTATTTGAGAAAGGTGTAAAAGAATGTACTAAAACCTGCAATTAATCCTGGAAAACCGTCTCTGAATCCTTGTCTCAGAAAATAAAGACGAAAGAACGCAATGAGAGGATTTATGAACAGGTTCCAGTACCGGAATTTCCTGTTTCGTTTAGAATATTCTTCTGCGGAAAGTTTTGCATAATTCAGAGTCTTTTCGAAGTGATGGGTTATATTTCGGTAGGAATAATGGATGAGGGGTGACTCAAGTGCAATTATTGAAACCCCAGAATTTTTTAATACTAGATCCTCGTGAACAATTTCTCCGACCCATTCTGGATTAGAATCGCGATTGACAAGCCGTGTTTTGACATCTGGGTACCATGCATAATTCAAAAGGCGGCCCAGATAGAAAGTTTTGCGTTTTAATGCATAGGCTCTTGACGGATCTGATGAACGTATCACTCGTTCAATTTCTCTGGCCAGTTCCCCAGATAACTCCTCATCAGCATCGAGGAATAAAAGCCAATTTCCTGAGGTTATAGTCAGGGCATGATTCTTTTGCTTTGAGTAACCTAACCATTTTTGGATAACAAATTTAGCTCCTGATTGTTTTGCAATTAACTCGGTTTGATCCGTTGAACCTGAATCTAAAACCAGAACTTCAATTTCCAGCATCGACTCTTTAAGTTCACTTAAGCTTCGAAGTGTTCTGGGTAAATTTTTTTCCTCATTTAAAGTAATTATGACAACACTTAAACGCATTTGTAGCTGAATATATAAGACAAAGAGTTAAATTAGATTGAGTTGCTAGAATAATGTAGTTGGTCTCAGATAGATAAATTAGACTCTCGAAGAGAAGTGATCTAAACAAATTCTTTTTATCAAATCTTGAAAAAGATGCCTTACGTGTTGTTGTTGGAACTTGATGCCCAAATCTATATCAGCAAGATAAAGCTGAATATTTTCTAGTTCGGTTACAGTAAAGCCTTTGGCATTTAAGAAGAGTTGGCGTCCAATAAAAGGATGGATACGCAGTCTGGAAAAAATTTCTGCTTCAGATAGCCGTTCGTTCAAAAAATATTTAACTAGTAGGAGTCGGCGAATTTGAGAGGTTAGTATACCAAAAAGCTTTATGCCATTTCGAGGATTTTCCTTGAGATAAGTTTCGAGAAATTCTAGAGATTTAGAGAGTTCTTTTTTTGAAATGCTCTCACTCAGAGTATATATAGAATAGTGTTTATGACCCCTCACAAACTTACCTAGTTCATGTGGTTTAACCATAGGGCCAACACCCAGCAAGAGCGCAAGTTTTTCTAACTCATGGTCCAAATCATTAAGATTGTTACCAACTAATTGAATCAATTCGATAGCCACATTTTCAGGAATTTGTAGGCCTTTGCCCCGTGCGCGGTGGCGCGTCCATTCAATGGGTTGATCATTATCATAGGCAACAAATTTACGAACCCTGCCACTTTTCTTACATGCAACTAAAAGGGGTTTGCTTAAATCATTTTCGCGAATTGTATGACCACAAAGAACTAGGTACGTTTTCTCCAAGGGTGAATTGAGAAAATTCAAAATAGCATGAAACAAACGTGTTCCCTTACTTTTGTCACTTTGACTTCTTGGAGTCTTGACACCTTCAATATGGTCTAGACGCAACACCCGACTCTCTTCAAAAAAAGGAAGTGATTCAAGGCTTTGAATTAATTCACTGAGTTGGCCTTCATTCTCACTTCCCTTCAAAATTTCTTCAACACTGAAGCGCTGAAAACCTAGTTCACGCGCGTCATTTGGTAAGATTTTATTTGTAAGCTCACGTACCTGCTCATCTATCAGGAGTTCCTGATTACCATAAAACAAGAATATCTGTGGATGCTCCCTCATTAGGTTTAGCACATATGAAATCGAGAAATTTTCTGTCTCACTTCCATGGCTGACGCCGCTTCATTCAAAGCAAAATCTGCAATCTCTTCTGCCTCTGCAAGAGTAAACATAGACATTCGCTCCTTAACCAGAGGAATCGATGATGCACTCATTGAAAGTTGGCGTAATCCAAGACCCACCAGAATGACACTACCGTCTGGGTCTGAAGCCATTTCTCCACATAATTCTAAGGGCATACTCACTTTTGCACAATTCTTGGTCAAATGTTTAATCATTTGGAGCACTGCAGGATGTAATGGATCATATATGTCTGATATATTTGAATTGTTTCGATCTACTGCCAGTACATATTGTGTTAGATCGTTTGAGCCAATTGAGCAGAAATCTATTTCTGACATCATTTTGTGGCTAATGAAAAATGCAGCAGGCACCTCAAACATCACACCAATTTTTAGTTGTGGTGCTTGAAATCCCTCTTCAATCAATTCTTGCCGACACTCCTCATAAATTCCCTTAACACTCTTAACCTCCTGTAAATTTGTAATCATTGGGAACAACAATCGAACATTTTCACGTCTTTCAGTAGCTAGGAGAATTGCCTTGATTTGAGTTTTAAGAACCGCAGGTTGTTTCAACTGTCTTCGAATAGCTCGGAATCCTAGAAACGGATTATCCTCTTTTTGAAACCCCATGTAGGGAGCAGCCTTGTCCGCTCCTAAGTCGAGAGTGCGAATCACTACTGGGAAATCTTTCGGCACCCTTCCAATGATTTTTCGATAAGTCTCACATTGATCTTCAAGTGATGGGTAGCTGTCCAAGGATAAGAAATAAATTTCAGAACGATATAACCCAATACCCTCAGCCCCAAAGTGTTTTAATTGTAGAGTTTCACTTTCTAAGGCTACATTTGCCAAGATATTTATGCGCTCTCCGTCCTTGGTCAAGCATGGGAGAGTTCTAAATCTCTCAAGTTGGCTACGATGGCGATCCTGGGCTACCAGCAGTTCAGAGAAGTCCTCAATCGTTTCCTCACTGGGTCGCATGACAATTGAACCATTTGTTCCATCCAAGGCAAGCATATCCCCCTCATGAATTTCATGAAGAGACGCTTCACTAACGCAGATTGCAGGAATCAAAAGGGATCGCGCAAGGATGGCAGCATGTGAAACAACCCCACCGCTACAAGTGATGATCCCTTTAATTTTTGTACCATCGATTCGGGCGATATCACTTGGTAGAACCTGCTTTGCTACAAGGATTCCCTCTTTGTCTGTGATCTCCCCGAATCCATGACCCAAGTGATGTAGCAACCGAATTCCTACATCTTTAAGATCATGGCTTTTCTCTCGTAGATACGGATCTTCTATATTGTTAAATGCGATCAGGTATTCGTGGATAACTTGGTAGATAGCCCATGCGGCACTATTGCCCTGGTCAATATACCCTTCAATCTTTTCCTGAAAAACATAGTCTTCCATAAACATAATATGTGCATGGAAGATTGCAGCCTCGTCAGGGCTCACTAAGCCTGAGAGTCGGTCAATCAAGCCTAGGACATCTTTTACTGTTTGTTCCAGCGCAGCATGGAAAGCTTTGTTCTCTTCATGAATGCTCCATGGAGAGGTCCGGAGTGGCTCATCCATTGAGCCTTGTTCAAGAACGAGGGCTTTTCCTATCCCAACTCCTTCGGCTACCCTTTGACCTTTTAGCGTATACGTCTGAGGTGCTGGACGAGAGAAATCAACTAAGGTGTTGCTATCCAATTCCTTAATCAACAAAGCCTTGGAGACAAGGCCTGCAATTTGGGAGGCAATGGTTGTCATCAAACGTTCTTCGTTTTCTGAAAAACTACGACGTTTGAGGGTATGCACTGTGAGTACACCGATAGCACGACGGTAGATAAGAAGTGGCACTCCTAGAAAAGATTGGTAAACTCCTTCACCAATATTTGGGAATAGTTTGAATCGAGGATGTCGATGCATCTCGAGTACTTGTAATGGACGAGATTCCTGCAGAACGAGACCCGTGAGTCCTTCATCAGGTCTCATGCTGACAGCATCGATTGCCTCTTGCACCAAGCCGATTGTGGACTTTAGGCGGAGTTGATTTTCATGTGCATCGTAGGCGTAGATCGCGCAGGCATCGACCCTCATGCGTTCCGCGATCATTTTGGCAGTTTGTTGAAGTGTTTCGTCAGCGTTATGAGAGGTAGTGATGATTTGGCTGATGTCAGCCAAAATTTGTAGGGCAGCGCCCTGGGATAATTGGGTCTGATTCATCGAATACTAACTTGTAATCATAAGGCGTTCTCATCAACCTCGCCGGTTCTGATTCGAAGTACCGTGTTCAGTTCATAAACAAAGATTTTCCCATCCCCAATTTTCCCAGTCTTTGCTTTGTCTTGGATCACATGGAGAACTTGTTCGAAATTTTCGTCTGACACAGCCACTTCTACCTTGATTTTAGGTAGAAAATCAATCTCGTATTCTGCCCCACGGTAAAGTTCTGTGTGGCCCTTCTGTCTTCCAAAACCCTTAATTTCTGAAACAGTGAGACCTTTGATCCCAATTGCGGCTAAGCCGTCTTTTACTTCATCAAGTTTAAAAGGCTTAATGATCGCTTCAATCTTTTTCATTATCTACTCCTATTACTTAAGATAGCAATTACCCTCCCCGAACTTTGAATCTGAAATTCTTCAACGCTTGTGCCAGTGCATTAATACTCAGCATTGATCAGGTTGCAGAGAAGAATGGTTATAAGTAGTTGCCTAAAATTTAGACAGAATGCCTAATTTCTTTAAGATCCCATGTTTTTTTTGCAACTTATTCAGTTTTATTCAGTTTTATTTTCCAGTCCAACACCAAACTTTCATTGTCAGGCAGCTGATATAGTTTTTTGTCAAGCCTGATTTGCAGTGCTTTAGGATCACCAATAGTGAGGATATAGAATTTCTTGGCTGTTTCCCAACTTTGAATTTCCCCAGCCTTGAGATAGTAAAGCGAAGGTTGTTCGCTATCAGCTTGAACAACTATCCAAACTGATTTTTTTGCTCGCAATTCGAGAATTGGAAAATTGGTATTAATTTCTGTTGGAGCTAAATTATTTTCTGATGCTTCTACAGGAAAAGTTGGTATAATTTCTTCAGTTTCAACACTTTTTTCGATCGCTGGATCAATTTTTTCCTTTTTGCTAATTTCATCATCAGATCTCTTTCCATGATCATAAAAAAAAATATCATCAACTTTTGATTTAGTTATTGAATCTTTAGCCGTTCCAATGGGGGCTTGAGTCTGTGTTGCATCATTATGCTCATTTTGGTTTCTAGAAATGGAGTTGTCTTCCTCTGCAATATTAGTTTCTGTGCTATTTTCAGACGAATCCCATGGATTCAGTTGCCAAATCAACAAAAGCCCAGCTGCCAATCCTAACCCAGAGATCCATTTGCGGGGATTAATACTTTTTGGTTTGCTTTTAAATGAATCCAAACGATCAGGAGTGATTTTTTCTTCAGTTGTGGGCTTTTGCTCAACAACTTCTTCCAACGACTCCAATTCTGAAGGAGGTATCTGTAAGAACTGAATATAGATCCTCAAAAAACCTCTCATGAAAACCTTGCCCGGTGGGGCTTCTAGATTTCCTTCTTCCAAATGCCGAAGAACTAATACATCTAATCGTGTTTGACTAGATACATCTTCCAATGACCAGTCTTGAGAAATTCGGTGATTTCTGAGAAGTTGGCCTAATTGCTGTTGGTAAGTGATGTTTTCTGATGTGGTAGCCATTCAGGCTCTTTTGTCAACTTTCATGATTTGCTCGTAAATCAGACGGACTTTGTCAGAGGTTTTTCGTAAAGTACTTGGGAGATTATCAAATTGTCCTTGGCAACGGAGAAGAGTTTCTAAATGCACTGTTTGAGATTTATTGAGATTAAGAGAATTTACGGACTGGTCAAATAAAAGACGAAGAGCTGTTTCAATTTGTCTAATCCAGCGATAAGCCTCTTGTAAGAAATTGACTTCATCTGAGGAAATCAGACCTTCATTTCTAATGACTTCCAAAGCTTTCAACGTTTCTGTAGTCCGTAATTTGGGAAATTTGTGCACAAATTTTAACTGAAGATACTGTGTCAAAAATTCAATGTCTAGCAAACCACCCTTACCCTCCTTCAAGTTTTTTTGTTGAAAGGTCTCACCAGAAAGTTCATCTTCTTTTCGCCCTCTTAAGTAGGTGATTTGGCGATGCAGATCGTCAGGGATTTTCCAATCATAGGCAGATTTGGTTAACAACTTGTCTACAGATTTTCTCCAATTTTCATCTACATCGCCTCCTACAACCCTAGCTTTAATAAGTGCTTGGTGCTCCCAGGACTGTGATTGTTGATGATAAGCATCGAACGCATTCATCGTAGTTACGAGTACCCCAGCATTCCCAGAGGGTCTCAATCGCGTATCTAACTTGTATGCGTAGCCACAACTGGTGACAGAGGACAGATAGGATATAATGCGCTTTATCAATTTTGCGTAAAAGACCTGGTTTGATACTTGGAGTTGGCCATCAGTTTCCCCGATACCTGAATAAAGAAAAATAAGATCCAAATCAGAATGATAGGTTAACTCCATGCCCCCAATCTTTCCCAAGCCAATAATACTGAATTTCGCAGGTTCCCCATTTCCATCTCTCGGTATACCATGACGCTGAATTAGTTCTCTAAAACAAACTTCATGAGCTTTTTGAAGAACAATCTCAGCAAGTATCGTCAAGCCATGGCGAGCTTGGTTGTATTCAAGGAGACCATCTAACTCTGCACTCCCTAAGAGAAAGGTCTGTGTATGCTTGAAGCGTCGAATGGCATCCAACTCTTCTTCCTTGTGGGTGCTCTCACTTATAACCCGGTCAACTTCCACCTTTAACAGTTTAGCATCAATTCGTAATTCTTTTGGATCAAGTTTGTTCAGCAAGTCTGTGTTGGTCAATAGGTGATTCCACAAGGTGTCACTGGTTGCTGCAATTGAAGCTAAGCGACTCCAAGAGGCTGGATGCTTGTATAGGGGGCTGTATTTCTCAAGCTGAGCACCTATCGTTTCAAAAAGACGATAGAATCGCTTTTCCAGCAGATCTTGCCCAGATTGTCGAAGGATAGGTGTGAGTTGCCTTGCCAGTAACTCTAATAATTGATCCTCCTCTTTTCTGAAATTTCTAAGCCTTGTGCTGTTACGAAGTGCTGCCTCAACTTCAAGATGCTTCTGATCAAACAAACCACTGAAGATACTACGAACTCTTGCCATAGTGTTACGGAGGTGATGCAACATGCTCTGTCGGTCAGCCTCTGCATTTGAAGAGTAGAAGCCCATCATTCGCGCAAAGCACTGTTGCTCAAATTGGGTACTTGGTAATGTGTGAAGTTGCTGTTCTTCCATCATCTGCAATCGATGTTCATACTTTCTTAAGATGAGGTAGCATTTTCTCAGTGTGCTTCCATCTTCAACAGAAATAATTCCTGCCTGAGTAAGCGCTGACAATGCTTTCAGAGTATTTTGTTTCCGTAACTCAGAACGGATTCCTCCATAGAGCAATTGAAAAATTTGAACAAAAAATTCGACCTCTCGAATACCACCTACACCTAACTTTACATTAAGTTGACTCTCTCGAAGATGCTCTTTTTCAATCCTCTCTTTGATCTCAATAACACCTTCTAAAAGATTTTCGTCGACGCTTTTTCGGTAGATGTAAGGATTAATTGACCTAAAAAAGATCTCTTCAATCTCTTTGTCTCCAGCAACATAAGATGCCTTAATTAGGGCTTGCTGCTCCCATAGTTCTGCTTTTGACCAGTAGTAAGCTTCTACCTGCTGCAAAGGCAAAACAAGTGCGGAGGAATCACCTCCTGGACGCAAGCGCATATCAATACGAGCCAAAAATCCTTCTTTTGTGTGCTCGGTGCACCATTCAATAAAGGTTCTAGCAATTTTTTGACGAAGCTTTTGGTCTTTTGCTTCATCGCCTGTGATGGGATTTTCATCATGAACAAATATTAGATCAACATCCGATGAATAGTTTATTTCTTGGCCACCCAATTTGCCCATACCTAGGATGAGAAAAGGCGGGCGTATTTCATTTGAAACCAAAGATTTGCTGGACAGTTCAAACTGCCTGGCTTCAAAAGTGGCGGCACGGAATGTCCAGTCAAGCGTGATTTTAGTCAACGATGTAAGTTCCGCTAAAATTACTTCCTCTGTTGCAAGTTTTAGTAAATCACGGACTGTCAGTCGGTAATATTCTTGGTATTTAAAACTGCGAATGAGATTCTTTAAATCTTCAGAACTCCAAGTCTTTTTTGATTCAACTCTGTCAGTCAGGGTTTCTGAAAGCTCAGCATCAAATCTTGGTTTTTCTAAATTGTTCGATACCCTTAAATCTTTTACCCAGCCTGGGTTGCGAATCAGCCTTCTCGAGAGAAAATGACTGTACCCTAGGACGGCTAGTGACTGACTTACACCTGGCTCATCTCCTTCAAGGCAATTGGGAAAATGTTCGAGAAGATTTTCTAGATCTGCGACTGCCTGCTGGGGGAATGGAGCACATGTGATCCAGGACTTGAATTGATGAGAGATATTTAAATTTCTCCAAGAAATTGAATCAAATCCAGAGTTTATTTGTCCGTCATATTGGGGTTTTAGCATTAGTTTAGAAGCTTTTTCATTTGGGTGCTGGGGTTCCAATTTTTTCACGATGATTAAATTTTGCTAATTTCAAGGTCGCACAGTCCAAAAACAGCTTTGTGCGCTTTTTGCAAAACACTCACGATCAAATATTATTTTTACTAATTCATTATGGGAAATGAACAAATTTAAACTTCAAACAGCACTTAAGGTTCGCGAGAGACTTGAGAAACTATACCAAAAATCTTTTGCTGAACAAGTTCAGGTTACCCAGAGGTTGACTGACCAATTGGGAATTTTGGAAGAAGCATTCCAAGAAAACAATTCTACTGTCAATCAGGCCAAGCGAAACGGATTCACGATTGCGGACCTAGTTAGAGCGAATGGCTTCGGCCAGAGGCTGAAATACCACGAGTCTGTAGTGCAAGATCAAATGATCGAACAGCAAGAATTGATGGAACGTCGCAGGCAAGAACTCGTTTCTGCAACTCAGCAGAAGCGCGTTCTGGAGATTTTGCGTGAGAAGCATGAACTCAGAGAGAGGGAGAAGCTTCAAAGAGAGGAAACTTTTGAGTTAGACGAAGTTTCACTGAATCTAAGACGTTATCGTCAGGATTCCTAATCTGAAATCGAACACCGCAGCCAATGTTTCTTTACTCATATCGTATTTCTCTTCGACTCATGTTGCCATTGCTGCTTGGCTCTATTCTGGTGGCAAGGCCCGCTTATAGCATTCCGACCACTCTTGAAGAGGGGCAGCAGTTAATTGGCAAGATATGTGCTGAATTCGGGATTGAATTCTGTGCGTATGTTCCTCAGGAAGATGAGGCAGATGCAAAAAAACCTTTGCGGCTGACTGCGACAGAGCGCCAAATTCTGACTAGATTGGTTGAGCAACAGGAAGCTCTTGAAAGAAGAGGTCGTGATCTTGATCGGCGCGAAACCCAATTACAGGCTCTTCAAGAAGATGTTCAACGACAGATTGTGCAATTGGAACGAGTACAACTGGATATTGAACAGTCGATTGAAACGAAAAAAGCTCAAGATATTGAGCAGCTTGAGAAAGCTGTCTCCTTTTACACTCGAATGGACCCTACAGCAGCAGCTTTGTCAATCGCAAATTTAGACCAAAAAACCGCTGTGAACATCTTAATGAGAATGAAAGATAAGCAAGCATCTGCGGTACTTGAAAGTATGACTGCAGAACGTTCCTCAGAATTGATAGATTCAATTGCGCGCAAGCGCTGATCATTAGGAGCCTCAAAGATGATTGATGCCTTACAACTAGCTCCCACTTCCAGCAAATCTCCCTTGGCAAAAAAGCCAGAGCCGTACAGCAGCTCTTTCAAGGAGACTTTGCGGCAGGCGGATGGTTCGGATAAAGAATATTTGGAAACAAGTTCGAATGTTCGAGATCGTACTGAAACTAGACCAGACAATCGAGAAGAAATCCGTAAAAAGATAGCAGAAGGTAAGGAAAGCAGTGGTGATCATCGCATCAAAATTGTTGATTCGGATGAGACGATGCCACGAGGACCAGAAGAAATAGCTGTACTAGAAAGAGCTTTGCGCGCTTTGGATGAAAAAGCGAAGAAGCTTGAATTTAATGGAGGTGAACTTATTGGCGAACTTACTGAAGAACAATCTTCGGAATTGGCTAGATTGAGATCAATTATCGAAGGTGTCTTAAATGGTGATGAACCATCTCTAGAATTTATTGCTGAAAATCAGGAATCTTTTGTGGCACTTCTGGCTACCATGAATTTAGAAGAAGGTGATGCAGCCAGATTAGAGCGCGATCTTGGATTTACTGGGTTTGGAGAAACGACTGGGGAAGAAGTACGTAATGACAGCAGTATCGCTGTCAATGGTTTTGGCAGTGGTTCTAATTCTATTGCCAATGATCCAACACTTGGCAAGTTACAATCGAAAGTCGGGGATAACCCAGAAAGTGGGAACCCAGATCTAGAATTAGTGGCCCTGAAAGAACGTAAAAATTTGATGAATCTAACAGAAGTTCAGAAAGCTGAGGAACTGGATGCCAATGATCCTAGATTCAATTCGGGCACAATTGATCCTGATCGCGCTGAAATGAGCATAGACGAACAAATTCAGATGGCTAAGGCCAATAGACTTGTTAATCATGAATTGGAAGCGGCCACAAAAGCAGCTTTTTCTAAACAGGAAATTTTAAAGAATGCTTCAGAATTGTTGGTTCAGAAAGATTTGACACAGCAGCAAAAGCTGGAAGAAATCTTGATGCAAAAACATGTCGAAGGAAAGAATTTGGAGGTAGAACAAACGCTTGAGTCTCAAAAAGCTCAACAAATGATTCTTGGTGGAAATCCTTCAACAAATGTTAATTCGATAGATCATGCACGCTTGGCCACATCGATGAGTGGATTGAACGCCATCGCATTGGAAATGCAGTCTCAGAGAGAGAATTCGAATTCAAGAGATTTTCTCGGCAACAACGACCAGGAACCAAATAACTCTGGCAATCTTCCCCAGAATCAACTCTCAAAGATTTTATCGGCATCAGAAGCTAAATCTTCAAGTGGTATGACCTTTTCGCAGGTTCAGGATTTATTAGCAGAATCCCCTTTTGATATTTCTCAACTGACGCGCAATCTTCGGAAAGGTAGAGATGGAGAAGCCCAAGAGGTAACGTTGCGTTTGCGCCCTGATGAGTTAGGAACATTAACAATGAAAGTCAGACAACTTGGGGATCGATTGCAGGTTGAAATGCAGGTTGAAAATCCACATATCAAGCAACTGGTTGAATCGGATCTGGAACAACTTCGGAACCGTTTTCTTGATAAAGAATTTAATTTTTCTGAGATGGAACTCACTGTAAATATTGATGCACGTTCAGACGCAGATTCACAGGCGTTCGAGGACCAGGGCGGCTATCAGGAGGATACAACGGCAGTTAGTCAGAAGCAAAGATTAGACGCTGCTCAAGAGAGTGGTTCAGTAGTTCGTCCACAAACTCGCTCAGACGGTAGCTTAAACCTCTATGCTTGATGCACAAAGGAGATTTAGATGAATATCAATGATGTCAATCAAACTATTAATGTTGCGCAGACATCTCAACGTCAACTAGCGACTAGTAATTCAAAAGATGGCAAAGAACTTGGCAAACAAGATTTTTTGAATTTACTCATGACCCAAATGTCGCATCAAGATCCAATGGATCCAATGAATACTGATAGCATGATGCAGCAGATGGCGTCACTCGGTACTGTGGAACAACTCCAAAGCTTAAATGCTAAGACCGATTCGTTGCTAAATTACCAAGAACAATTGATGCGTTCAGGATCCGCTAGCTTCTTAGGTAAGGATGTAGAGGTGCAAGCAAATGAAATTAGATTAATGCATGGTTCCTCCGCTCCAGTTTCTTACGAACTGGTTAGTGATGCGGACGAAGTGATTGTCCAGATTGTGAATGACGGTGGTGACGTTGTTAGGCAAATCTCTCAAGATGCAAGAGGTCAAGGACACCATAGCGTGCTATGGGATGGCTTAGATAATGAAGGAGATCCTCTTTCTGATGGCAATTATTCAGTGAACATACTTGCTAGAACACAGGAAGGTGCACTTGTTGATAGCCTACTTTCAAAATCAGGTCAGGTTCAAGATATTCGATTTGAGGGTGGAGGAGCACAGATCAAAGTGAACAATGAATGGATTTCGACAGGAGACATTAAAGGATTAGGCGACAAAACAGACCGGAGATTTGCACAAGCCCAACCTATGCCACTACATACAGAACTGCAACTTCGTCAAGCTTATGGCCGCTTACGAGACCAAGAATAATTTATTTCCCCGTAGCCACTAATTAGGAGCAATTCATGGCACTACTCGGATCATTGCAAACAGGCGCCAGCGGCGTTCGAACTCACGGTAAAGCGATGGCTGTTGTTGGTAACAACATAGCAAATGTGAATACCTTTGGCTTCAAAAGAAATGAAGTTGCCTTCGAAGATGTAATGGGGAACGAGTATCCTCAAGGAGCATCCTTTACTCAGGTCACAAATGGAGTGAAAATTGGTGCAGTGAAGCAAGATTTCACTCAGGGAACTTTTGAAAATACAAGTTCACATACCGACATGGCAATTGGTGGAAATGGTTTTTTTACTCTAATCAATCCAAGATCAGGTCAAGAAATCTACAGTCGGAATGGTCAATTTACCTTTGACAAAGAAGGTTTTCTTTCTACTGAGCGTGGAATGCGTGTCCAGGCAATTGAAGTTGATCGAAACACCAAGGAAAGTAAGGGACTTCCTGGGTCATTGAAAGTTTTAGGGTTGGTTGACCCTCCTCAAGTAACAGGAAATGGAGCTGACGGCACTGGTATTAGAGTCTCAGCTAACTTGGATTCGAATGCAGTTATCAAAGATGTCCCCTTTGATCCTACAAATGTTCGAGATTCAATGTACAATTTCTCGACATCAGTGACGGTATACGATCGATATGGTGACCCACATACAGCCACAGCTGCCTTCAGAAAACGTCCTGATTTGCCAGAGCAAATTGATCCAGCTACAGGTCAGCCAATTCCTGGAACAGGTGTAATTAACCAGTGGGAGTACTACCTAATGTTCGATGGTGGTTCTATCGGGCAGATGCCAGGAAATCAAATCGCTGTCGGTGGAGGATTTCTACAATTCACTGAAGATGGCAAATTGATTGCTGCAACGAGTGGTAGCTTTGAAGCTCAACCTGGAGGAGTAGACGCTCAAGGGAATCCTCTTCCATCGGGCCCACCTAGATTAGTTCCACAACCTGTTGATCCAGAGACGGGAGTTCCTCAATTCGCAGTACCGTTCAATGGTGAAACACCAGTCGTTCTTGGTGTTCACTTGGGTGATGGCTACAATCCTGATGATCCCACAGATCCAAGAACTGGGCTCGATGGCTTGACACAATTTGCAGGTCAATACTCAGTTAGCAAAGCCAACGCAGATGGTAATCCTTCTGGTCAACTTGAAAATATATTTGTGGAACCAGATGGCACAGTTAATGGAGTATTTGATACAGGTTACAGTAGGCCAGTGGGTAGACTGATCCTGACAAAATTTGACAATCCCGGCAAACTGATGCAGATTGGCGATAACATGCTTCAGGAATCCCTCGGAGCAGGTAAGAAGGTTGCAGGTGAACCAGGAACACCAGGATTCGGAGAGGTGCGTAGCAAGAGTCTTGAGCAATCCAACGTTGATTTGTCTCTAGAATTTGTGAAAATGATCGAATCGCAAAGAGCTTTTCAGGCGAATGCGAAGACTGTCACCGCAACTGATGAAATGATCACGGATCTGGTGAATATGAAAAGATAACTTTTGAGGCCTAAGTTATAGGCTATCAACACAACTGTTGCAGCCATGTTGAAACTTTCCATGGAATTTAATCTCCTGAGAAAGCCATTATTAGTGGCTACTATTCTAGTTGGGCTGCAAACCGGAGTCATGGGACAGGCCACGGATGCCCAAAATCAGGTAGATCAGTTTTCCGCTGTAAGCATGGAAGCACAACGGTTAATTTTTGAAATGTCACAGATAGAGGGTAACAGAGCAAAAGGCATTGCCCTTAGAAGACCAATACGGAAGAATGTCGGACGATTCGGGAATACGATTGAATATAAATCCCCGCGAAGAAGGCCAAGTTCGTCACGTAAACTGATAATTGGTCGCTCTCAATCCTATATGTCCGCAATCCCATAATCGATGCGGCTGATTTCATTCAAAATGATATGAGTCGCTCGTAGGTAATCAAACTTCCCTACAATTGGCCTTCCTACCACCAAAAAATTTGCCCCCTCTAATGCTGCTTTTGCGGGTGTCATAGTACGTTTTTGATCCTCTTTATCTTCTTTAATCTCCCTAATACCTGGGCAAACTCGCAACAGAATTTTATCAGGATCTATTAAGTCCAGCAGATGTAAATCCTGTGGAGAACAGACAACGCCAGTAATTCCAGTATTGCTAGATTCCCTGAAAAGCTTGAGTAGGGTTTCAGCAGGAGATCCTCCATAAATCCTTCTACATTCATCAGGAACTGCAGAAGTTAAGAGAGAAACCCCTAGAATTCCTACTCCTTTGTCAGCAATATTTTTTAGTGTTGATCGGCCCATTGAGAGATGCACAGTTGTTAGATCAACATTCAAACTCGCAAGCCAGTCGACAGCTTTTTCGACTGTGTTGGGAATGTCATAGAGTTTTAAGTCGACAAATACTTTTCCTGTTTTTTTTAGTTGCGCAATCCATTGAGCGCCTGCGAAGGTCAGACGGTGACCAATTTTAAAACCCCACAATCCATTTGCTTGTAAATGGGCCAACTCACTTGCTATCTGTAAAGCCTTGCCAGGATCCATACCATCCAGTGCTACAATCAATTTACTCATAAGTTGTCACCTGTCATTGATGATTGAAATGCTCTAGCATCTTGCAATGTGGTCAGTGAGTAAACGGGTACCTGATCAACAGGTAGACCATTGGGAGAACGGCGATCAACTCCAACTATAATTGCTTCAAATTTAACATCAAAAGCTTTAAGAACTTTTTCCATTCCAGTGATCTTGGTCGATGCACTCGTAATTACATCGTCTACAAAAACTATAATATCTTCATTGGTTGGAACTTTACCGACAAAGCTTCCCCCATCTCCATGTTGCTTCTCCTCTTTACGATCGAATAGATAACCAACGTCCTTACCTCGAAGTTTGGCCAACTCTATGGATACAGCACAAGCCAATGGAATTCCCTTATAAGCGCTACCATAGATCAAATTACATTCGGGGATTTCTAGCTTAATGGCTTTAGCCAAAAATCTGGAAAGCTTTCTAAGTTGGTTTCCAGAGTTGAAAGATGAGGAGTCGAAAAAAACATCTGACGTACTTCCATCTTTGAGAGTAAATTCTCCAAACTTGAAGGCCTGACACTCAAGTGCAAATTTCAAGAATTCTTGCCCTAATTTCATCTGCAAAGTGTTCATAAAACTCAGTTAATCGAAGAAATGATTTGGAGAGCAAAGTATATTTACGTGGGTAATTTTTCAAAAAAGTACTAGGATTGCATTTTTCCAGTGCTTTCAGTAACTTGTTATCTTTTATCTGAAGCAGAATTAGAACTGCACCTTCAAAACATATTCTACTAGCCAGAGAAAAATGATGAGCCAACATCGTTTTGAAACCCTTCAATTACATGCCGGCCAAGTACCTGATCCTACTACAAAATCCCGTGCTGTCCCGATCTACCAAACCACATCTTATATTTTTGACAATGCAGAGCACGGTGCAAACCTTTTTGCTTTAAAAGAATTTGGAAACATCTACACGCGAATCCAGAATCCTACTACAGATGTTTTCGAGAAGCGAGTGGCAGCGCTCGAGGGAGGTGTTGCTGCTTTAGCAACAGCATCAGGGCAATCTGCTCAATTTCTTGCTCTCACGAACATTATGGAGACTGGTGACAACATTGTCAGCACATCCTTTCTATATGGAGGAACATATAATCAGTTCAAGGTTTCCTTCAAGCGTCTTGGGTTGGGTGTTCGTTTTGCCGATGGTGACGGAGTAGATAGTTTTGCAGAGAAAATTGATGATAAGACAAAAGCAATCTATATCGAAACGATGGGAAATCCCAGGTTCAATATTCCTGATTTTGAGGGCTTGGCTCGCCTTGCAGAAACAAATAGCATACCTCTAATTGTGGATAATACCTTGGGTGCTTGTGGAGCTTTGTTTCGACCAATAGATTATGGTGCAAACGTTGTGGTCGAATCCGCAACCAAGTGGATTGGTGGCCATGGTACCAGTATCGGAGGAGTTGTCGTAGATGCAGGAAACTTCAACTGGGGGAATGGTCGCTTCCCCATGTTCACAGAACCTTCTGAGGCCTACCAAGGAATGAAATTCTGGGAGGTTTTCGGAACAGGCGGCCCAGTTTGTCAAATGCTTGGACTACCTCCGGAGTTGAATATTGCATTCATCATTAGGGCCCGAGTAGAAGGTCTGAGAGATTACGGAACGGCATTGAGCCCATTCAATTCCTTCATGTTACTACAAGGCTTGGAAACATTATCCCTACGTGTGGAACGACATAATGAAAACGCTCAGGCCTTATCAGAGTGGCTCGAAGTTCACCCGGCTGTAGAATCTGTAAGCTATCCTGGATTAGAAAGTAGTTCTTACCATGAACTGGCTAAAAAATACATGAGCCAGCGTGGGCACGGAATGATGCTCGCCTTCACCATGAAAGGTGGCTTCGAGCAGGCGGTTAAATTCATAGACGGACTTGAATTAGCTAGTCACCTTGCCAATGTAGGTGATGCCAAGACGTTGGTTATTCATCCTGCTTCAACTACCCATCAACAGCTTAGTGAGCAGGAACAAATATCAGCAGGTGTGGATCCGACAATGGTACGGGTGTCTGTTGGGCTTGAGCATATCGATGATATTCGTGAAGACTTCCAACAAGCTTTTGATAAAGCTTTTTTATAGCAAAAAAGGGGATATTGAGTAGAGAGTTATTAGGATTTCGTGCTGCTCTTTTCATCGTCATACACTTAGATTTTACCTTTTATTAATGACCCTAGTTATCGATCGGGACAACCGTACGCTTCCACTCATTCGTCAGGAACGCATTTCTTGGATTACACCAGAGGATGCAGAACGTCAGGATATTCGTCCGTTAAGGATTGGTATTTTGAATATCATGCCATTTGGTAAGGATTACGAGTTCAATCTCCTCCATCCGCTTGGTTTGTCTATCCTGCAAGTTGAGCCGGTTTGGATTCGTTTGGAATCACACCAGTATTCATCAGGTGATCAACAGCACATGTCTGACCTCTATCAGACCTATGAAAAGGCAACTAAGTTATCTGGTCTTGATGGCCTGATTGTTACAGGTGCACCAGTTGAAAAAATTCATTTTCATGAAGTGCGTTACTGGTCTGAGATTTCCAAGATCGTTCAAAACTCTCAATTAAATTGTCCGAGTACTTTGGGGATTTGCTGGGGAGCTTTTGCTCTCGCTTTTATTCTCGGAGTAGATAAATTGACATACGATAACAAACTGTTTGGCCTCTTTAAACTACAGAATCTTGATTCTGGGCACCCCATTACGGGGGAGTTGGACGATGAATTTTGGTGTCCGCAAAGTCGCTATGCGGGCATTGAAGATAGCTTAATGGAAGGAGCACAAAGGGATGGGAGATTGAATCTTCTAGCCTATGGAGAACGGGCTGGCTATTCGATTTTTGAAACTCCTGATCATAGATTAGTGATGCACAGCGGTCATCCGGAGTACAATTCAAGGCGAATTGTATACGAGGCTGAGCGAGACAAACTAGCAGGCGATGTATTGCCACCAGAGAACTTCGATCTGAGCAATCCGCTAAATTGTTGGAGAGGGCACCGCAATACTTTTTTTACCCAATGGTTGAAGTTTTGTTATCAGCAAATCAGTATGCCTGGGTGAGCCGGTAACATAGATCGCTATCGACTAAGAGGTCATTAGTCAACGCCGGAAGATGACCCATAGCGCTCCACTACCTCCCCAGCGAGGTGGAGCTTCTCGAACCTGCCCAATATACTTTTTCCCATGTTTGACCAACCACTGTTCTATAGTCTGCTTGAGTACAGGGCCTGCATGTGAACGATTGCCTTTACCAGTAACAATCAATAATGAGTTTAGTCCGTGCAAAGCACCGTAATGAACATAGTTCTCCACCAGCATTAAAGCTTCTTGCCGATTTTTACCATGGAGATCAAGAGTTTCGTCTGGAGCAGTATAGCTTTGAAAAGCATTTCGAGAGGTCTTTAACTTTCCTGGTTTTGATTGTTGATCAGGCAATAAACTTGGGTCTGAATCCTCTTCTTTGTCAGGGATCTCGCCTATACTAATAAAGACTTGGTCCATCCAATTTGATTCTATTGTTGAATCCTCGAAAGAAATGCTGGATCTTCTTTGATTATGAGGTTGGTTAGTTTTAGACTTCAATGAGACCTCCTGACCAATAAGGTAAGGTAGACAGGGACGGGTGTCCCTCGATCGAATGTCTCAAAAATAATAGCGGGCGGCGAGTGCGTTGTAAAATCCTTGTTCAGTGCTTCCGAGGCCTTGCTGGCGTCTGAGCCCAAGTTCTACTGATAATCCAACATTTGGGTAGTTGATAGGGAAAAATTCTGAACCGGTGAAGAGCCTGAAGAGAGTTCCTCGTTCATCTTCTTCACTTTCAAAGCCCGCCCCTGCACCAAGGAATAGATTATGTCCTCCTTCATTCAGAACTACTCTTGCGAATCGGCCTTCCAAAGAGAAATGAGTAATATCCATTTCTTCATGGTAACCAATCAGCAATTCCAGTGAATCAATAGGGCTGAGCCAGTTCTTCAGGCTGATACGCTCTTCTGGAACTGTAGATGGACGATAATGAAGTCCAATTCCAAGCTTTCGTGCAAGATTTCTTTCGGCAGCTTCAAATTCAATCAGGCGAATGTCAACTCTTTCAACCTTGAGTACACCAAACCCTCGATCTGACTCAAGGTAGAGCATTTGCTCGTCCATACCCTGAATGCGGCCACTCAATGATTCTCCGCTGTTGAGGTGAACCACGGCTCCGTATGCTGTGGCTGTCAAGGTCCATCCGATGAGTAAGACCAGCAGCAATCGTAGTTTTGAGAACATTCTACCTCTCTGAATGATCGTGACAAACCGATGTATCCAACACCGGCGCAATGACAGATTTCCACACTCATGCAATAGATGCACCGCCTTTTTTTCGTGCCTTGACACTCTGCGCTATTGGGGCAATTTTGGGAAGTTTCCTACAAGCTCTCTTTGATCGTAGACGAATTTGTCAAAAACAATCACAGATCGATGGTGGTGATCAATTTGCTCGAAGGTTGAAAAAATTGAATAGCTTTTCTCCGTCTAGATCTTTCTGTTTTGCTTGTGGGTCGCAATTAGCTTGGTACGACAATATTCCGATTTGGTCTTATTGCTGGTTACAAGGTCGATGTCGTCTCTGTAGAGTACCATTCAACAATAAATCATTTCATATGGAGCTTGGGTTGGGTTTGGGATTTGGCCTTTTAGGCTGGAGCCTCAAGATAAGCTGGCTACTTGGAGGCCTCACATTTTTATGGATAGTTGGCTGGACAGTCTTTTTGAATGCACCATCCAGATGCGCGGATAAATCCTAACAAAGTTTTGTAGAGAATTACGTGGAGAAGTTTTAGTGAAGATCGTTCCTGCAATTGACTTAAAAAATGGCTGTTGTGTTCGGTTGCTTCAAGGGAAAGAGGATCAGGAAACAGTGTATGGGGAAGACCCAGTTGAAACAGCTCTAAGTTTTGAAGAGCAGGGTGCTCAACAAATTCATCTAGTGGACTTGGATGGCGCTTTTCGAGGTGAATCCAAGAATCTGGAGCAGGTAGAACGCATTGCTCAAGCAGTCAAAGTCCCTCTACAGCTGGGTGGTGGAATTCGAAGTTTAGATGACATATCAAGAGTTTTCGACTTGGGAGTGAGTTTAGTTATCATCGGAACGATTGCTGTAAAAAATCCAAAAATTTTAAAGGAGGCAATCGAAAGATTCGGAAATCAACTAATCTTGGGTCTTGATGCTAAGGATGAAAAGGTAGCTGTCTCTGGTTGGGTAGAGGTCACAGAATTCAGTGATGAGGAATTTGCAAACAAGTGGAAGCTATTCGGTATCGAAAGAGTGATTTATACCGATATTGCTCGTGATGGTATGTTAACAGGTCCAAATTTGAATTCACTTCGCAGGATGGCTATATCGACGGGGTTGAAAGTAACAGCTTCTGGGGGGGTTTCTTCACTGGGTGATTTAAAAAAACTGGCGGAGTTAGAGCGAGACGGGGTGGATGAAGTGATCGTGGGTAAAGCGATCTATGAAAGAAAGTTGGATTTGAGAGAAGCATATTTGTGGCTCACAAAAACGCGCCTTGAACTTCTTCAGTAAGAAAAGAGTAATTGATATTTTTTGAGGACTACCATTTCGATTTATCTTTTCGCAATTTTGCTACTTCCAGTTTGGTATTCAGAGAAATAGTCTCTATACTTTATTTTGATCAATCATCTTAGGTTTGTGGAATAGGTAAATTATAAAATCAGGAGTGTGTGGATGGAGATGCAATATAGAAGATTGGGTCAAGCAGGAATCAAAGTGAGTGTTTTGTCCTTTGGATCCTGGGTTACTTTTGCCAAACAGCTCCCCTTGGATACTGCCCTGGCTTGCATGCAAGCAGCACATGAGGCGGGGGTCAATTTTTTTGACAATGCAGAGGCTTACGAAAAGGGGGAGTCAGAAAAATTGATGGGACAAGCTCTAAAAGAACTTGGCTGGCCCCGTGAAACCTATTTGGTCTCGACCAAGTTTTTCTGGGGTATCGTTCCTGGGGTTAATACAAAAAACACCCTGAATCGCAAGTATCTAAGACAAGCTATTGATCGTTCGCTTGAACGTTTTGGTTTGGAATTCATAGATCTTGTTTTCTGTCATCGTCCTGATCCCGAAACGCCTATTGAAGAAACCGTCTTTAGTATGTCAGAAATGGTGAGTTCCGGAAAAGCTCATTACTGGGGTACTTCTGAATGGTCTGCACATGAATTGTTGGAGGCCTATGAGATTGCTGAAAGATATCACCTTCACAAGCCAACTATGGAACAACCTCAGTACCATCTTTTTCATCGGGAGAAATTAGAGGAAGAGTATGCTCCACTCTTCAAAAAATATCAGATGGGCACTACAATTTGGAGTCCGCTTGCTTCGGGTATGTTAAGCGGTAAATATCTGGATGGTATCCCAGTTGACAGCCGAGCCAACCTCCCTGGATATGGATGGCTCCGAGAGAAACTAACGGATCAGGCTAATCTAAAGAAGGTGAGGAATCTCAAAGTCATTTCAGATCGATTAGGCTGTTCTCTTTCCCAACTGGCTTTGGCGTGGTGTGCGAGCAATCCTAACGTTTCCACCGTAATTACCGGGGCCAGTCGAGTAGAGCAGGTCCATGAAAATATGAAATCCTTGGACGTGTTGGAGTTGATTACCCCTGAACTGAAAAATGAAATCGAAGAAATAGTAGTCTGAGAATCAGTGTTAAGTTACAGTCTATGAACACTTTGATGAGAGAAAGCAATGACAAAAAAACATATTTTTAGTGCCTTCGCAGGACTATTTTTCTCAATTCCTGCTATGGCAGACAGCTTTACGCTTCAACTTCTTCATTTCGCTGATATTGATGGTAATGAGCTCGGACGGGACTGTCAAAGATACGATCGTCAAGGATGGTGAAATTTTTGGTAACCCAGATCGGAGCTTCAACTTAGTAACTCTTAATTTTTTGGCAAACGGAGGAGATGATTATCCTTTCCAGGAATTGAGTAATCCGAATCGTTTAAATCTTTATGTAGGCAGGGGCTACAGAGAGAACTTCGACTATCCAAGCGCAGACATTAATGGAGATCCTAGTCGTTCTTCTAAATTCAGTTACACTGGCGGGGAACAGGACGCTTTAGCGGAATATTTGTCAGCGTTCCGTCTCTCTGTACCTGAGGCCTATGCTTTAAAAGAAAAAGGTGATAATGAGGACAACAGGATTATCAAGCTACATTAAGTAGAGACAAAAAATTTTACTTAAACAGGTATTATGGTTTTGTATGAGCTACCTAGTAAAATGATTAGGGTTTATTAGTCAATTGTTGCCCCACCATCAATGACTAGATGAGCACCTGTAACGAAAGAGGCTTCATCTGATGCAAGAAAAAGAATCCCGTTGGCGATTTCAACAGGTTCCCCCATACGCTTCATTGGGGAATCCTGCCCGAATAATTTTCGGCCCTCCTCAACGCTGATCCCGATATATTTCATATGATTCGCACTTGCTTGGGTGAAAATCGCTCCAGGACAAACACCATTTACTCGAATATTTTCCGAAGCCAAGTCAAGGGCAAGACAACGAGTCATTTGCATGATTCCACCCTTAGAGGTGTTATAAGGTACAAAAGCGGGTTGGGCTATGTAAGAGCTTACAGAAGCTACATTGACGATGACCCCACCGCCATTAGCTCTAAAATGGGGCAAGACTGTCTGTACCATGTTGGCGTATCCGATGATGTTCACACCGAGCACTTTTTGCCAATCTTCTGGGGTCGTGTCCTCAATCTTCCCAAAGACAAAAGCCGCTGCATTGTTCACAAGAATTTGAATGTTTCCAAAAGTTGAGACTGTTGCCTCAATTACTCTTTCAACGGCTTTGGAGTCAGATACATCGGCTTGCGCATATTCTGCCTGCCCTCCTGCTTCTTGAAGCATTTGTGCAGTCTGTTTTGCATTATCCCTGTCAATATCTACAACCATTACTTTTGCACCTTCCTCCACAAAGCGTAGAGCCGTTGCTCTACCTATTCCTGCACCTGATCCGGTGATGATCGCGATCTTATTTTTTAGCCTCATGTCTTCCCCTCAACCGATTTTTATGCTTAAGCCCTGTAAATGCGCATTGCGTTTAGAGCAAATAGGGCCTCTTGTTCCTCTAGACTTCGATGATCCACTAATCGTTGGAATTCCCGATACATACTTTGAGCATCCCAACCCTCCAGCTTTTCTACAGGGTAATTTGAGGCGAAGATGCAACGATTGAATCCAAACAAATCAATCACCTTATTGATCGTCTCCTTGATGAGGGAGTCCTCATGCCACTGTTTGTTTGGATAAGTCAGCATTGAGAGTTTTATTGATACCTGTTCTAGGTTAGCTAATGCTTGCAAGCCTTCCCAATATTTCTCTCCTTCCAAAAGATCTTTTCTTTTGGGAGTGCCCAGATGATTAAGAATCACAGGGATTGCAGGATTTCTTTGAAAAATTTCAGCAGCTTGTTTGTATTGATGGGGATTACATTGTAAGTCAAATGAATAACTTGCTTCAGCTAATGTGCTAAACCCCTGTTGCCATTTTTTCGAATCTAACAAGTTGCCACGCAGGTTGTTTCTGGGCCAGGAGGGCTCATGGTTCAAGATTTGACGAATCCCACAAACATTTGGAATTTTCTGGAGTCGAGCGAACAGCGAAGGCCATTCAGAACTTTCCAGAGGTCCTGTAGCGACAATCTGATAAGGGAGTTTTGATTGTGAGCATTGGTCAGTAACCCATTTGGCTTCTGCTAAACATGCATTTTCGAAGACAGGACCATCATGTTTAGTGTGGCACACGCTGACGGCTTCAACAAAAGTTCCTCCGATCAGTTCAAAACCATCCATGCTAAGATCAGCTTCATAGCGTTGAATGGTGTAAATGGGGTCTTTGTCTGGAGCAAATAATTGGGCTGAATCATGGCCACTAGGACTGTTTGGTCTTACATCCCAGATATGAAAATGTGGGTCCCAGACTTTCATTATTCCCCTGTTTTGCAGTTAAAGATGCTAACGAACAAAGGCTTCGTGCAAACCACCATCAACGTTGATGAGTTGCCCCGTCGTACGACAGAGACGCTCGGACGCTAGCAGAAAAATTGCCTCTGCTTGGTGTTCTGGTGAGATCTGTGATTTCAGTAGAGTTCGCTGGGCATAAAAATCAGCAAGGCGCTTTCTCAGGCTTTCGGTACCCTCATGTTCATCGAAAGGTAATTGATATTTTGAGAGTGAGGAAATCACTCTTTCTCTGGGGAACATGCTACTTCCCTCTACTACCGTCGCAGGTGCTAACGCATTGACTCGCACTATAGGAGCCATTTGAATAGCTAATTCTCTGACTAAATGATTTAAAGCGGCTTTCGAACTGTCATAGGCTAGGCTGCCAACTTTACTAACTGTAGCGTTGACTGAGGAGGTTAAAATAAGTTTCGCAGGTGTGGCTTGTCGGAGCCATACCTTCTGGGCCTCTTCAGCAACCATTGCAGGACCGATCACATTTACATCGTAAGTCTGGCGCCACTGGCTATCTGAGATACGACCAGAGGAGTCAGGTGGAAAGAAAACTCCTGCAGTAATAATCAAAATGTCCATTCCTCCATAAGCCAACACTACATCCTCAAATAGCCGACTCACACTCTCGCGGTTGGTCATGTCTGCTGATTGAGCGAGGGTTGGACCACAGGCGCTTAGTCCATTGCCAGCTACCCCAATGCCAACTCCTACCTTTTGCACTAACTCCTCAGCTGTATGTTCTGCAGCCAGGGAATTAGCATCTGAACAGACAACGTGAGATCCCTCCTTAAGCAACCGATGGCAAACGGATTTACCTATTCCAGATCCTGCTCCAATTACTACAGCGACTTGCCGAGACATCTCCTGTTCTGGAGGCATCCGCTGAAGTTTTGCCTCTTCCAGAAGCCAGTACTCTATATCGAAGGCTTCTTGCTGATCGATTGAAACGTATTGATCTACAGCTTCAGCTCCCCGCATCACTTCAAGTGCACAATTATAGAACTCAGCAGTTACTCTGCTCTCACTCTTGTTTTTACCCCAAGCAATCATCCCAAGACCAGGGATGAGGACAACGCTAGGATTGGTGTTTCGGAGCGCGGGAGAATCTTCATGCTTACAGTGCTTGTAGTATGAAGAATAATCTTTTCGATAGTTAACGAGTCCCTCCAGAATCAGCTTTTTCAAATCATCTAGACTCTGTTGGTGTGGATCCCAAGGAACATACATCGGCTTGATCTTGGTCCGCAGAAAGTGATCTGGACAACTTGTACCCAATTCTGATAAACGAACGACATCTTTAGAGTTGACGAAATAACGCATCTGCTCGTCATCCTGTACAGTCGCAACAAGCTGCCTATCTCCGGATACCTGGCCACGGAGCCAGGGTAGAATGTAAACAAGTGAGGATCTGCGTGTAGCTTCTTTTAGTTCAGGATAGCGAATTCCACCGAAAGTCATTTCTCCTTTATCATGCTTGGCCAAATATTCATCTGCTTTTCGAATGATCTCCACAGTCCATTCGTAACACTCTCTGTCACTTTCAGCCCAGTTGATTACACCATGACCGCCAAGCAAGACTCCTTGTGCGTGGGGATGCTCTTGACAAATCTTCTGTAACTGCAACCCCAGATCAAAACCTGGTCGTTGCCATGGAAACCAGACCAGATCGTCTCCCCAGATTTTTTTCGTCAGTTCCTCGGATCGTTTCGCAGCTGCGATTGCGATAACTGAGTTTGGATGCATATGATCGACATGCTTGTGTGGGATGAAGGCATGTAAGGGAGTATCAATTGAAGCAGCCCTTGGATTCAGATTGAAGGTGCAGTGTGGGTACATGCCAACCATTTGATCTTCTATGCTGGTCTTGTAGCCCTTTATAGGTGCAGAGGTGTATTTGGGGATGAGATCAAGTAGCTTGTGCTGGTATAGTGAAGAGAAATTTTCTCGTTTGGAGGTTCGCAGATCCCCACCAGATCCTTTTACCCAAAGCACCTCGGTTTTTTCACCGCTGAGCGGATCAGTTTCTATTAGTTTTGCGGAGGTGTTCCCTCCACCAGTGTTGGTAATCCGTTGGTCAGATCCCAGCAAATTTGATCGATAAATCAGCTTTCCAACTTGATCAAGTGTACTTGCATAGTTTTCATCCCATTTTGGGTAGAGTCGATTGGTGGATAAGGGGTATTTCATGGTAATTTCAAGAAGCGTTGATAGGCGTTATCCCAGATATGTTGGTCCTGGGGAAGATATTCTTCAATTAAAAAAGAGTTTCTGACGGTGTTACGTATTTCTGGGAGTGAATTCAAATGCCCGAGAGCAAGACTTTGGATCAAAACGTTCCCAATTGCAGTGGCTTCAGACGGACCACTGAGGACCCTACGACCAGTAGCATTGGCAGCGAGCTGATTCAGGAGTTTATTCTTGGATCCACCTCCAACAATGTGGAGTGTTCGCAAAGTTTCGCCGGTTGTTTCTTCAAGTTCGTCCAGTACCTTTCGATAGGATAAGGCAAGACTTTCCAAGGAACTCCGAACAAAAGCTCCATGACTTTTAGGAGCGGGTTGTTTCGATTCAATGCAATAGGCTGCAATTTTTTCAGGCATTTCCCCGATTGTAGTAAATCTAGGATCACTAGGATTAATTAGAGATTGTAAAGAGGATGCTGCCGCTGCCATTTCTGTGAGAGTCGAATAATCATAAGAATAACCCTCACTTGTCCACTTACGACGACATTCCTGAATGACCCACAATCCACTGATATTTTTCAGTAGACGAATACTATGATTTAAGCCTACCTCGTTGGTGAAGTTGTACTGGCGGCTCTTGGAAGTGATCACGGGTACATCTAACTCAATTCCTAAAAGGGACCATGTTCCTGAGCTAAGATAGGCCCAGTCTTCTTGTCCACCTTTAGCAGGAATGCCAGCTACAGCTGCCCCGGTGTCATGTGAACAACTGGCAATGACCTTGGTGTTGCTGGCCAAGCCTGTGCTCTCGACAACTTGGTCAGTGATTGGGCCGAGTACAGAGCCACATGGTACTATTTCTGGGAAAAGATTATTGGGCAACCCAAGGGCATCAATTAGTGGCCTGGACCATTTCTGCTTGCGGGGATTGTAGAGCTGAGTTGTGCTGACCATGGAAGCATCCCCAACTGCGACTCCAGAGAACATGTAGTTGAACCAATCACCCATTGGGATCAGTTTGTCAGCAAATGTCAGTAATTCAGGGCACTCTTCTTGGGCAGCAGCGAGTTGATAGATTGTATTGATTGGCATGAATTGAATGCCAGTTTCCTCAAAGATAAAATCTTTGCCAATCCGCTCACAAACCCTCTCGTAAGAGACCAGATTGCGTGGATCACGATAGTGTCGGGGTGGAGTTAGGACGGGTTCTTGGTCACGAACAAGAACATAATCAAGTCCCCATGAATCAGCGCTTAAACTAGCAATTGGTAAGTTGAGTTGAGCTGCTTTACGTACGCCAATCCGGAGTTCTTCGAGAATTTGCAGGACATCCCAGCGGAGAGATTCTCCAATTGAGATGCCACCTGTTGGAAAACGATGAATTTCCTCTAGCTGAAGTTGCCCTTGTTGGAGAATTCCAACTATCACACGAGCACTTTCGGCCCCACAATCAAGCGCAATGTAAGCTTGTTTTTGAATCATTTGTTAAGGATAGGAACGCCGCTTAAACTTGTTTGATGATGGGGACATAATTGATTGGAATTTCAAACAAGATTTATAAGGAAGCTTTATAAACTCGTTTTGCATTTTCAGCAAAGAGTTTTTTTTGATCATCCGGATTGAATGATTTGGCTAAATCTCTGAATGCGTCAAAAAGTTTTTCTGCTGGCCAACCATCATGCAGTTCCACAGGAAAATTTGAGGCAAAAAAACAGCGATCAACCCCGAAGACATCAATAATTTTTAAAACAGTGTCCTCAATTAGTGAATTATTTTGCCAATCTTTATCAATGTAGGAAAGCATTGAAATCTTGATAGAGCTTTGTGGTAAATCAGCAAGGGCCTGTATTCCCTCCCAATAGGTTTTTCCAGAAGTTAAATCTTCAAGAGTTGGACTTCCAAGGTGACCAACCACCAAGGGAATTCCTTTGTTTTTTTCTGATAATTTTGCGGCCTGCTTCATTTGATGAGGGTTAATTTGCAGATCGAAGAGGAATTGAATTTCTTTAAGTTTTTCGAATCCTTTAAGCCATGCTCCATTATCCAATAAATTTCCTAAGCGCCCATTCCGGGGCCATGAGGGCTGGTAATTCAAAATTTGACGAATCCCGACTACTCTGGGGTTTTGAGCAAGTTTGGCTAGGTGTTTTGAAAAATTGGGATCTTCAAGGGCCAAAGTCGAAACAATATGATAATCATTTGATGACAAAGCAATTTGCTCCGATACCCATTTGGTCTCAGCTAAGCAGTACTTAACATAGTCATCACCACTAAGTTCAACGTGGCAAACGCTTACTGCCTCGATAAAGACTCCTCCGGTTAAATGAAACCCAGAGGTCGTTAAATCTTTCTCAAAATCATGAATTCCATAAGTTTCTCTATCATGTGGGGGGAACAGAACTGTGCTGTCGTGCCCACTATTTGTGCTAGATGAAATATCCCAGATGTGAAAATGGGGATCCCAAAATTCCATTTTTTCTCAATAAATTGAAAGGAGTTGTTTGAAGACCGTTTGACTAGGTAGAAGGCTGCAGTATAGCTTGATTTCGAAATTTCGGAGGAAAATCGGAGAGGGTATACCCCCCCCGAAAACTGATAAGTTACTTGGAAGCTGCCTCAACGTTTGATTTGTCATACACCGAGAACGGGCCCATCAGTACCCGTAGTCCTTCTGCACGAGTTGGGTCTTTTTCCACTGTGTAGTAGCCCATCCGGCCAGCTTTGAAGGTTTCCCCGGCAATGCCGTCCATTTGCCCTGTGGCAATTAGGTAGGTTGCATAATAGGAAAGGTAACCAAGGTCAACAAAGCTCCAAAGGGCAAATTCTGGAGCACATCCGTTCATTGTGTAACTTACCATCTCAGCTGGTAATCCCAGTCCGCTGGTCTTGATCTCGTTACACAAACCCTCATCTTGCATAGCCTTTGCCGCTGCAGCGATTCCGACGGTCGTTGGGGCCATGATTAATTTTAGATTGGGGTATTTATCGACGAGTGCCAAAGCTTGATTATAGCTCTTCTCAGACTGATCATCACCGTAAACAACATCAACCAAGTTGAGGGCAGAATATTTAGAGGACTTTAATGCTTCCTTCATCGCAGCAATCCAAGCATTCTGGTTGGCTGCATCTGGTGATGCGGACAAGACAGCAAAATCACCGCCTTTATCCCCCATGATATTCAAAGCCATATCAGCCATCACTGTTCCTGTCTCATTGAAGTCAACTTGAGCGATAAAAAGTTGTTCTCCCTCGGCGGAAGGAATTGGAGAATCCCATGTTACTACAGTCATCCCTTTCTCTCGGGCCGATTTAGCTGCAGGTGCAATTTGGTCTCCAGCGTTATTAGAGATCATGATGCCATCTTGCCCCTGAGTTGTAGCTGTTGTCAGGATTTCAATTTGACCAGCGACACTGTTTTCAGGTGTTGGCCCAAGAAATTCTAATTTTCCAGGATTTTGAAGCTCTTTGTGTGCTTCTTGTGCACCCTGGTTGGCCTGATCAAATACCAAAATTCCTAAAAACTTAGGCATTAGTACCAGATCGGCCTTCATTCCTTTCTTCGCGACAGTATGTGCCATAAGGAGTCCGCTGGAAACCATCATTGCTGCTACAGCGACGGCAAGAAATTTTTTTATCATGTGATTATCACTTATTTAGAGGATTTGATTTATTTCCAATAGATTGGATCAGTAGTCTTTGCATCAAGAATGAGTTACGTCAAATCATAGGCTGACTCGTGTAAGAATTTTATTTTGAGCGAGAAGCCTGAAAAGACTCCCAGTAAGTTTTCAGATTGGGGGCCATTGCTGAAAATATTAACAACATACCGATTACTCCAGTCTGAAGATGTCCTGTGATGTTGCTCAGAGACATTCCGTTCCTCAGATAAAGCACGATCAGGATAGAAAGAATGACCCCATAGATTGACCCAGAACCACCAAAAATACTTACACCACCTAATAGTACCATCGTGATAATATCCAGTTCAAACCCAAGTCCCATATCTCCCCGAACTGAGCCAAGGCGAGCGGCGAACAAGATTCCAGCCATTGCTGAGATCAAACCTGATAGTGCGAAGAGGATCAGTTTAACGTGTGTGACATTAATTCCCGAGTATCGAGCCATTTCCTTATTGATACCAATCACATAGATATAACGACCAAAACCAGTGAATCGAAGTACTCCCACTGAAGCAATCATTAGAAAGAAAAAAATAATCATGGAAAGTGGAAATGGCCCCAAAATAGGCTGTTGGCCAAGTTCCTCAAACCAGCTTGGGAACACACGAATTGAGCGGTCTTCAACAACGACTCTAGCTAGGCCGCGGAAGCCAATTAGCATCGCAAGGGTGACTACCAAAGAGGGCAGTTTCATGAAAGTAATCCAGAAGCCATTGAATAACCCCCCTGCAATACCAATCAATAAGCATAAAGCCAGGGCGGTTGCCATAGAAGCACCTGCATCGACCATCCATCCAAGGGCACATGCTGCAAGTCCCATCATTGACGCAACCGAGAGATCAATTTCTGCGTTAATGATGATGAAAGCCATGATCAAGGCTATGATGACCTTCTCAATCGATAGCGCAAAGAGATTGATCTGGTTGTCAATACTTAGAAAAGCATCAGAATTCACTGCATTGACACTGATTGTCATTAAAAGGACTAAGCAAAGAAAGCCTTCCCAGCTTCGCAAATGCTTCCAATAAGATTGCATTGATTTCCTATGTTTCTGGGGAACTTCTGGCCTGTTTTCTGGCCCAGTACAGTTGGAAGCGCTTCATGATTACGCTGTCTGTTGCAACAGAAATTAAAATCAAGAGTCCCAATAAAGCATCACGCCAAAATTCACTAATCTGAAGCCAGCGGATCAAACTATTTTCTAATAAATCTATGAGAACTGCACCCAAGAATGCTCCAAAGGCGCTCCCAGAACCACCAAAAATGTTCACACCTCCAACAACGACAGCTGCGACTGATTTAAGTTCGAAGCCGATTCCAGCTACAACAGTAATATTTCCAAAGCGAGCCAAGAACATGAATCCGGTTAAACCCGCAAGAGCTCCGCAGAGAAGAAATGCTGTCAGGACCATCCTTTGATTTGCAAACCCTGCCATTTTTGCTGCTTCTGGGTTTGAACCAATTGCATAAAGCTTCCGACCAAAGGAAGTATATTTAAGAATGATTTGGAATAAAACCACAACTGCAATCATCCCAACTACTAGAACTCGTAGGTGTAATCGGTCAAAACTAATAAGATTCAAGCTTGGAAGATCAAGTAGCCATCGCGGAAGGTTGACAGTCAATACGGTCTGAGCATCTGAATACTCCACTAGCAAAGTGCGGTACAGAGCCATTGTGCCCAAGGTAACGATGATTGAAGGAATCCGACAATAAGCTACCAAGACCCCATTGATTCCACCCATTAAGGTCCCAACTCCAACTGCAAGCAAGATTGCCATCAGTGGATGCATGTCACCATACTGTGAAAGCTGATAGCCCACAAAATAAGCCGTGAATCCAACGATGGAACCGACTGACAAATCAATATTGCGTGTTAAAACAACCATGGTTTGCCCGATCGCCAAGACAGCCATCAAGGCAACACTGGCCGAAACTCTATTGAAAAGTCGGGCATTCAAGTAGTTTTCGATCACTGAACTGAATACGATCAGAACTAGCGCAATCAATAGTAGCAGTACTAGTTCTCTTAGCTTTTCGGGTCGCAGTCCTTGAATTTGGTTCATGCCATCTCCTGCATTTCTCCCATTGCGAGTGACATGATGGACTCTTGACTGGCTTTTGGGCCATCCAAAATACCCATCTGCTTACCTTCTCGCATTACCAAAACCCGATCACTCATTGCAAGTACTTCTGGTAGATCAGAGGAAATACAAAGAATTGCCATTCCCTGATCTGCCAGTTCACGAATCATGTTATGTACCTCAGTCTTAGCCCCAACATCGATACCTCTAGTGGGTTCGTCCAAAATAAACACCTTTGGTTGCGTATTGAGCCACTTACTAAACATCACTTTCTGCTGATTGCCTCCGGATAGTTTGCCAACTTCATGCATCAAATGAGGTGTCTTGATCTGAAGCCGTTCCTTGAATTCTTCAGCAGTTGATTTTTCTAGCTCGGTCCGTATCAGACCGAGACTTCCCAAGTAACGTTTCAAAGCTGGTAAAGTTATGTTTGAAGTAATTGAAAGTGGCATCGCCAAGCCCAGCTTTCTTCGATCTTCAGTCATATAGGCAATGCCGAGATTTTGAGCGGATTGAGGACTGTTAATGGTTACATTTTTACCATCAACTTCGATATTTCCCGCGTCCTTGGGTTGAATGCCAAACAAAGCCAGTCCTACATCGGTTCTTCTTGAACCAACTAAACCTGCAAAGCCCAAAACCTCTCCTTGATGAAGATCGAACTCTATCCCTGAAAAAGCTGCATCCTTAGAAAGGTTTTTGACTGACAACACGAGCTTGCCAATTTTTTTCTTTTGCCTG
>AGAU01000081.1 GCA_000224765.2 SAR324 cluster bacterium JCVI-SC AAA005 | reverse complement strand
CATTCTCATCTTTCACTACAAAACAACAGCACCATACGACGGCCGTTTGCAAAAGCCACATTATTTTACCATCGATTCATCATTGTTCTAGGAGAAGGATCACTTAGACATTGATTAATTTACCAGCACTCTTTGCTTCAAGGTATCTCCCCAACCCTTTGTCTCCTACCTCATCAGCAATCAGTAAATTCTCGATCGGGAGTCCACTAATAAACATTTTTTTTATTCCATGTAGAGAAAAGATGGCTCTTTTAACAAGGCAGTTGGTTCAACCAGCAGAAACTAGCCCACCGAAAGCATCAGCAGGACAAATCCAACTTCGAAGACTTAGTAGAAAGGTAGCCTGATAGAGACAAACAGATTTATGCTGTATAAGACATGAACCAGACTGGAAACTTAGGGTACTAATCTCATCCCGAACCCAGATAAACTTTCACACTCTTTGTAAAGTTTCGAAAATAAAAGATAGCTTCACAGAAAGTTATATTTTAATCAGTCATACATGATAACTTTAACTCTGTCTGCAATGTTCTGGGATCCACCAAGTTAAAAGGGCCAAATTCATAGGCCAACCTGGTTATTAAAATCCCATGTTTATACTTCTGAAGAAATAGTCATCAGGGAAATCCAGCCGTCAAATCATTATAATAATCAGACGATAGTCACATCTAAGTCAGAGGCGGACCAATAACATTTAAATTTATACAACCATCACAGATAAAGAAGAAACCAAAGTATGTTCTTAATAAAGAATTGATTTCTGGAAACAGCAAAAATTTCATAATATCATAATTTTTGATTTGAGAAGATTTCTTCCACTTGAATAATTCATTAATTAGATAATTGCATTATCTTAATTCTCTTGAAGAAGCACTCTCTAACTCTTGTTTCTATAAAGTTGGCATGATAGAATAATTGAACTTACTTACCTTAATTGGATTAAAAAATGAAACGACAGAATTATTCAATAGTATTTGACAAAGTACCAGGAATCATCATACACCATGTACCTGCACAGACTAAAAATTTTGTGGGATGTCCATCAATTATTAAGATAGCAAAGGGAAGGTACTTAGTATCTCATTCTTATTTCGGGAAAGGGTCTTCCTATTCCGAAACATTCATTTATGAAAGTAATGACAGGGGGGAAA